>DIVI01000230.1 GCA_002423305.1 Methylococcus sp. UBA6136 | reverse complement strand
CTGACCGGCGGCCGCGTCTACGATCCAGATCAGAACTGGCGAGGCGAAATCCGTGATCTCTTCGTCGAGGATGGCAGAATCATCACCGATCCCGGCCCGGACGCGCGTTTCCACGCGGAATATGACGTGTCCGGCAAGATCGTCATGGCCGGCGCCATTGACATCCACAGCCATATCGCCGGGGGCAACGCCAATACCGCGCGATTGCTTTTGCCCGAGCAGCACCGGAACTTAATGGCAGCGCGATTGGGGCATGGCCATGAGACTGCCCGTTGGTCCACGATCGAAACCGGTTACCGATATGCCCGCATGGGCTATACCACCGTGGTGGAACCGGCCGTCTTGCCCGCCAACGCCCTCGATGCTCACTTGCAGATGGCGGATATTCCCATCATCGATACGGCGGGACTGGCCATCCTGGGTAGCGATGACTTTCTGTTGCGACTGCTCCGAGGAGGCGCCAGTCAGGCACAGATCAATGACTATGTAGCCTGGACCCTACACGCTACGCGTTGCCTGGGTCTTAAAGTCATCAATGCGGGCGGTGCCAATGCGTTCAAGTGGAATGTCCGAAGCTTAGGGCTTGATGATGAAGTGCCCTACTATGGAGTAACTTCACGGCGCATTCTGGAGGTTCTCCAAAGAGCCGTCGTTGAACTGGGCGTCCCTCACCCGGTGCATGTTCACTGCAACAATCTGGGGACACCCGGCAATGTCGAGACGGCTCTCGCCACCATGGAAGCCGCTCAAGGTTTACCGATGCACCTCGCTCACATCCAGTTCTATGGCTATGGCGCCGAGGGTCCACGCGGGTTTTCGTCTGCCGCTGCCCGTTTGCTGGAGGCGTTCCACCGCCATCCCAACATCACCATGGATGTTGGCCAGGTACTCTTTGGGCAAACCGTCACCATTTCCGGTGATGTCATTGCCCAATTCAGCCGACGCGGGGACGCCAGTCCCAACAAGTGGGTGGCCTGGGACGCCGAGTGCGAAGGTGGCGGCGGTGTAGTGCCCTACCGCTATCGGGAGCGCAGCTTCGTCAATAGCCTGCAATGGGCTATCGGCCTGGAAATCTTCCTGCTTGCGGACGACCCGGCGCGCGTTTTTTTTACAACCGATCATCCCAACGGTGCCCCCTTCACCCGCTATCCTGAGTTATTCAGGCTGCTCATGGATTACGAATACCGATTGGAGTACCTGGAAAAACTGCATCCGGAGGTGATCCCACTGACTCTCCTCAAGGACTTGAAAAGGGAGTTTTCGCTGCATGAGATTGCGGTCATGACGCGAAGCGCGGCCGCACGGTTGCTGGGCCTGACAGATCGCGGTCATCTTCGCCCCGGTGCGGTGGCCGACATTGCCGTTTACACCGAACAGCATAACAAGGCGGATATGTTCGCCTTCGCCGACTTGCTGTTCAAGCACGGCGAACTAGTGGTGAAGGAGGGCCAGATCATTCATCGCCGGCGCGGAACCGCCCAGATCATCCAACCGGAATTTGATCATCGTATCGAGCGTGAGATTCAAACCTACTTCGACCGCTTCTACAGCCTGTCCCTCGACCATTTTGAGGTCAACGATGTTGCCCTTGACACCGCGAGCGGTGATGGACGTTTTGTCACTCATTCGCTGCTAAGCGCTTGAGTATGCAGGTTTCCGTCTCAAGCGACACCGCCATGGTCGCATCATCGCCGACCGAAATCGCATTGTTGGCCATGCCCCATGATGAATACATGAACCCAGTGCAATTAGCCTATTTTCAAGCCCGTCTGCGGGACATGCGTGAAGCCTGCCTGCGGAATATGGACTCTCTGGTGTCAGGACTGGAAGCAGCAAGTCATGTGGCCGACCCCGCTGATCGAGCCAGTCTCGAGGAAGAACAGGCCCGGTTACTCAGATTGCGCCATAGGGAAAGCAAGTTATTGACTCGTATCGAAGCCGCTCTTCTTCGTATTGAAACGGGCGGTTATGGCTTTTGTGAGGACACTGGGGAACCGATAGGTCTGGCACGCCTTTTGGCGCGACCCATGGCGCGATTGACGATAGAAGCCCAGCAAGCGCGCGAACTCCGCAAAAATGCTTACAGGACCTGAACCATGGATACCGACAAATCGATTCCCACTAATTACGCAGAGTGGCACGAGTGCATCACCGTGCACTGCGGCATACCCCTCACGCCGGATTACATTACAAAACGCCTGATCGAACTGAGACAGAGCGAATCAGAGGAAACAATCCGATTTCGCAGACTGTATGGTGACCAGCACTGGCAGAACGTCATGCATTGGCTTCTTCAGGCGAAAGGTGATCCAAGCCCTGCCCCAACTGAAGCCCTGGATGATTGACCCAGCAGAATTATTACCCGTTGGTGCCCGTCTCCCGTGGGAGAGGGTCTTCGACGGCCTGCCTTTCGGCAGGGATGGACTCTTACCCGCCCTGGGACAGCAATACGCTAGCGGTGAAGTGCTGATGCTGGCATGGATGAACCGGGCAGCATTGCGTGAAACCCTGGCGACCAGGCATGTATGCTACTGGTCACACTCCAGGGCACGCCTGTGGCGCAAAGGGGAAACATCCGGCCATGCTCAACACCTCAGGGAAATGCGCCTCGGCTGCGATGGTGACGCCCCGTTATTACTGGTCGAACAGACCGGGCCTGCCTACCACACCGGTCGAGCCAGTTGCTTCTATAACGCCGTTCGCGGCGACCGGGTGCAGGTAATTTCTTCAGCCCTGCAGAGGTCCGGGCATGACTGATGACATCATTCCAACCTCAGGCAGCCTGACCCAACCCGATCAACTACCCGTCATTGTATTGACCGGTTTCCTGGGGAGTGGCAAGACCACTCTGCTTAATCGGCTATTAAGAACTGGACCACGCTCTGCGGTTTTGATCAACGAATTTGGTTCCGTACCTATCGATCACAAGCTGGTCTCAGATCAGGATATTCCGCTGATGACTTTGTCGGGCGGCTGTCTATGCTGCCAGGTGCGCGGCGCACTGGCCCCGGCACTCAGGAATATCAGAATGGCCTGGCGTCGCCCCGGTGCCCCGCAATTTGACCGAATCATCCTTGAGACCAGCGGTGTCGCCAGCCCGGAACCGATTCTGGACACCCTGCTTCGCGACCGCTGGCTTTCAAGGCATTATCAACTGGACGCCATCATCGCCCTGATTGCGGCCCCTACAGGGGAAACCATCCTCGATCGCTATGTGGAGGCCCAGGCTCAAATCACATGGGCGGATCGACTATGGATCTCGCAGACTGACCTGGCGACACCCAGACAGATCGACTGCCTGCGGGCTCGACTGGAACAGTTGGCACCTGCAACACCCATCTTCCACTCAGGGGATGGAGAATCAGCGCTTGCCGCATTATCCCGACCATTTCCCCATGGCCCTCGCCCTCTGCCGGCAGCTCACCAACTGACTGATCACCCTTTTCACAGCCTCGCCATTCACCTACCCGAGCCGGTCGCATGGCGAAGCTTGCAGCAGATCCTGAGGCAAGTCCTGGAATCCCATGATGAAGTCGTACGCATCAAGGGCATGGTTCATCTGACTGACCAGTTCGACCCCGTGGCCATTCATGCCGTGGCCGGTCACCTGTTTGCTCCAGTCCCTCTGCAAGAAAGGGTCATGGAGGACCGATTGAGTCGCCTTGTGTTCATTACCGAAGGTTCGGCCCAGACATTGGCCGACGCGCTCATCAACCGCTGGCCCGCTATTTATGGTGGCCCCAGCCCCCATACACACTGAATTTCTTGTGAAGATAGTTCTATGGATGACCATTTGATCCCTCATCAAGCGCCCATTGACATGCTCCCGGTGGAGGATGTCCAGGGGCGTCTCGATACACGTCGGCAGCCGATCGACCGGGTCGGCATCAAGGATATCCTGCATCCGGTTCGCATTCGGGATCGGGCACAGGGCGAGCAGCACACCATCGCTCACTTCGAGATGACGGTGGATCTGCCGCAAAACTTCAAAGGGACTCACATGTCGCGTTTCGTGGAAATTCTCAACCGACACGAGCATGAGATCAGCGTCCGCTCCTTCCAGGATATGTTGGCTGACATGGTCGCTCGGCTGGAGGCAAACACAGGGCATATCACCATGCGTTTCCCCTATTTTGTTGAAAAATCTGCCCCGGTGACCGGCGTCAGGAGCCTGGTGGATTACCAGGTCAGTTTTTTGGGTGAAATTCGCGAAGGACTCACGAACACTCGGGTCCGCGTCTTGGTCCCCGTCACCAGCCTCTGCCCCTGCTCCAAAGCGATCTCGGCACGAGGGGCGCACAATCAGCGTTCACATGTCACGGTCACCGTATCCACTCATGAATTTGTCTGGATCGAGGAATTGATCGAATGGGTCGAGGCCGAAGCATCTGCCCCAATCTACGGATTGCTCAAGCGTCCCGACGAAAAGTTCGTGACCGAGCAGGCTTACGATAATCCGAAATTCGTCGAGGACATGGTGCGAGATGTTGCGGGACGACTCAACGCCGACCCTCGAATCACCGCCTATGTGGTGGAGTCGGAAAACTTTGAGTCCATTCATAATCACTCGGCCTATGCCCGCCTAGAGCGACAGGCGTCAGCCAAAGAGGAGGCACGCTCATGAAGGAACAACAAGACGACCGCATACCGGTAACCGTGCTGACTGGCTTTTTGGGCGCGGGCAAAACCACTCTCCTTAACCGCATACTCAGCGAGGAGCATGGCAAGCGAATAGCCGTCATCGAAAATGAGTTCGGCGAGATTGGCATAGATCAGGCGCTTGTCATCAATGCGGACGAAGAAATATTCGAGATGAACAACGGCTGCATTTGCTGCACGGTTCGAGGCGATCTGATCCGCATTCTCGGAAACCTGATGAAAAGACGGGACCGCTTCGATGCCATTCTTGTCGAGACGACAGGTCTTGCTGATCCGGGTCCGGTGGCTCAAACGTTCTTCGTGGATGATTTTCTCGCCGAGCGGGTACGACTGGATGCGGTCATCACCATTGTGGATGCCCATCATGTGGGTCTTCATCTGGACCAGAGCCGAGAGGTGCAGGAGCAAATCGCCTTTGCCGATGTGGTATTGCTGAACAAGGTGGATCTGGTCGAAGCATCTGTGTTGGATGCACTGGAGAATCGGTTGGCAGCCATGAACAGGATGGCCAGAATCCATCGCACAGCCCACGCGCAGATCGATCTCGACCATGTCTTGAACATCGGCGGCTTCGATTTGGATCGCGCCTTGACCATCAGGCCGGACTTCCTCAGCCCCGAATACCCCTTCGAGTGGATGGGCGTCTACGCGCTGGAGATCGGTAGAGACTATCGGTTGAATCTGCTACCGGGGCCTGACCCTGATATCGAGATCGGATGGCAACAACCGCATAACGATACCCCGGAATCGGTCATTGAAGCGGCCGTTCAGCAGTTCAGCCAACCCTCCCTGAGGATAGGGGTTGCGGATAACGCTTACCAACCCGACACCTTGCTAAAAATTCCGGCCTCAAACCCCATTGAATTGAGCCTGCGCATACCCGCGGGAGGACTTTATGCCCTGTTCACCCAGCATCATCCTGATGAATTCGGGTTAACGATAATTCAGGACCAGATACCCCTGTCGCCCCTCAAGGCACGCGACTTTTTGGCCAACCATACCCACGAAGACGAAATAAGCTCGGTAGGTATTGAAGAGGAAGGCGTCGTTGATGAAGACCGATTTCGTGAATGGATCAGCGATCTGTTAAGGGAGCGAGGCACTGATCTCTATCGGTCCAAGGGAATCATCCAAATCGCCGGTCAAGAAGAGCGTCTGGTGTTTCATGCCGTTCACATGCTCATGAACATGGACAGTGACCGTGCCTGGGGCAGTGAAGACCGCACCAATCAGTTGATCTTCATTGGACGCAATCTTGATCGTCAGACCTTGACGGCTGGCTTCCGCGCATGTCTCCTGTGAAATCTTCGCCGGAAATAATGATGATCGTGCCAACCTGGCAGATCAGGAGTACTGAATATGTGCGCAAGCTGTGCTGGTCCCCGGATGGTCAAAGGCTGGCCGTGGGTTTGGCGGACGGTACCCTTCGTTTGGTGGAGACCACGACCGGGTCTGAATTGAAGGTTGTTCAGGCCCATAAAGGCGGCATTTTGAGCATGACCTGGTCACCAGATGGCCATTATCTTGCCACGGGCGGAGAGGATGGGATCGCCTGCCTTTGGCATATGCGCCGCGATGGACCCGCCGAAATACTGGAAGGTGGATCCTACTGGGTAGAGCATCTTGCCTGGTGCCCTCGCAGTCGCCGCCTGGCCACGGCGGCTGGAAGAAACCTTCGGATATGGAATCTGAGTGGCGAACTTCAGCACCAATTTTCGAACCATGCCAGCACTATCACGGGCATGGGTTGGTTCAGAGACGCCCGCCGGCTTATGGCCGCGTCCTTTGGTGGCCTGATTTTGTGGCGAACAGGGCTGGAGAGGCCCGAGGCAACATACCCTTGGAAAGGGTCATTTCTGAACATGGCCCTCTCGCCAGACAACCGTCAGTGCGCGTCTGGCACCCAGGAGTCCAGCATGCTGGTTTGGAATGTCAAGTCCGGAGAAAAGGTGGGGATGACAGGCTATCAGGGTAAGATCAGTGGGTTGGCCTGGGATTCTCGCTCCCGATACTTGGCCAGTAGCGCAGGCACCGAAGCGATCGTCTGGGATTTTGCCGGGGTCGGTCCGACCGGAACCGAGCCGCACCGACTGAATCGCCACGTAGACCGGATCAACGACCTTTCATTCATGCCGCGGCAACCGATTCTTGCCACTGGCGGGGAGGATGGTCTGATCATCTGCTGGTCTCTGCCAGCAGGCAAAATCACCCACCTGTCGATACTGGATGAACCCGTCAGCGTTCTTCAGTGGAATCCGGTGACCCCGGTCTTGGCGGCAGGGACCGCAGATGGAAGCATTTCCTGTTTTTCCCTGGGAATGGCCTGAGAGCCGCCCCACCCACTGCTCCGTGCTCTCATCCTGGCGGTTCAGAACGATTTCTTGCAACTTGCCATTTCGATCGTCACATCAAAATCCATCGCGGTTGCCAGATGACCGTTGGTTATAGCGGAAGCGTGCCATCACAAGCGAATCAGCCCCGACTCATCGA
>DIVI01000008.1:10262-10847 GCA_002423305.1 Methylococcus sp. UBA6136 | reverse complement strand
TTTCTCCGCCGTGTAGTCCGGATTTGCATCAAGCACAATCACTTTGGCGCCCGGTCGGTTTTGGTTGAGCCAATCCGCCACCACACAAGCCCGCTCGTAAGGTCCCGGCGGGCAACGGTAGGGGGCTTTCGGTATCGACAGAATGAAAGTCCCGTTTCCGGCCGGAACGCCAGCCAGTTGCTGCTTGAGGGCCGTGACATCAGCGCCGCCTTTCCAGGCCGGGATGATCGTCCGGGTGTCGATCGCTTCCCGCAATCCGACGATGGTTGCACCCAGTCCGTTGGTGTCGAGAAAATCGATGCCGGGCGCCACGATCAAGCGGTCATAGGCATAGGTGTTGCCACCCGCAATCACCTGCTTCTGCACGGTGTCGATATCACTCACTTCCGCCTGGACGAAATTCACCCCAGCTAACGAGGCATAGGTGAAATTCAGGCTGGATTCAGGCAGTTTTCCGACCAAAACCAGATTACTGAGGATGGGGGAAGCATAAGTGGCATTCCGGTCGATCAGTGTCACGTTGAGTGACATACCCTCTGCACTGGCCCACTCGACCAGGTACTTGGCGGCGGTGGCGCCGGAAAA
>DIVI01000008.1:9220-10112 GCA_002423305.1 Methylococcus sp. UBA6136 | reverse complement strand
GCTTGCCGCCTTGGCCTGCATTTCCTTCATTTCGCCCACGATCTCGTTGACACTTTCACCGGTGATGCGATCAAACCCGGTCGAGCCACCTTTGGCGTTGTGACACTGGAAGCATTGAGAGGCCAGCAAACGGCCCTCGCTATTGGTCACTCCGCCGCCACCGCCACCATTTGATGAAACATTGACAGCGACCTTTCGGGTCGTTTTTGAATCCCTGATGGAGATGGTCGCGCTCCCCGCCATGTTGCCTTGCACGGTAACGACGTTATTGCTCAGGATGGCTGTTGCGATGCTGGAGTTGGAGCTGGTCGCCCTGACAGAGCCATTCGGATTGGACACGGTCACCGTGCCTGACTGCCCCACGCTGAGACTCAAGGAGTCCGGTGAAATGGTCATCGGCGGAGCGGTGACCGTCACTCGCAGAGACTTTCTGCCTCTTCTGTCACTGACGGTGACAGTGGTGCTGCCTGCCTTGATGGCGCTGACCGTGATTTTGGGTGAGGCCAGTGCTGCCGAAGCAACACTGGAGTTTGAGTTGGTCATGGACAGACTCCCCCTGATGCTGGTGACGGTGACCGTCGCCACTTGGCCGGGACTCATCGTCAGGGACGATGGAGAGAGTGAAGCGGCTTGTGCCTGAAAGCCCAGGGCAGGCAGGAGCCCTGACAGCAGAAATAATAGGGTACGTGTGCTCAAGTTGAGTCCTCCAAAGTTAAGTCATAAGTCATGAGGCAACGGCCAGTCTCGGGTGAGCTGTTGCCGATTNNATCGCGATCATCCCGATCATCATCTTCCCCGGAGGGACCGTTATGGCAGGTCCAGCAACCAACCTTGGTTCCGGCCCGGATTTCAATCAGACCCACGTCATCCAGGACATAGCGGTGAGGGCTGG
>DIVI01000008.1:0-9193 GCA_002423305.1 Methylococcus sp. UBA6136 | reverse complement strand
AACACCGTTGCCAACAGTCAACTGAACCACCTGTTCTGTCATGAGGGCAGGCTTACGGCCTTTCTCCTTAACCCGAATCACCACCGCATAGCTGCGATTGTTCTGTTTTTGGGAAGGCGTCCAGGTCAGTGTGGCCCGCCATTCACCGCCGCTTTGGCCGTCTCGACGCAGTCTTGCGCCTTTCGGCAGACCCTTTGCCTTGATGATCAAACGGTCACCATCCGCATCAGTGGCGGAAATCCCCCATGACATGGTTACGCCTGCCGTTCCCTGGATGGGCGTCGCGATTGGGGTGAGCTGAGGGGGATGATTATCGGATGGGGGCAATGGCTTGTCCGGACAGAAGGCAGCCAATACTCGCCCGGACCGATAGTCGATGCCCTTGGCATTGAGATTGTTTTTTGACTCCTGTCCAGCAGTACCGACATGACAGGTCTTGCAGGGTGGGGAGCCCAGATTCGGCACCGATCGACCTGCCAACCGACATTGATTCTGCACGTTTTCTGCAAACCCGGACATGGCGGAAGCGTGCCCCGACCATGTCGAGCCAACGATCGTCATGATCAACGGGGCCAGCATGATGGTGAGCCGGACTTTTGTGAGCATGAATGAAGGCATGGCAATTTCCCTCCTCAATGGCTTAGATATAAAAAAGCCTCTCGACCGGAGGCCGAGAGGCTGGGCTGTCATGATCTCAGAATGAGAGATTCCAAGACCGATCCCTCCATGGAATCAACGACCCAAGGCGAAAGTGCCAGTCAGGAAAGGACCTGAGAAGGTATCGACTTCGATCGCGACAGTGTCACCCGCCTGAACGGCCGGAATGACCAGCGCACCATTGGTGTCTACGCAGTTGCCATAGCGGCTGACCGGAGCGGCACCGCGGTAGCTGGCCAGATCAACCTTGAACTCTGCCTTGCGGGTAGAGCTGTAACGCTCAACCTTGTAGTCAAGATCACAAGTGGCATAGACGCCACCGGCATTAGCGAGGCTGAGCGTGACGCTTGCTGCGCTCGCCGCGGCAACATCCGGAATGTTCAGCGAGAGGCTGGGCAGAGGCAGTTTCACCTCCGCATCAAACTCCTGCTTGGTGGATTTGCTTTCCAGTTCCACCTCACCACGGGCACCGGCTTGTACGGTCGAGAAGAGACGGGCCTTCAGTTTGGTCTTCGTAGACCTACCATAGCTGCGGTCACCATCACGATCATCACGGCTATCGCTGTAGCCGTCACGATCACTATCCCGATCGCCATCCCGATCAGCGAAGCTGGGGGTGCTCATCAGCGAGGTAGACAACAAAGCAACCAGTAGGGTTGAAAAAGTTACGTTTGATTTCATTGATAACATCTCCTATTTTGAAAAAGGACCTTGGCCTCATCAGGGAATCCCTGGGGCCACGGTGGCCAATTTACGCCAGCAACCTTAATCCAACCTAAACGAGGCGCCATGCGGTTATTACTGGTGGAAGATGACCCTGACCTGGGCCTCTCCTTGCAGACGGAGCTGAAAGAGGAAGGCTATGTGGTCGACTGGGTGCAGGACGGTGGGGAAGCCGAGTTTCAAGGCAGCATCGAGCCCTATGATCTGATTGTTCTGGATCTGGGATTACCGACCATGCCGGGATTGGCCGTACTGAAGTCATGGCGAGCCAATAGCAACAAGGTACCTGTGCTGATTCTGACCGCCCGCGATACCTGGCATGAACGGGTCGAAGGTCTCGAAGCTGGGGCCGATGACTATCTTGGCAAACCCTTTCACTCGGAGGAGTTGTTGGCCCGAATCCGGGCCATATTGAAACGATCGCATGGGCATGCGCCCGGTCGGCTGAGGGTGGGCGATTTGGTGCTGGATGAATCGACGCAGACCGTCACCCTCGGCACCGACACATTCATCTCCCTGTCAGCCACCGAATTTCGGATGCTGCGTACCTTCATGCTGCATCCCGGTCAGTTGCTCAGCAAAAATCATTTGGCAGAGCACGTTTACGATGCCGAGCATGACGTGGATACCAATCTGATTGAGGTATACATCAACAAGCTGCGACGAAAGTTGGGGCAGGAGAGGATCGTGACCCGGCGTGGGCAAGGCTATCTGCTGGCAGTCTCGCCATGAGGGAACTGCGCACCCGGCTCAATATCGGGTTGGGACTCATCCTGATCCTGGGATTTGGCATCCAATGGGGGCTGCGCAACTACCTGACGCCGCTGATTGCGGAAGAGCAGATGATGACGCGGCTCAACCATGACATCGAGGCGCTGCAAAACGCGATCAGCTTCGATGCCGATGGCAAGCTGGCGATTGATATCGCGAAGCAGCTGCCGGTTTATCGGCAGCAGTTTTCCGGCCATTATTTCGTTGTGGAGTCAAAGGGAGAACGGAGGTTTTCACCGTCCATCGGTGAGGAATCCGTGCACATGACCAGCATGTTGCCAGGCCAAGAGCAACAAGGCCACACCATGGGCCCACATCAACAGCCTTTGCTGGTCTTGGGAAAGGGCATCACCGTACAAGGGCATCCGGTCAGCATCTCGGTCGGCGAAGATCTCTCCGATCTGGATCACGATGTCACAGAGGTCGGGAATTTGTTTCTGCTGCTCAACGGGGTCACCATCGGTCTGGCGCTGATTATTCAGTGGATGTTTGTAAGCCGGGCACTCAAACCCTTTACTCAGCTGAGTCATGAGATGTTCATGCTGGGTCGTGGGGGCAGGGCTGTCGCTACAGTGACTGATCTCCCCAAACCGGACGAGGTGAAGCGGCTGATAGCCCTGGTACAACGGCGCCTTGAACGCTCTCGCAATGCCATAGGCAACCTGGCTCACGGCATCAAGACCCCACTCGCCATGTTGTTCCGCCTGGCCCAGGCGCCTGCCCTGGCAGAAAACCCGGAACTCAGTCAGGACATTACCCGTTATGCCGAGTCCATCCGGCAGCTCATCGAGTCGGAGTTGCGTAGAGCCCGTCTGGCCGGGTCGGGGCATGTGACACAGACGCTAAACCCCTTTCAGGCTCTGTCCGGATTGGTGAAGATGGTGCGGACGATCCATGCCGAAAAACCGCTGGACTTTACGGTGCAGGCCAGCAATGAACCGGTCGCTTTTGACCTGCAGGATTTCATGGAACTGATGGGTAATCTGTTGGATAACGCCGCCAAATGGGCTGAGGAACAGATTGCCGTCCATGTGCAGCAAAAGGATGGCGATCTTTATGTGACCGTCGAAGATGACGGCATTGGGTGTACGGAAGAACAGATGCAGCGATTGACCCAGCGCGGGGTGCGTCTGGATGAAACCAGGGAGGGGCACGGTCTGGGGTTGTCCATCGTTCGCGACCTGGTTGACCAGTACCACGGGGCGCTCACACTGAGTCGCTCCGTGGATCTTGGGGGTCTGAGGGTCACAGCCGTTCTCAAGATGGACCCCTGACCCATTTCAGCGATTTCCATGTCCCCCAGTGGGTGAAAAAGTCATTGATGATGCCCTGTAACCACCGCAAAAAATCGCCCCTCGACATTGCCGAGGGGCGATACATCATTCGAGCATCACTGCAGCTGGCGATTGAAGGCTTTGAGGTGATTTTCAGAGCCCTTCAGCAGATTTTGATAAACCCGTTCAATGTTGGTTTTATCCGTCTCCGCGATGGCCTTGGCCAGATCGACCAGATCTGTCTCCTCGACCAACACCCCCACCTTGAAGGCTTCCATCAGATTCGCCTCGCCTCTCAGCAGCAGCGTCTGGTAGAGACTCTTTAGCTCTTCGTTCGCGAAAACACCGACGGTGTCATCCGTGACCGGGTCCTCTATTCCATAGGTGGTCAGCAACTTCTTGATCGCATCCATATGCTTCTGCTCCGAGCGGGCGATGTTGCCAAACACACGGACACCCGAGGCGGCATAAAACTGATCGAAGCTCAGGTAGAGATCACGGGCCATCTTCTCCTCTTCCCGCATGTACTTGAGCGTATCAATCTCGCCCTGAGTCAGCGGCTGAACCACGCTGGTTGGCCCGCCCCCTCTCCGACCCGCAGACCACGCATCCACGGACAGGCCCAAACTCAACAAAACAATCAGCAGGCCGGTAAAAAATTTCGTCTTCATGATCTTTCTCCAATATTAGATAACCCTCATATTGGAATTTAGGCCAGCTTAGTCGAAACACAATGCGACATGTTGACGCACTTGCCCAAACGTTCAAGCCAGAAAAGTCAAAACACCCAGGCGCGCTCACCCGAACCGGCAACGTTCGGCCATTCTTGCCCACTTACTTACGTAAGACCGGATCCTAGAGAAGCCCTGGTTCACAAAGTGAAGCCATACTTCTCTAATGATTCACCTTTATGTCTCTAACCCCCTGATTTTTTGACTGATCAGGTTTCAAAGAATTGGCTCATAACTTGCCTCACCAGTGGGTCGCCGATCTTGTCTGATACATCAGAATGCTGGGGCGATAGATCAACAATTAATAAATCTGGAGGAGACCATCATGAGCGATACTAAACCACCCTTGAATCCGCACCCGCTGAGTGAATATGTGGCTTGGGCCGGCAACCGCAACCGTGACCCCATCCTGGGCGTACTGAAGGAAAAGCTCCCCAAAGACAGCGGCAGAATTCTGGAGATGGCCAGCGGTAGCGGAATGCACATCAACTTTTTCGCACCCCATTTCGATCACCTTCACTTCCATCCTAGCGACAAGGATCAAGAGGTTTTTGACAACATCAAGCAGCTCACGGCTGATCATGGTCACGACAACATTGCCGATCCAGTTCACCTGGATTTAACGGACCCGGATACCTGGTTCAATCCTGGCGAAAAAGGCAGTTTCGACGCTATCTTCTGTATCAATATCTTTCAGGTCGCGCCGATCTCCATTGCCGATGGAATGATGGAATGCGCCTCGCATCTACTCAGCGAAAACGGCATCTTGCTGATTTACGGCCCATTCAGGGTCGAGGGAGGATTCACTACTGAATCCAATGAAGAATTCCACAAAACACTGTCATCCCACCAGGTACCGGAGTGGGGTTTGAAGGATGTGGCCGACCTCAAGCAGGCCGCGAGTCAACATGGGATGGCGCTTCAGGAGATCATCGATATGCCAGCCAATAATTTCTCCCTGGTTTTCGCTCGCGCGGTTTAATTGCCAACAAAGACGAAGGTGCACCCATGACGAATGACATGAGCGCCCTCATATTGGGCGTTGGTCCACTGGAAGGATTAGGCGCAGCCTTGGCTACGCACTTTGCGGCGCAAGGGCTTACCGTGGTCATTGCTGGACGGAGTGCCGAAAAACTTGATCGGGTTGCCGACAGCATCTCCCGCAAGGGGGGTGCTGTTCTGCCCGTAGTGGCTGATGCAACCAGCGAGAGCGATATAGAACACTTATTCGAGACAGCGACTGAGAAAAATAGGTCATTGTCCATCGCCGTTTATAACGTGGATACCAATGCCTCTGCCCCACTTTTGGAAACGGATCTCACCCTGTTCAAGACCCTCTGGGAGCAAAACACGCTGGGTGCATTTTTGTTTGGCCGAGAGGCCATCAAAATGATGCTTCCGCAGCGACAAGGCACCGTGTTTTTCACAGGAGCAACGGCCTCACTCAGAGCCAGACCCCCGTTTACCGCATTTGCAGCCGCCAAGGCGGGGGTCAGGGCACTGGCTCAGGGAATGGCTCGGGAATTTGGGCCGCAAGGCATTCATGTCATCCATACCGTCATTGACGGTGTGATTGATGGTGAACGTGCGCATAGCCAGTTCCCAGGACTTGTCGCAATCAAGGGTGCTGACGGACTGTTGCAACTGGATGCCATAGCCCAGACCTACTGGGCCATGCATCAGCAACATCCAAGCGCCTGGACCCACGAACTTGATCTCAGGCCTTTTAAAGAGCCATTTTGATCGAACCACTTGTTCAACCCCACCATTGCATTCAGGAGATACTGTGAAAGTTTTTTTATATGCGGAATTTCAGGTCGCTATCCCTTTTGACCAGATCGATTGGCAGCCCATTAATGTTGAGATGAAGAAATATGCTGGGCTCAAGTCAAAGACCTGGCTAAGCGGCATTAATAACCAAACGGTCGGCGGATTCTATGAGTTCGACTCAATTGATAATGCCCAGACCTATATCGATGGATTGCTGATTCCATTTGTTAAGCAGGTCAATGGAAATCTATCAGTCAAGCTCTTTGATGGTGACATCACGGCGGATGCCAATATCGGCATGCTTTCTCCGTTTTATTCATCGAAGTAGACCGTCACCTGTTTTTATTCGGAATGAGAGACTGGGTTAAGCAGAACCCCAGCCCGATCAGCAGAGCGCAATAGCAAGATCTCATCGAGTGTGGCGGGCACCGATAGCAGCCAACGCTGCATCCGGCTTTTAACGGCGGCAAAGGCCTAGTAGATCGTCCCATTAAAACGATTACAAATAATCCGTTCGGCCTGAGCCTGTCGAAGGCCAATATTGGCAGGCAGTAGCGGTTCGACAAGGCTCTCCTGAACGCAGCCGAAGGGCTCACCGCGAACGGTAATGGTTTTGCTGAAACGCACTACTAGGCCCTGTTGGGCTTTAGCCGAAGCTCAACCATTCCGGCCTGAACAGGAGCATCAATCCGATCAGGACCATGACCGCCCCACCGATGAAATGCGCCTGTCGGACATAGGCGCCGGTCAACCCTGTGACCTTGAGGGTCTTCATGGCCACGAAGAATACAAGCAGGTCATCCAGCATGAAGACGAGGATGTAGAGCGCCAAATAGGCATGGTATTGCCAGGTTGGCAGATGACTGAGCGCCAGCACCTGGGTGAAGATGGCCGGCAAGCCCGCGGAGCAAACCAGCTCGACAGCATTGACAACAAACGCCAGCAGGACGATTCCGGTCAGCGCTACCAGGAAATTGCGCTCCGCCGCTAAACCTCGCAGACGATCCAGTACCCGATGACGCGAATCCGGTGCGGTGATCTTGCAGATACCCTCGGGGTTCACGAAGTACTCATGAAGGTAATAGCCGCCGCCGACCAGGGCCAGCACGCCGATCCCGATCCGTATCCAAAAGACCATGCCGAGGAACAGCAACAGGTTCAGCCAAGCCGCCATGAACAGGTAGTAGACCGTAGCGGAGGCGACGATAAAGGCCCCGCCCAGCAGCCACATGCGGAAGCGATCCCGCAGTCCTACCAGCAGGCTGATCAGAAATACCAGCGTCCACATCGCGCAGGGATTGAATCCATCCACGGCACCCAGCATGAGAGTGAGGAGCGGCAACGAAACCTGACCGACATCAATCTCGCCAAAAACCGGCAGTTTCAGAACCTTGAGGGGTTGCGTCACTGTCTTGATCGCGGGGTCTACCGCGGAAGGTGAGTGCCCGCTCAGAATCGGCGCAATCCAGTCCCGACAAGGGTCGCCGATACATTCCGCCAGCCTCATCCGGATGTCAGCGCCCGTCGTATTGTCGTCGTTGTAACCCTCGATGACGTTTTCGCCGATCACCGTGAGGGGTACTCCGGGCTTCTCAATGTTGGCCCGCTCTATCACCGCCCGAAACACTTCATAGTGTCGGGGAACTTCACTGATCTCCAACTCGTGAACCTGCAATGCGGGCTGCTCGGCTTTCAGTCGCTGGAGAAAGTCTTTTTCACGGGCGCAATGCGGACACCCCGTCTGCCAGAAAAAATAGAGTGTCGCTGACGGTTGGCTGGATTCAAGGGCGATAGCCGGCCCGAGAGCACCGATGAGACATAGCCTGGAAAACACCACAAGCCAGCTTTTGCCGAGCATGATTTTCATGACAAACCTCTTGATTTCCATAAGATGGATTAGCCATCAGCCTGATTCTTATCAGCGAATCCGTTAACCACAACCCTTGCGATATGAACATCAATCACCGACACTCAGACTATAAGCGAGCGCTAATCGATACAACATTAACCCAAATGTAAGGAGCAAGGTCATGAGACGCATCTATTTTTTGATACCGAACACCGTCATCGCCGGCGCCATTGTTGATGAGCTATTACTGGAGCGCGTTGAGGAGCGACACATACAGATTGTGGCCAAGACGGGCACTCCGTTGGGTGAGTTGCCCGAGGCATCCGTGCTTGAGTCGTCCGATTTTTACCCCGCCTTGGAACAGGGTATTGCACTGGGTGGAGTTACCGGACTTTTGAGCGGGTTGGTCGCCGTGGCCGTCCCAACGGGATTGGTGCTCGGCGGGGGTGCGGTGCTCGCCATTACCCTCGCTGGAGCTGGGGTGGGCGGGCTCATGTCCAGCATGGTGGGCATCAGCGCCGATAGCCGGCGAATCGAGGATTATCAGTCCGCCATCGATCGTGGCGAACTGCTATTGATCATCGATGTTCCCCGCGAGCGGGTCGAGGAGATCGAGACCATCGTCCTGAAGCACCATCCCGAGGTCGAACTCGAGGGAGTAGACCCCCACGTTTTCCCTTAAACACCCTTTGCAGTCACACCCCTGACTGGCCAATGAACATCAGCAGGAGACCAAGATGAGCATGACACTCAAGGATCGTTTGACCCTGGCGCTGTTGGACGAATACAAATCCCGCGCCACCTACGCCAAAATCCTCGAAAAGTTTGGGCCGGTTCGCCCCTTCGTCAATATTCACGAAGCCGAGGGCCGCCATGTGGAAGCCCTGGTGCACTTGTTCGAGACTTACCAAATTGAAGTCCCCGTCGACCACTGGCCCTGTCATATCACAGTGCCCGCCACACTGAAGGAAGCGTGCGAGCAGGCCGTTGATGCCGAACAGGACAACATGACCATGTACGATCGAATTTTGGCGGAAACATCCGAGCCGGATGTCCGTCGCGTGCTCCTGCATCTGCAATCCGCCTCCCGCGACCGACACTTGCCGGCCTTTGAGCGCTGCGTGCACCGGGAAGGCTGATCTTTCCGGCGAAAATCTTTCACCGGGTCACCGGTAAATAAAGAGGAAAGCGTCATGATCAGACTTGAGCCCTGGCTGCGCGGTATTGACGCACATATCCTTCAAGTCAGCCCGCGACATGACCTGTTCCTGTTGCGTCTGTTCGCGGCGATACCGCCGGTTGTCTTCTTCGCCGCCGACGCGATCTATGACCTGCCTTTGTTCTTCTGGTTGGGATTGCCGTTTTATCTGGTTTGCCTATTGCTCTATACACTGGGCCTGCTGAAATCCCTGCTTCTC
>DIVI01000233.1 GCA_002423305.1 Methylococcus sp. UBA6136 | reverse complement strand
GCCAGCGCCGAATGAAAGGTGGCGATGGGCGCGTCGAAGCGGGTGCGAAAGCGGGCTTCGAGTTGCGGTGTCAGGTTGATTTCGGGGAGCAGGATCATCACCTGCTGGCCGCGAGCCAGTACCTCCTGCGTCAGGCGCAGATAGACCTCGGTCTTGCCGCTGCCGGTAACGCCTTCCAGCAGGAACGCCTGATAACTCCCGAGGGCGGCTGTAACGGCCGCGACGGCTTGAGCCTGACCGCTATTCAGTGTGAGCAGCGGGGGTGACGGTTGGCTGGCTGGCGGTGGCGCGGGTGGGTCTGCGGGAAGCTCCTTCCACTCCGCCAGTCCCTTGCGGATCAATGCCCGTGCCGGACCGGAAAAGTCGATGGCCAGCCCCGACAGCGCCTCGTTGCCCAGCCCG
The DNA here is from genome assembly GCA_002423305.1 of Methylococcus sp. UBA6136. GTDB lineage: Bacteria > Pseudomonadota > Gammaproteobacteria > Methylococcales > Methylococcaceae > UBA6136. Next base: position 7,666 of record DIVI01000233.1, on the reverse strand, counting down.
TCCCGGCATTGTTGCAGGCGAATGAATAGCTCGTACTGACGGGGCGCCCGCTTGAGCCCGGCGACCGCGTTTGGCGTTTGGGCCGCAAACAGCCGGCGCCGGATTTCCGGTTCGGCGGATTCGCCTTTCCTGAGGACGGCCGCAAGGGCCGCCGACATCGCCTCGCCGATCGGGTAGTGGTAGTAGTGGCTGGCCCAGCGCATCAAGCGAAGATCGGCCTCGGTCAGCAGCGGGACGGTATCGATGATGCGGCTGGCTTCGCGCAATCGCTCCGGTGCGATGTCCGATGTATCGACGATGTCCAGCAGGATGCCTGTCTTCCGGCTGCGCCCGAAGGGCACCTCGACCCGCAAGCCCGGTCTGATCGACTTGAGGTCGACTTCGGCGGGGGGGAGGTAATCGAACACCCGGTGCATCGGGACAGGTATAGCAATCTTCAGCACACTGGCCATGAGGGTCAGGCGGGAAAAAATACTGGCATTGGCCCGAGAGCCAGACACCATGCGGCCTCGGGCCGTTCATCCACAGAGTCTGTGGATAAGTTTGTGGATGCCGCGTGCAAGATTGGCGCCCGCAAGCGTGATTGCTGGGAATTCATTGGATTGACCAGGAATTGGACGCTGCGAAATGGCTTATATGAAACAATGGGTTGGGTGAATCATCAGTGAGTGGCCCCGGTATGGGTCGGGGAAGTTTCTACTTGACAGACAAATTTTATACACTGTGCATAACTCAACCATGAATCAATCGCTTAGCCACCCCATGCACTGAAAACAGAAGAAAACTACCGGAGGTGAATCTATGGATATTTGTCAGCTACAGGTGTTGCGTACCGATGTCTCTGGCATGCCATTGGAGTGGCTGGGCTACCAGGAGGCCGCGAAACTCTACCACCTTGGCATGGTCGCCTATAGTTGTGGCACCCCGCTCTACACGTTGCGTGGCGGGATCAGTGCGAAAAGTGGCCGACTGAGCCAAATTGAGGTCAATTCCATCATCGCCACTAGCCATCATCACAAGAAAGGGCGCGGTGTCGACTTCCATTATGTACCTCCTCTCAGCAACCCTGCCTTGTTTCGACGAGACGATCATCTCTGTCTCTACTGTGGATTCCAGTTCCGGCATAGTGAGCTTTCACGGGATCATGTCAAACCACTCAGTCAGGGCGGGGTCGATCTTTGGGGCAATGTCGTCACCGCCTGCAAGCGCTGCAACAACCACAAGGCCGGCCGAACCCCCGAGCAGGCGGGCATACAGCTGCTGGCCATTCCCTTTACGCCCACCCACGCCGAATATGTCTATCTCCAGGGCCGGCGCGTACTCAGTGACCAGATGGAATTTCTCAAGTCTCACTTTCCACGCAAGAGCCCGCTGCATCGGCGATTAAGCTGATCGATTTGACTGATAGGAATCTGGTCGCATCGGCGATTCGGTCTTTCGTTGTGGCCCGTCAATACCTGAAGTAAGGTGTTCTGAAATCGTCCGTTCGACGACCCGTCGAGCCGGATCATCTGGTCGCGTAAGAGAAACCTTGGCCCGTTCGTTGATCGAACTCAAAACAGACCATGCCGCTTCCGCCCCTACATCACTGACTCACCGCATGAATTCATCACTGCCGCAAAAGCCGTCATCGAATAGTTTCAGCGTACCGCCCTGGCACCTGCTGGAGCCTTGGCAAACCTCGACCTGGCTCAAGGTCGATCCCGAGCAGGGCCTGAGCGAGGCGGATGTGCTGGAGCGCCGTGCGATCTTTGGTCCGAATACCATTCCCGACCAACGGACGCGCGGCCCGTTGCGCATGTTCTTAGGTCAGTTCGCCGATTTCATGATCGTCGTACTGATGGTGGCCGGGCTGATTTCAGGCTTGCTCGGGGATATCACCGATACCATTGCCATCGTCGTCATCGTGGTACTGAACGCGATCATCGGCTTTGTGCAGGAATATCGGGCGGAACGCGCTGTCGCGGCGCTCAGGCGACTGGCCAGCGCGTCCGCACAGGTATTGCGGGAGGGCAAGCTGAACACGATACCGGCCAGCGAGTTGGTCCCGGGCGATCTGGTCATGCTGGAGGCGGGCAATGTCGTCCCGGCTGACTTGCGGCTGCTCGATGTCGCACGCCTGAAGGTCGAGGAGGCGGCCCTGACCGGGGAATCCCAGCCGGTGGAAAAGGTGGATGTGCTGCTCCGCGAACTGGATTCGCCGCTGGGGGACCGCACCAACATGGCCTATAAGGGTACCGTGGCCACTTATGGGCGCGGTGCCGGCATCGTGATCGCGACGGGCCTGAATACGGAGTTGGGCAAGATCGCCGAGTTGCTACGTCAGGAAAAGGAAGCCAAGACACCCCTCCAGCAGCGGCTGGCCAAATTCGGGCAACGGCTGGCGCTGCTGGTGCTGGCGGTCTGCGCCATCATTTTCGGGGTCGGGCTTTTGCGCGGCGAGGAGCCGGTGCTGATGCTGCTGACCGCCATCAGTCTGGCGGTGGCGGCCATTCCCGAGGCGCTGCCGGCGGTGGCGACCGTGTCGCTGGCCCTGGGCGCCCGCCGCATGGTCAAAAAGAACGCCCTGATCCGGCGGCTGCCGGCCGTCGAAACCCTGGGCTCGGTCACCTTCATCTGCTCGGACAAGACCGGCACGCTGACGCAGAACCGCATGCGGGCCGAGGCCTTCTGGCTGGCGGGCCAGCGCCTGGATGTGCTCCGGCCCGAGTCTGCGCCGCGCCTGGCGCGGGCGCTGCTGCTGAACAACGATGCACGGCCGGATGCCGCCGGCCAATTGATCGGCGACCCGACCGAAATCGCCCTGTATGAGGCGGCCATGAGCGCCGGTCTGGATCCGGCCAGATTGAGTCAGGAGTCGCCCCGGCTCGACGAGATTCCGTTCGATTCCGACCGCAAGCGGATGACGACGCTGCATCTCGAAGCGGACGGGCACGTGGCTTACACCAAGGGCGCGCCAGAATCGCTGTTGCCCCGCTGTGTCAGCCACTGGGTCGATGGGCAAGCGCAAGCCCTGGATTCGGTGCCGATTCTAGCCGTGGCCGAACAGATGGCCGCCGACGGGCTGCGTGTCCTGGCGCTGGCATTTCGCGTCTTTGATCAGCGACCGACGGACTTCAGCGCCGAAGTCATCGAAACCGAACTATGCTTCCTCGGGCTGGTGGGGCTGATGGACCCGCCCCGCCCCGAGGCGCGCGAGGCGGTAGCGCTCTGCCAAAGTGCCGGCATCACGCCGGTGATGATTACCGGCGATCACCCGGCCACGGCCCGCGCCATCGCCATGCGCCTCGGCATTGCCGAGGCCGACAGCGCCGTGCTGACCGGCCCCGAGCTCGCGGCCATGAGCCTGGAGGAGTTCGAAAAGCAGGTGGAGTCGGTTCGGCTATACGCCCGGGTCGCACCCGAGCAGAAGATCAAGATCGTCAAGGCACTGCAGGACAAGGGCGAGTTCGTGGCCATGACTGGCGATGGCGTCAACGACGCGCCGGCGCTGCGCTCGGCCAATATCGGCATCGCCATGGGCAAGATCGGTACCGACGTCGCCCGCGAGGCGTCGCACATGGTGCTGCTGGATGACAATTTCGCCACCATCGTCGCCGCCGTGCGCGAGGGCCGGCGCATCTTCGACAACATCCGCAAGTTCATCAAGTACACGATGACCAGCAACTCGGCGGAGATCTGGACGCTGTTTCTGGCGCCATTCCTAGGGTTGCCTATCCCGTTATTGCCCATTCATATTCTGTGGATCAATCTGGTCACGGACGGCCTGCCGGGGCTGGCGCTGGCGGTGGAGCCGGAGGAGCGCGGCATCATGGATCGTTCTCCGCGTCCGCCGCAGGAAAGCATCTTCGCCGGTGGGATGTGGCAGCACATCCTCTGGATCGGTCTGCTGATGGGTGGCGTGTCCCTATTCGCGCAGGGCTGGGCCTACCACACCGGCTCGGCCCACTGGCAGAGCATGGTGTTCACGGTGCTTACCCTGTCGCAGATGGGGCATGTGCTGGCGATCCGCTCGGAGCGGGATTCGTTCTTCGTGCAGGGGGCGTTTTCCAATTTGCCACTGCTGGGCGCGACAATGCTCACGTTCGCGCTGCAGATGGCCGTGCTCTACTTGCCGGTACTGCAGCCGATCTTCAAGACGGAGGCGTTGAGTCTTGATGAACTGCTGTTATGTCTCGCGCTTTCCTCGGTCGTATTCATTGCCGTGGAAATCGAAAAATGGTTGCGGCGTCGGGATTGGATTTATCGGGCGGACTGATGGCGAGCCGGGGATGATAGGGGCTTGGTGTTTTTAGCGGGAGCGGGCAAATGTCACATCAATGGGTCGGTCGGTTGAGTTTGGGGTTGGGCACTTTTCTCATGATGGGGTTGCAGGGCGTGGCCGCCGATATCGGCACCTATGCCGCCCGGGTCAAGGCGCTTGACGGGACCTATGGGCTCTACAATCCCGGCGGCGGGGTATTGAATGGCACTTACCGCTTGCCGGTGGTCATCGAGGACGATGAGGTGACCAAGATCGTCTGGACCGATAGTTCACGCATTGAGGTCACCAATGGCACCTTGCATGGGCTGCAGGCATCGGTGATGAGTTACAAGGGGCAGCGGTTTCTGGTTGAGGTGACGGATGACCGGTTTCACCGCGAGGACACGTCCAATGACAGCGTGTCCGATTCGCAACCGGATGACGATTGAGTTGCCGCATCTTTTAGCCGGTCTCGTTTGCCCGAGTAGCGTGTGACCATGCCTGGTCGTTTTACGATGTCGCCGACTCGGCCTTTGCCACGACGGTGATGGTCGCCTTTGCTGGCCCTGGTGCTGTGCCCGTTCCGACGCGGGCAGTCTGCACAGGCCTCAACTGGCGACTTGCCCGCTGACCGGGGTCGCCATGACCGCTGGGCTTTACTGGGTGCCATCCGGCGGGCATCAGTTGGCACTGTGGGCTGGGCAGCGTCGCCTTTCTGGCCGGCATGGTCCTCTATGATTCGCTGCTGCTGGCGGTTACCGTGCAGTCCCGCTGTTTGCCTTCAGTGTGCTCACGGTGAGCCATACCCAGTGGTTCGGGCTTGCCGACGGCTCGGCCGCGCTGATCCTCGGGTTTCGACAGTGGCCGAGGACCTCGCCCGTATCCGCCAGATCAAGGTGGTCATGCTCATCCCCGACGCCTGCTGGTTGTATATCGACGGCGTCGGCTAGTCCAGGGCGCCGCGGTGTTCTGGCGTGTCGACGTAAAGGCGGGCGAGAGGATGGCGCGGGGCCTCTAGCTAATCCTCCAGCAGCACCAGCTCAATTTCCTGCCACCCTAATGGCTGGATGCGCTGAAACCCGCGCAGTTCCAGTACACCCTTGGTGTTGAGGCTGATGATGAAGCGGGGGATGTCGGGGTTGTCGTTATCGATGATTTCCTGATCGGACGGTTCGGCGGGCGAGTCGGGATGCGAGCTGAGTATGGCGAGCAGGGTTTCCCCTTGGGTTTGCAGGGCCTTCATCGCCGCTTCGCGGGCCGAGGCGTTGGCGTTCACATCCGTGGCATGGAACGACTGAGCGTAGCCGTCTTTCGCGCCGATAAGTCCGGCCAGCCTGCCGTCGGGCGCGATTTGGGCCAGGTGCAGGAGGTGATTGACCAGGGCGCGGGGCAGTTGCAGGGTGTCGGTCATGGCGGTGATTGGGGTTGGGTGGCTGGGGCTGCCGTATCTTGCCATGGTGGCGCGGCGATGTCCCTGCAGGTCGCGGTGATGGGTGATCTCGCCATAGCCGGAAGCGCGCAGCAAACCGCCGATGGCGTCGGCCTGATCGTAACCATGTTCCAGCAGTAGGGCGCCGCCCGGGTTCAGGAAGTCACGGGCTTCGGCGATGATCCGGCGTAGCGCCGTCAATCCATCCATGCCGGAGGCCAGCGCCAAGCCGGGTTCGTGGCGGAGGTCCCCTTGCTGGAGATGCGGGTCACCTTCGGCGATATAGGGCGGATTGCTGACAATGAGGTCGTAGCGTTCGTTTGGCGGCAGCGGTCTCAGCCAGTCACCCTGGAGCAGGCGGAGATTGCGTGCGCCATGCTGTTCGGCATTGGTGCGGGCAATGGCGAGCGCTTCGACGCTGATATCGACGGCGGTGACCCGCGTCCGGGGCCTTTCGACGGCGAGGGTGATGGCGATGATGCCGCTGCCGGTTCCCAAGTCGAGCAGGTTGGCGGGTTGGTCGGCAGGCGTTGCGGCAAGGGCGAGTTCGATCAGTAATTCGGTTTCGGGGCGCGGGATGAGCACGCCTGGAGCCACCCTGAAGCATCGCGACCAGAATTCCCGTTCGCCGGTCAGGTAGGCGATGGGCCAACCCTCCCGGCGGCGTTCGATGAGGGCTTCATACTCCCTGGTCTCTGCCGGTTTGAGCTGTTTCTCTGGCCAGGCCCGCAGGTGGGCCCGGTCGCAACCCAGTAAATACATCAGCAGCACCTCGGCATCCAGCGCGGTGTTGTCCGAGGTCTCGCGTAGTCGATGGTTGCCGAAAGCCAACGCGGCGGCGAGCGTCTCCGGTCCGGCGCCGGCCGTGGCCACGGCGATTATTCCTCGGCGAGTTGGGCCAGCAGTTCGGCCTGATGCTCGCTGATGAGCGGCTCAATGACGGGGTCAAGGTCGCCCTCCATGATACCTTCCAGTTTGTACAGCGTCAGGTTGATGCGGTGGTCAGTCAGTCGGCCCTGGGGGAAATTGTAGGTGCGGATGCGCTCAGAGCGGTCGCCGCTGCCGACCTGCAACTTGCGCGAGGCGGCGATTTCGGCGGATTGCTTGTCCTGCTCGGCCGAGAGGATGCGCGATTGCAGCAGCGACATGGCTCGAGCGCGGTTCTTGTGCTGGGAGCGTTCGTCCTGGCATTCAACAACAACGCCGGTTGGAACGTGGGTGATGCGAATCGCAGATTCGGTCTTGTTAACATGCTGACCACCAGCGCCCGAGGCGCGGTAGGTGTCAATACGGAGGTCGGCGGGGTTGATGTCAAATTCGACTTCGTCCACTTCCGGCAGGACGGCGACGGTGCAGGCGGAGGTGTGAATGCGGCCCTGCGCCTCGGTTTCCGGGACGCGCTGCACCCGATGCGTGCCGGCTTCGAACTTGAGTTGGGAGTAGACGTCCTGGCCACTGATGCGGACGATGATTTCCTTGTAGCCGCCGAGATCGCCCTCGCTTTCGCTCATGACTTCGGTCTTCCAGCCCTTTTGCTCGGCATGGCGAACGTACATCCGGTAGAGGTCGCCGGCGAACAACGCGGCCTCGGCGCCGCCCGTGCCGGCGCGCACTTCCAGGAAGATATTGCGCTCGTCGTTGGGGTCGCGCGGCAGCAGCAGGATTTGAAGATCTTCCTCGAGTTTTGCCTGTTTTGCCTCGGCATCGGCCAGTTCATCCTTGGCCATTGCCCGCACATCGGCATCGGGGTCGCCCGCCAGACTCTCGGCAAAGGCGGCGGCCTCCAGTGTTTCGAGATAGCCCCGGTAAGCCGTGACGACGGGATTGAGTTGGGCGTATTCGCGACTCAGAGCACGAAAACGGTCCTGGTCATTCTGGGTGTCCGGTTCGGCGAGAAGTGCGGTGATTTCTTCGAAGCGTTGCGAGAGATGATCCAGTTTCTGGCGGATGGAGGCTTTCACGTATCAGGGGCTGTCCTTGAGTTTGAAGAGTTC
>DIVI01000074.1 GCA_002423305.1 Methylococcus sp. UBA6136 | reverse complement strand
CCGGGTTCTCCGATATTGATGTCACCCAGCATGGCCAGACTGGCGGAGACGCCACCCATGGTCGGGTCTGTCATGATGGAGATAAAGGGGATGCCGGCCTTGGCCATCATCGCCAGTGCAGCACTGGTTTTGGCCATCTGGAACAGGGATAGCAGTGATTCCTGCATGCGGGCTCCACCACTGGCGCAAAAGACAACCAGTGGCGCCCGTTGACGGAGGCAGTGATTAACGCCGCGGACAAACCGTTCGCCGACCACGGAACCCATGGATCCGCCCATGAATTCAAAATTAAACACGGCCGCAACGATGGGTTGACCGGCCAATTCCCCAGCCACCACGATCAGTGCATCCTTCTCGCCCGTGGCTTTTTGCGCCTGGGACAGGCGATCCTTGTATTTTTTGCTGTCCTTGAACTTCAGGACATCGACCGAAACCAGTGATTCGCCAAGTTCAACGCGATTCCCTGGATCCAGAAAGGAGTGCACGCGCTTACGGGCGCTCATGCGCATATGGTGGCCGCATTTGGTGCAGACCGCCAGGCTACGCTCGACTTCCGAACGATACAGGATGGTGTTGCAGTTAGGGCACTTGCTCCATAGACCCTCGGGAACCGTGCCTTTGCTGGAGGCTTCGGTGCGAATCTTTGATGGGACCAGTTTGTGAAACCAGCTCACGGTGGACCTCTTTTTTAAAGTCAGACGGCGTTGGAATCGGGCGCATCCAGGGCGCCGCGCATGGAAGCAATCAGATCCGCTATCTCTGTCAGGGCTTGGGCGGAATGGCCGGCAGCCGCTTCAATTTTGCTGACCAGCGCACTGCCCACCACAACGCCATCGGCCAGCGTGCCAATGGCGCGGGCGGTTTCGGCATTCTTTACGCCAAATCCCACGGCCAGCGGGAGGTCTGTCAGTTCGCGAATTTGCCGAACCTTGCGGTCCACATCAGCCAGATCAAGGTGGCCGGCGCCTGTGACCCCTTTCAGGGCGACATAGTAAAGATAGCCGCGGCCCAGTTCCCCCATTTTGCGGATGCGATGTTCGGTGCTGTTGGGCGCGAGCAGGAAAATAGGATCAATCCCGGCCCTCTCGAAGAGGCTCAGCAGATCCGAGGACTCCTCGGGAGGCATGTCCACCGTCAGGACGCCGTCCACACCGGACTTTGCCGCTTCATCGACAAATGCCTCGTATCCCATGGCTTCGATGGGATTCAGATAACCCATGATAACCACCGGAGTGTCCTGATCGTCCTGCCGGAAACGCTTGACCAGATCCAGGGTGCGCCGGAGGCTCATTTTGTGGGAGAGGGCGCGTTCACTGGCGCGCTGAATGACAGGCCCGTCCGCCATCGGGTCGGAAAAAGGTACACCCACTTCAATGATATCGGCACCGGCCTTGACTAGGGCATGCAGGGCAGGGACGGTAAATTCGGGATCGGGATCTCCCGCCGTGATAAAGGGAATGAGGGCTGTCCGTTGAGCCTTCTTGAGTGCAGCGAATTTGGCGGTCAGTCGGCTCACAGTGAAATGCCCTCCCTTACGGCAATCGTGTTGATGTCTTTGTCGCCTCGACCGGACAAGTTGATGAGTATCTGCTGGTCCTTGCTCAGGGTCGGGGCAAGCTTCATGGCATAGGCCACGGCATGGCTGGATTCCAGCGCCGGGATAATGCCTTCCATACGGGTCAGGGTATGGAAGCCTTCCATTGCCTCGGTATCGGTGATCGAAACATATTGGGCGCGACCACTGTCCTTGAGCCAAGCATGCTCGGGCCCAACGCCGGGGTAGTCGAGACCGGCGGAGATGGAGTGGGTTTCGATGATTTCGCCATCGTCGTCTTCGATCAGGTAGGTGCGGTTACCGTGCAGGACGCCGGGCCGTCCCGCGCTCAGCGGCGCAGAATGGCGGCCCGTTTCAATGCCGTCGCCAGCCGCTTCGACACCCACCATTTTGACGGCGGTATCACCGATGAAAGGGTAGAACAGTCCGATGGCATTGGAGCCGCCACCTACGCAGGCGACCAGCGCATCTGGCAGGCGACCCGTTTGCGCCATCATTTGCTCGCGGGATTCCCGGCCGATTACCGCTTGAAAATCGCGCACCATCGCGGGGTAGGGGTGTGGGCCGGCCACGGTACCGATGATGTAGAAGGTGTTGTCGACGTTGGTGACCCAATCGCGCATGGCCTCATTCAAGGCGTCCTTGAGCGTCTTGGAGCCGGACGTCACCGGCACGACGGTGGCGCCGAGAAGACGCATGCGCAGCACATTGGGTGCTTGGCGGGCGACATCTACCTCGCCCATGTAGACAACGCATTCAAGTCCCAGCCGGGCGGCGACGGTAGCAGTAGCCACACCATGCTGGCCCGCGCCGGTTTCCGCGATGATGCGGGTCTTGCCCATGCGCTTGGCCAACAGGGCCTGGCCGATGGTGTTGTTCACCTTGTGCGCGCCGGTGTGATTCAGGTCTTCGCGCTTGAGGAAAATCTGCGCGCCGCCGAAATGTCGGCTTAGCCGTTCGGCATGATAGATCGGTGACGGACGGCCCACGTAGTGCTGAAGGTCGCGGTCCAGTTCCGCAACAAACTCCTCGTCCTGCATGTAGCGCTGATACGCCAGGCGAAGTTCCTCAATGGGCTCCATGAGGGTCTCGGCCACAAACACGCCGCCATAGGGGCCAAAATGGCCGCGCTCATCGGGCAGATTGTAGGGCTCAGTTGCGGTTTGAACGGTAGTCAAAGTGGTATACCTCGTTGAGGAAGGCTGCCATCTTGGCAGCGTCCTTGATTCCTTTTTCAGCCTCGACACCGCTGGACACATCCAGTGCATAGGGGCCCACCGAGCTCAGGGCTTCGGTGACATTATCCGGGGCCAGGCCGCCCGCCAGTATCAACGAATGGCTGATTTCGGCCGGCAGCAAATTCCAGTCAAATCGGTGGCCGGTTCCACCCATGGCGGCAGGATGCCAGGCATCCACCAGAAAGCCTGAAGCACCGGCATGTTCATTCATCAGCGATACTAGGTTCATGTCGGGCTGAACCCGCAGTGCCTTGATCCAGGGTTTGCCGAACTGCCGGCAATAGGCCGGAAGTTCATCTCCGTGAAACTGCAGTAGGTCTAACCTGACAGCGTCCAAGGTTTGCCTGACTTGGCTCGGCTCCGCGTTCACAAACAATCCGACCACGGTGACAAATGGCGGCAGCCCGGCAACGATGGCTCGGGCTTGATCCAGCTTCACGTGCCTGGGGCTGGACTCATAAAACACCAATCCGATGGCGTCTGCACCCATCAGGGCCGCGGCTCTGGCCTCTTCCGGTCGCGTGAAGCCGCAGATTTTAACGCGAGTTCGATGTAAGGGATATGGACTTTTCAATCGCTTTTGGGGGCGTAAAGCGCCGCGTGTCTTGTGGCAATTGATCGAAGATGGGGTAACGCGGCAGACCGAAATGTTCCGGGTAAAAAATGCCGGCGAAGTATAACCCGTCAGGGGGAGCCGTTACACCGCCTCGTGCTCGGTCCCGCGCTGCCAGTACCTCGGCCACCCACTCCGGTTTTTGCTTGCCGGTGCCAACGTCGATCAGGGTCCCGGCAATGTTTCTGACCATGTGATGCAGAAAGGCATTGGCGCATACGTCGATGATGACGCGATCCCCCTCCCGGCTGACATGAATGAAATGCATGAGTCGATTGGGACTTTTTGATTGGCAGCCCTGGGCCCGAAACGAAGAAAAGTCATGTTCACCGATCAGACAGGCGGCCGCCTGCTGCATCGGTTCGATATTCAGTGGGCTGAAAACCCAGGTCAGTTGCCGGCGGTGCAGTGCGGAGGTCATGGAACGGTTGAGGATGACGTAGCGATAGTGGCGGGCTATCGCGCTGGTGCGGGCATGAAAGGCGGGGTCAACCTGCATCGCCCAGGTGACGCGAAGGTCGGGTGGGAGCAGGGAATTACTGCCCATGATCCAGGAGTAAGGCGTCCTGAGGGCGTCCGTGTCGAAGTGCACCACTTGCGCGGTCGCGTGTACACCGGCATCGGTGCGTCCCGCACAGGTAACCCGCACGGGGGTATTGGCCACTTGGCCGAGGGCGGCCTCAAGTTCGGACTGTAAAGTTCGTTGTTCGGATTGCCACTGCCATCCGGCAAAGCCGGCGCCGTCATATTCCACACCTAACGCAATTCGCATCTCAATCTGCCCGCCATGAGATAAGCCCGTGGCTTGAAAAAGGGTTGAAAAACCATCGGCACCCTCTTGTTGACCCATTCGAGGCAACACCCCGACTAAACGGCCGGTAAAACAGTCGGTTGAGCCACTACTTGCGGGCTTTTGCAGCCACATGGAAAACAGCGGGCTCATCCTTCACTTCCATTTCAACGGGTAGCCTCAGGGCACGGGTTGCCGATACACTCAGCGCCAAAGCATACAACGCATTCCACAGAGTAAAGCCTCATGTCTGATTACGCGAAACTGATGATTGATGGGCAACCCATTGAATTGCCGGTGGTTGTTGGTACGGAAAACGAGAAGGGTCTCGATGTCACCCGCCTTCAGGCGAGTTCCGGTTACCTGACGCTGGACCCGGGCTATGCCAACACGGGCGCCTGCAAGTCAGCCATTACCTTCATCGATGGTGACCAGGGCATTTTGCGCTATCGCGGATATGACATTGCCGAGTTGTGCGAAAAGTCCACCTTCATGGAGGTCAGTTACCTGCTGATCAACGGCGAATTGCCGACCCCGGATGAGTTTGCCCGCTTCAAGGATAAGGTGTTATTGCACTCCCTGATCCATGAAGACATGAAGAGTTTCTTCAATTCCTATCCCGGGCATGCCCATCCGATGGCGATCCTCTCCTCCATGGTGTGCTCCATGTCCGTGTACCACCCGGAACTCCTCAAACCCAATCCCAACCCCAAGGAAATGAGCCAGACCATCACCCGGCTGCTTTCCAAGGTCCGCGTGCTGGCCGCCTTCGCCTACAAGCGTTCTGTGGGCGAAGCCTTCGTTTATACCCGGCCAGAGCTGGATTACGTCTCCAACTTCCTGCACATGATGTTCACCACACCCATGCGCCCTTATGAGCCGAACGAGACGATACGCAAGGCGCTGGATGTGTTGTTCATTCTGCATGCCGACCATGAGCAGAACTGTTCCACATCCACCGTTCGCATGGTCGGATCGTCCAAGGCCAACCTGTTCGCCTCGATTTCTGCCGGCGTTTGCGCCCTATGGGGTCCTTTGCATGGGGGTGCCAACCAATCCGTGATCGAAATGCTCGAAGACATCGAGCGGGATGGGTGTGATTACAAGAAATACATCGAGAAAGCCAAGGACAAAAACGACCCGTTCAAGCTCATGGGTTTTGGTCATCGCGTCTACAAGAGTTATGATCCGAGGGCCGTGATTCTGAAAAAATACTGCGATCAGATTCTGGACCAGCTGGGAATCAGCGACCCCATCCTGGATATTGCCAAGGGTCTGGAAGACGTCGCGCTGACCGATCCCTACTTCATCGAGCGCAAATTGTATCCGAATGTCGATTTTTACTCCGGCATTCTCTACCGGGCGATGGGCTTCCCAACCAACATGTTCACGGTGCTTTTTGCGCTGGGCCGATTGCCCGGCTGGATTGCCCATTGGAAAGAAATGATCGAGGACCCCACCACCCGTATTGCCCGTCCCCGTCAGATTTATATCGGGCCAACCGGGCGGAATTATGTCCCGGCCAGCCAGCGCTGAATTGCTGGCTGATGCCAACGACAGTCCGGGTGGTTACCGGGGTGCTGGAGCAGGCTGTATGACGGGTACATCGGCTTCAGTCCATTTCCCGGGCATCATTGCCTTGTGAAATTCGAAGCCATTACGGAAATCAGATACTGAGTTCGGCCCTCTCGGCCGTAAAATCGGGCATGGCAATGCCCATCATTCATCACCCCCATGTCGCTCATCTCACTCAATAATATTCATCTTGGCTATGGCCACCCGCTGCTGGACGGCATCAGCTTTTCCCTGGACAAGGGCGAGCGTGTCGCTCTCGTCGGGCGTAATGGCACCGGCAAGTCCACTCTCCTCAAGCTGATTGATCGCCAGATTCCGGCGGATGACGGTGATATGGCCTTTGCCGACGGCTTACGCGTGGCCCGTCTGGATCAGGAGGTGCCCCTGGAGACTGCTGGCAGCGTCTTTGATGTCGTGGCGACCGGACTGGGTGAGATCGGTGATGCGGTGCGCCGCTACCATCACCTCACGCATGACATGACGGGGGAGTCGAGTGCCGCCGTGCTTCAGGAGCTGGAGGACTGTCAGCACATCATCGAGGCAGCCGGTGCCTGGGACATGGAAAAATCGGTCGAAAACCTGCTGACCCGACTCAGTCTGCCGGTCGACGTCGATATTGCTTCGTTGTCCGGGGGGCTCAAACGTCGGGTTCTGCTGGCCAAGGCACTGGCGTCGCAGCCGGATATCCTGTTGCTCGACGAGCCGACCAACCATCTGGATCTCGATGCCATCCTCTGGCTGGAAGAATTCCTGCTGGGCTGGCCGGGCACGCTGGTTTTTATCACCCATGATCGGGTTTTCCTGCAGCGGCTGGCGACGCGCATCATTGAACTGGATCGAGGTCACCTGACGGATTTCCCGGGTGACTATCCGACCTATCTGCGTCGCAAGTCGGAACTGCTGGAGGCGGAAGCCAAGAGCCATGCGGAGTTCGACAAGAAGCTGGCTCAGGAAGAGGTCTGGATTCGTCAGGGCATCAAGGCTCGTCGGACGCGCGACATGGGGCGGGTCAAGCGGCTGGTCGAAATGCGCGAGGCCCGCAGTGAACGCCGCGTTCGCTCGGGGCAGGTCAGCATGCAGGTTCAGCAGGGGGAACGCTCCGGCAAGCTGGTGGTTGAAACCGAGCATGTCAATTTCAGTTATGGCGATCAGCCGATTGTTGATGGATTGACGACGACGATACTGCGAGGTGACAAGGTCGGCATCATCGGTCCCAATGGCTGCGGCAAGACAACCTTGCTTCGACTCATGCTGGGCCAGCTGGAACCGACGTCAGGGAAGATCAAGCTGGGCACCAATCTCCAGATCGCCTATTTCGACCAGTACCGTGCCACCCTGGATGAAAACGCCACGGTCATCGATAACGTTGCCCAGGGCAGCGACCGCGTAACAGTGAATGGCCGCAACACACATGTGATTGGCTACCTGCAGGATTTTCTGTTTACCCCGGATCGAGCCCGTCAGCCGGTCAGGTCATTGTCCGGCGGGGAGCGCAACCGCCTGCTGCTGGCCCGTTTGTTCACCCAACCCGCCAATTTGCTGGTGCTGGACGAGCCCACCAACGATCTGGATGCCGACACGCTCGACCTGCTGGAGGAGTTGCTGATTGACTACAGCGGCACGGTGCTGGTTGTCAGCCATGACCGTGCCTTCCTCAATAACCTCGTCACCAGCGTGCTGGCGTTTGAGGGCAACGGAACCGTGAACGAATATGTCGGCGGCTATGATGATTGGGTCCGGCAACGACCGCAGCCCCCGGCCGTCAGCAGCCTGACGAAATTGGGCGAGGGCAAAGTTCTCGAAGCGCCGCCCAGTGCCAAGCCCACCAACGCCGTCAAAGGTCGGAAGATGAGCTTCAAGGAGCAGAAGGAGCTGGAAAATCTGCCCCAAACCATCGAGCAACTCGAAACCGAGTTAAGCGATCTCAACGAGGCGATGGCCCAACCCGGGTTTTATCAGCAGTCCAGGGACGACATTAGCCGCTGTGAGTCTGAATTGGCAGACAAACAACTCAAGCTGGAATCAGCCTACCTGCGTTGGGAAGTGCTTGAGGCCTTGCGTGAGGCGAGTGAAAACTGAAATCAATACGCCATCATTTCCGGTCACTCCTATGAATACACGCCTGATCGTCTCTCTCGCCGTGCTTCCGTTCCTGACCAGTTGCAGCGAGGAATTTCTCCGGGCCAATTCCAGCCCTGCTTATGCCGATGGCTACAAAGCGGGCTGCGAGAACGGGACCTCGACCGCCAGCAATAAAACCGGCGAGTTCGTCCGCGATGAAAAACGCTACCTGGCTGAGGATGAATACGCCCGAGGTTGGCGTGCCGGTGATCGCAGCTGCAACGGGGTTGGCTTCAATGCCAACCCGAATGACCCCATGCAACCCATCGATATCGATGGACCGCAGAGCATTGGCGAATACGGGCATTAGCCAAAGGATCGGGCTCCGTCCGGACTTATGTCTGATGGCAGCGCGCCGATCAGATCAGAGTGAAAGCCCCTCTGTTTCGCGGCTCATGACACGCAAAATTCCGTCAGGCTCAGCCACTGCCATCGCTGTAATCCCGTCGGCGCGGTCCTGGGTGTCCGCTACGGCATAAATTCGCAGCTCATCGGCATTGCCGGAGGGTCGGAGATGGGCGATGTCGCCATTGGCGAAGCTGATCCTGATCCCATCCAGAAAATTGATCCGGTCTATGGTCCCGAAACCACGTGCCTCGCGGAAATGAACGCTCAGGGCCTGCCGCGCAACCTGCATGTTTTCGGCTGACTCGGCGGAGGGATGCAGCGTTTCACCATCCGCAGAGCGCCAGTGGGGGGGCGCTTCAGTGAAATCTATTTCACAGACCGCCGGATCAGCCGGGGAAAAGCGCCGAAGCATGTTCAGGCTTTTTTCACGAGGGAAGTCCTTGATCAGCGCCGCCCGACTGAAGCGTTGAGGTAATCGCTTGAACAGGTCGATCAGACTCAAGCCCAGCTCTTTGGCTGATGTCAGGACGGCAACAATAGGCAGCACGGCATCCCGGGTGGGTAAAGGAGCGAGGGTTCTGTCGTGTCGCCGGATCACCGAACCGGTCAGGAAACCCCCATTGGCCTCCCAGCCGCAGACTGCGGACTTGCCCTTGGCCAGGGCGACCTCCATGCCGGCAATGACAAAAGGCGAACCAATCCGCGTTTTCGGCTCCAGATATTGCTTCAAGCGGCCTCGGTCGATCGCATCATTGCAGCTGATTGGTACCACGACCGCATCCGCGCCAAGAAACTCGGCTGTCATCATGCCGACCAGATCACCGCCAAAAAATTGAGCGCGACCTGATTCCGGTTCGACGCCCAGGATCAAGGGCCGGTCACTGTCGCCATCCGTTGAAACCAGTGCATCGATGCGGCCGTCAGTTTGCGCCGCGTCATCGATGAGTGACTGCATGGCGGCCAGTTGCTCTGCATCGATGTTTTCAGTATCGATGGGAACGAACTGCTCACTGCGTCCGGCCTCGATCACTTCCGCGCCGAGTTCACGCAAGATCATCGGCACCAGATCCCGGCCGACGGCCGAATGCTGATAAAACACCACGCGCAGACCGCTGAGGGCTCCCGCGCCAAGAAGGTCAACATACCGATGGATATAAGCGGTGGAGGCCGAACCATCAATCGCAGGCAACGCCCGATGTCCTGACTTGAACTGGCCATTCTCCGCGAAGGGGCAATCAACGAAAGCGTTCGAATAAACCCGTTCTCGTACCAGAGCCACACGATCATTGATCGGCGACTCATGCCGTTTTAGCAATTCACCCTGCGAGGTATTGGTTTTGTAGCCATTGCGATCGAACGGGATGTGACTGCCTGTGACCATGATGCTGCCCCTGGCATGGGCGATGGCGTGGGCTGTGAGCGCCGGAGTCGGGAGCGCACCCAAATATACCGGCAGCATCCCCGCCTCGCGGATGGCAGCCTCAATGGCCTGGGCAAGTTCGCCCCGTTCGGGTACGCCGCCTACGAGCCGGGTCGAACTGGGTCGTAAATCACTGCCGAAGTAGAAAATGTCTCCCCGAGTAATGCCGCCCTCGTTTAGCGGCAATGCCTGCAGATACTCAAGCTCTGCCAGCGCATTGATGAAGACCTCCAGTTGAGTCAGGTCTTTAAGCAATCCGCGACGGCCACTGGTGCCAAAAGCCAGCGGGCAGGGTGTGTGATCAAGTCGGGCCGCGAGTGAGTCAGGATGTGAAATAGACATGAAATGAGGGGCGTAAGCG
>DIVI01000001.1 GCA_002423305.1 Methylococcus sp. UBA6136 | reverse complement strand
AACAACCAGAAACAGACTGGCCTCGTTGGGTTGCTGCCCATGATTGGTGACTTGATAGCGGGCCAGAAAAGGTGCGTTCGATGCCTTCGGATTCAACAACGACACCGTCAATTCCAGCTCGCCCTGTGTCCTGCTGACCGATGGAATGGGCAGATGGCCGTTTGCCAGTGAAGGCGTGGCGGTGCCATCCGCCCACGTCAGCAGCTTGCCACCGGAGTACAAAAAAGGTTCGATCGAGAATGCGCCCTCATCGGATTCAACCTGGCCATCCGTGCTCAGCAAGGCTTCCCGTTTCGCCCCTGAAACGGGGGTTCCTGCACTGCCGGCCACCGTCCAGTAGGGTTGTTCGCCCAGCAGGTAGCGCGGATAAAGTCCTCGCGCCGCATCATGTGCCATGCGCTCGAAAAGTTGCAGGCTCGAACTGCCGAAAGGGAGGGGGGCGATTTCCAGGCGACGAATCCCGTAGCCGATTCCCCTTGGATCAGCATCCATGCAAAGTCGCAGGAAGCGCGACTCAGCTTCCGGGAGCGGCAGATAGTCACGCTGACCGTTGCCGTGGCTGACCGTATATGCATGTTGCCAGTTCTGACCATCGTCGGACTGCTCGACGCGGTATTTGGCCGCATAGTCATTGGGGTCCCAGTCAATGATGAGTCCGCCATACTCCCGTAACATCCCAAAATCCAGCTGAAGCCAGGCGGGTTACCGGTTCGGAGGGCTGTGCCAGCCCGTATCGGACGATTCATTCAGCAGATTCCGGGCATCTTGTCCTGTGAATGAACCGGAGGCAGTGATGACCGGAGTGCCTGAATAGGCTTGGTCCGGCTGACGTGGCTCCAGTTTCAGATCATCGATCCAGAGTGTCCCCTTGCCGCCGGCGCCACGGCCTATGACAAACTCGATGAGTCCAAGCTTTTGGGGCTTGCCGCCCTCGGCGGGTCCCCAGGCAAATGCAAATTGGTGTTGTTTGACGCGCAGGGGTTGCAAGTCCAGCGGTGCGCTTAATTCGGGATGGCTATACCGCCAGACATTCTTCCCGGAGTCATCGATCAAGCGCAACTCCAATGGGTAGGCTCCTTTGCCCTTCAATTTCAGCGTGATTGCGTAATTCTCCGGGAGTGTCATGGGGACCGATTTATGCACCATGACTTCCCCGCCGCCCTGGGTGAAATCAAAATCGATGCGCATTGAAGAGCCGTTCCTGGTTTTCTCCGCAGTGACCGTCGCTTTGGCCGTTCCCGCACCGATGGCGCTCCAATTGGACACGGAGTCGAAAGTGTCAGTAACCAGAGGAACCGTTTCGGCCTTTACGCAGGCCGAAACGGTCAGAAGCAGGCTAGTCAGGAGGAGCCTGAACAAATCGATTTTCATTGAAAGGCGTGACGGAGAGAGGGTAGGTTGGAATTATGAATTCAAAGCGCATGCAGAGCGCTTAGGTGCAGTCCCCGGACAGGTTTTTCAGTATTTTATGACGGGAAAAGGCATGGGATCCCGGTAACGGCATCAAAGGCCTCAGGTGAATGCGCTGGATTACCTGTTGGCGTACTTTTTGTGACCCTTGCGCGGGGCCTTTCGTCTTCTTTTTGCTGACTTTACGGGGTGTGGCGCCACCGTCCGAAGGCTGTGGGTGCCATGAGGAAGGCCGCTTTGACGCCTCTCCCATATTTTATAAACCTCCAACCAGAGGATAGATCCCCATCCGGTGGCCACGCAGAGGGCAATATCCCGAAAGGGTATGGCGCTGAAATGGAACAGGGTGCGCAACTCGGGCACATAGAGCACTCCGGCCAGCATCGTCAATGCTCCAGGGACCACCCACCAGAGGGCCTTGTTGCGCGTACCCAGGGTTCTAAGCAGGCCGTCGGACCCTGAACGATGACTCAAGATCAGTCCGATATTGGCCATGATGAGGGTCGTGAAGGCCAACGCTCGCGCATCATCTTCTCCACGCGCCAGGTGAAGCGCAAAGGCATAGACCCCGAACACCGCCAGCAAGACTATCAATCCCTGCAAGAGACTGATCACCACCATCTTCCGCGAGAACAGCGTCTCCCCTATAGGTCGGGGTTTGCGGAGCATCAGGCCAGACTCTTCCGGTTCCATCTCAAAGACGACGGAACAGGCCGGATCGATAATGAGTTGCAGGAAGACGATATGAACCGGGAGCAGGATCAATGGCCAGGATTTTTCGGTGATGGCCTGGAGCAGCACCGGGAGCAGACTTAATCCGGCAATCGGGACGTGGATGGCGATGATGTAAGCCATCGCCTTCCTGAGATTGTCGAAAATCCGGCGCCCCATGCGAACGCCTCCCACAATGGATGAAAAGGCATCGTCCAGCAACACGAGATCGGCTGACTCCCGCGCTACGTCGGTTCCGCGCAGTCCCATTGCGACCCCGATATGGGACGCCTTAAGGGCCGGCGCGTCATTGACGCCATCACCGGTCATGGCGACGACTTCGCCCGATGCCTTGAGGGCCTGAACGATGCGCAGTTTTTGCTCGGGAACGACGCGGGCAAAAATGGATACATTCTTGATGCGCTGCCGTAAGGCGTCATCGCTGATGGCCCTGAGTTCCGGTCCGGTGGCGATATCGCCCTGGGGCAGGCCGATGTCCGAGGCAATCTGTTGTGCCGTGGCGGGATAATCACCGGTCATCATGATTACCCGAATGCCGGCAGCGACACATTCGGCGATGGCGGCGGGCACCTCCGGTCGGATGGGGTCATTGAAACCCACCAGGCCGACAAAGCTGAAATCAAAATCGTGCTGGATGCCGGGTAGCTTTCTGGCCCGCGCCTGGGCGACGCCAAGAACGCGCATGCCGCGTTTTGCGAGCGCAAGCATCTCCTTCTCGACCTGCGCGGCTTCCTTTTTGTCGAGATGACACAAGTCGATAATGGCTTCCGGAGCGCCCTTGGCGGCCACGATAATCTCCGTTCCATCAGGAGACTCCCAGGCACAGGACATGGCCAGTAGTTCCCTGGACAGAGTGTATTCCTTGATCAGCCTCCAATCCCGATGCAGATGTTCACTAGCCGCTCGTAATCCGATGGCGTGGATCTCCTGTTCCATGGGGTCAAATGGATCCAGCTGGCTGGCCAGGACCGCATATTCGATGAGCTTATGAAAGGCCTCGGGAATCTGGCCGGACAGTGATGAGCCCGTCAAAGCACCGCCGCCAGCAACCAGCCCGGCCAGTTGCATCCGGTTTTCAGTGAGGGTACCGGTCTTGTCCGTACACAGGACCGTCGTGGCGCCGAGGGTCTCGACGGCCATGGTCCGGCGAGTCAGCACCTGGATGCGGGAGAGGCGAAAAGCCCCCAATGCCAGGAAGATGGTGAGGACTACGGGAAACTCTTCCGGCAGGATCGCCATGGCGAGAGTGAGCCCGGCCAGAATCCCCTTTATCCAGTCATGGCGGGACAGCCCAAAGACGATAATCGTTATGGCGCAAAGAACGAGCCCGAATAGCGCCAGGCGCTTGACGATGCGACGGTTGTCGAGCTGCAGGTGGGTCTGCTCCTGCTCCAGGCCACCCAAGGCAGTGCCGATTTTTCCCAGTTCCGTGGCTTGCCCCGTCGCGGTCACTCTGGCGATGCCCTTGCCAGTCACGACCAGGGTCCCGGAAAAAAGGAATGGCAAATCATCGCCGCCGGGTTCGCCCTGAAGCGCCATCCCATCCCAGATGGACTTACGAACCGGCACCGATTCGCCGGTCAACAAGGACTCATCAATGCTGATATGCGAGGCATCCAGCAGAACGGCATCGGCTGGGATGCGGTCTCCCTCGGCGACCACAAGAAGGTCGCCGATGACCACCTCGCGCCCGGCAATCCGCATTTTCTGGCCGTCGCGGATGACGAGGGCCCGGGGACTTGAGAGGTCACGAAGGGCTTCCAGTGCATGCTCGGTCTTGTTTTCCTGGTAGAGCGTGATCGCAATCACCACCACCACAAAGCCCAGAAGAATGGCAGCTTCGCCCGGTTCGCCCAGCAGCAGGTAAATCCCCCCGCACGCCAACAGCAACAGGAACATGGGTTCCCGGACGATATCAAGCAGGATTCGCCATCCTGTTCTTGGGTCTTGGTTGGGGAGTTCGTTCGGCCCGTCACGCAGCAGGCGCTCGCCGGCTTCGCTGCAGGTCAGGCCATTCAGCATGGTGATTGAGGAGCTGTTTCCGGTCGGTATATCTGAGCGGTTCACTCAATGCGCCGCATTGCTGAACTTGCGAGAACGTAATTTGGACGTGTAAACCCGATCTGGGTTGCCCCGGGAGTGGCCAAGGCTTAGCACTCCAAGCTTAATCGGGTTCCAAGCCTGATTGGCAAGTACATGATTGTGTGTGGTGCCTCGGGCCGGAATCGAACCGGCACGACCGTTAGGTCGAGAGATTTTAAGTCTCTTGCGTCTACCAATTTCGCCACCGAGGCATGATGTGATCAGTCGTTAAAAACCCGGAGGTGGCCCATGGGTTTGCTGATTCTTGATGAGGCGGAATAGGGGCTTTCAAGCTTCGCGATCCCCTCGGTCACAAAGTGGATGGACGCATGAATTATCCCGGTAACAAGCCGCTACGGGCCGTAGTTTCCCATTTTCTCGCTGTTTAACGCAATCGGTTTCCGACCGCTATGCGGGTAGAGCCCTTTCGATGGAATGGATCATTGCCTTTGAATTTTCTGGGTGCGGGTGGCAAGGGGATGTGCGGAGCGGGCCGCAAGACTATTCAACCCGACAATATCCAGCTGGCCGCCCGTCCTCATGTAGGTCTCGCGAAACCGTTCGATGAAATCCATGACGGTATGGTCGATCAGGGGGGCGGCTGAGACATCAATGACGATGCGTTCGCCCTGCGGCAAGGCGCGCAATTCCCCTTTCAATCGGAGAAAGTTGGAGAAGACGGCGGGTCCATCGATCCTGAAGTGGAAGCTCCCATCCAGCGTTTGCGTGGCTTGATACGACGGTGACAGCAGTCCACGAAGCGTGGTGCCCTGACCGCCGAGCCAACGGCTGAGGATCAACTTGGCGATCAAGCCGATGGCCACGCCGGCCAGAATGTTGGTGGTCAGAACGGCGACCAGCGTGAGGATGAAGAGGGCTATTTGCTCGGTGCCGATCCGTTTGGCGTGGGTGAATGTGCTCGGCGAGGCCAGCCGGTAGCCGGCAAAGATG
The DNA here is from genome assembly GCA_002423305.1 of Methylococcus sp. UBA6136. GTDB lineage: Bacteria > Pseudomonadota > Gammaproteobacteria > Methylococcales > Methylococcaceae > UBA6136. The sequence continues at coordinate 8,050 of DIVI01000001.1, read as the reverse complement.
AGCAGCGCGGCGAGCGTCGCCAGGGGAATACGCTCAAGCCATTGCGGCAAGAGCGCCACGAACAGCAAAAGAAATAGGCCATGGAAGAAATTGGCGTTGGCACTTCGGGCACCGTAGCCAATGTTGGCGGAACTGCGGACGATCTCGACCACCATGGGTAATCCGCCGATGAGGCCTGAGACCACATTGCCAAGGCCGATGGCGGCGATATCCCGGTTCAGATCGGTGTGGGCTGAGGTTTTGCCCAGACGGTCAACGGCTGATGCCACCAGCAGCGACTCCAGGCTGCCAACCAGAAAGAGTGCCGTCACCGCGCCCCAGAATCCGGGGGTGGCGAGTTGGCCGAAATCGGGGAATACAAGACTGTCCTGCCAGCGATCGGGAATCTCGGCGAGAAATTGAGGGGCCTTGGTGTAGACCAGTTGATGCAAAAGGCCGGCATCATCGTCCGTTTTTACGTAGAGTTCGGCGGTCTCCAGATTGAATGACTGACCCAGCAAGATTCCGGTCACCACGGCCGCAATCGGCGCCGGCATGCGGCCCAAACCGCGCTGACCGAGCATCGGCCAGGCGAACAGAATGACGAGACCGATACCGCCCACCAGCAGGATGAGGGGATTGAAGTAAAACAGGCTGCCGGGAATTTGCGTCAGGCTTTGCCAGACAGTGTCGACCTCGGGCCGGGTACCCAACAGGATATGAGCTTGGCGAGCGATGATGCTGATGCCGATGGCGGCCAGCATGCCGTGAGCGATGGCGGCGGGAAACAGGGCGGCAATGCGGCTGGTCCGAGAGAGTCCCAGCAATATCTGCAATCCGCCGGAGATGACGACCGCGGCCAGGGTATAACGATAGCCGGCCCAATGATCCCCCTGACCCAGGGTCTGCACGGCGGAGAAGAGCACGGTGATCAAGCCGGCTGCAGGGCCCGTGATGCCCAGCGGCACGCCGTTGATATGGGAGATAAGAAGCCCACCGACGATGGCGCTGATGATGCCCGCGATGGGGGGAAATCCTGATGCCGTTGCAATGCCGAAGCAGAGGGGCAGGGCAATCAGGGAAACCAGGAAGCCTGCCTTCATGTCGGCCTGCCATGTGTCCATGAGACCTCGGGTTGACCGCAAGGTCAGTATGTCTTTTATCATCAGTACCAGAATGGGATGGGGTGAACGCTGTGCCTGTATTCTACGCAACGAGCGGATAATGCCGGTTGATGCCGGGATTTTAGGGTCCAAACAGATAGCACGCGCGACGTATCCGGCAACCCTCTGCACCCTGACTGCCTGGTTAAGGCAGCTTCAAAACCTGACGCCATGATGCTTCAAGTCTTTTCTGAATTGGCCCTCCTGGCACTCTCTCTGGGCGTTGCGGGATTTTATCTGGCACTCTTCGGGGACGTGATCGCAGAAAAGACCGGTCTGGGGAGTACTTGGGTCGGTCTGGCCATGATGGCGACAGTAACCTCGCTGCCAGAGCTTGTCACGGGCATCAGTGCCGTAACGATCGAAGACGCGCCGGACATCGCACTCGGCGATGCCGTGGGTAGCTGTATCTTCAACCTGCTGCTCATCGTGCTGCTTGATTTTCTGCATCGAGGCGCCTCGGTCTATACCCGGCTTAGTCAGGGGCATATTTTATCGGCTGGCTTCGGCGTCATTCTGCTGGGACTGGTCGCATTTACTATTCTTCTGGGCGATGAGGGCGCCCGATTCTCGCTGGGCCATATCAGTATCGCCACACCGATTATTGTCGCGTTTTACCTGATCGCCGTTTACACCGTCTTCCAATACGAGCGAAGCATCCGGCAAGATGGCGCACTGGAATTGACCCGACGCCATGAGCATTTATCACTCGCCAAGGCCTTGTCGGGTTACCTGTTGGCAGCATTGGTGGTGCTTGCAAGCGGAATTCGCTTACCTACCACAGCGTCCCATATCGTGGTGGTCATGGGGTGGGACGAAACTTTCGTCGGTACCTTTTTCGTGGCGTTGGCCACTTCTCTTCCTGAAGTCGCCGTGACAGTTTCGGCCATACGATTGGGTGCCATAGATCTGGCCATGAGTGGCTTGTTTGGCAGTAACCTCTTTGACCTTCTGATCATGGCTATCGACGATCTGGCATACACTCGGGGCCCCTTGTTCGCGGCCGTGTCACCCTTGCATCTGGTGTCGATCCAGACTGCCATGATGATGACCGGCATCGCAATTGTGGGATTGCTCTATCGTCCGACCGGTCGGATACTCAAAACCGTCGGCTGGGTCAGCCTGCTGATCCTCATGTTCTATGTTATCGACATTGCCGTGCTTTACTTGAGTCAGGACGGGTGGGCACCGCTCGATGGTCTCAAATGATCATGCGCGTCGCCTGACGGAGACTTGCCTGTCTGTCCGCCTATTTTTTTTGGTGACTATCCGATCGAGGTAAAAATCATGAGACCCAAACCCTTTCAGTCCATCCGTCTCAGCGGCCCGAAAATGGCGATAGCTTGGCTGATCTTCATGGTCATGAATGGCTGCTCTACCCAGCCACCCCAAGGGATTACTGCCGTTACTCCCTTCAATGTTGGTCGATATGAGGGGAAATGGTATGAAATCGGCCGCTTGGATCACTCCTTCGAACGGGGTCTGACCGATGTCAATGCCCGTTATCGTGGGAAGCCGGATGGCAGCATCGAGGTCATCAATCGTGGCTTTAATCCGAAATCGGGTGAATGGGAGCAGGCCACGGGTCGGGCGTTGTTCACCGATGGCAAGGATCGGGGGTCGCTCAAGGTCAGCTTTTTTGGCCCCTTCTATGGTGGATACCACGTTGTGGCGTTGGATGAAAAAGACTATCGCTGGTCGCTGGTGATGGGGCCAAGCCGGGACTACTTCTGGATATTGTCCCGGGACAAGCAACTTTCCGAAGCATTGCGCCTTCAACTGCTTGATGAGGCAAGGCGCTTCGGCATTCAGACCGATCAGCTGATATGGGTCAGCCAGCAGCGACAGGACAGCTGACAGCAACAGCCCTGGAAGACAATCCGATAACGACCGACACTCCCCTGACCCAGGCAAGCGATGCCCGGGGATGAGAGCATTTGCTGGAGTCTTTCAAGTATGACGAGATTGCCCTTGTTCCAACGTTATATTGGGATTGATTATTCCGGCGCAGAAACGCCCTATTCAGGCCTGAAGGGATTACGGGTGTACGAAGCGAACTTGCGGAAAGAACCCGTCGAGGTACTGACTCCACCGGGGCCCAGAAAGCATTGGTCCCGCGCCGCCCTGGCCGAATGGCTGGCCATCACCCTGGCCGACAGCGAACCGGCGCTGGTAGGAATCGATCACGGCTTTTCCTTTCCGCTGCGCTATTTCGAAGTGCATCATCTACCACCCGATTGGCCGTCTTTTCTTGATGATTTTCAGGCGCACTGGCCGACGGATGCAAAGAACAGGTATGTGGATTTTGTGCGGAATGGATCCGCTGGACGCGGCGCCGAGCGGATGGGGTCATCACGTTGGCGCCGACTGACCGAGGAGCGCTGTGGGGCCAAGTCGGTCTTCCATTTTGACGTTCCCGGTTCAGTCGCCAAATCTACCCATGCCGGTCTGCCGTGGTTGCGTTATCTGCGGCAGCAGCTGGGTGATCGGCTGCATTGTTGGCCTTTTGATGGCTGGGCCGTCTCGCCAGGCACATCGGTGCTGGTCGAGGCCTATCCTTCACTCTGGAAAGGCCGTTTTCCTGCCGACCAAAGAACGCCCGACCAGCAGGATGCCTACACCATTGCCGCTATGCTGCAGCAGGCCGATCACACCGGCCAGTTGAGAGAGTGGCTGCAACCCGCGCTGCTCCCAGCCATGGCCGGTGTTGCCCAGGTTGAGGGCTGGATATTGGGCGTTCCGCCGCCGGATTGAATCGGGTGATCTTCGCGGACGCTAAAACCTGAACCCCGGGAAATCCAGGTCATCCATCGGGCGGGGTCGCGGGATCTTGTAGTTCTTGACCCACTGTTTCATGACATCAAAATCCGCCAACCGCTTGAGGTCATGGTCGATGGATTGAGCCACCTGTTTCAGCTCGACTATGTCGCCATTGAGTCGGTTGATGATGTCCTTTGGCGTCAGCGGTGCGTAGTAGGGTAGTTGGAAATGACTTCTCAGCTGATTCTGGATCAGGGAAAGCTCCTGCTGCAGTTCGGCGGATTGTTCCCGCAGTATCTTGTTGTAATGCTTGATGCGATCCTCGGTGATCGCACCGATGTGTTCCGGTGAAATTTGTTCCAGGGTGATCTGCAGTTCCAGCAACTGCAGCAGATCGCGCTTTTCATAGGCCACATTGACTGCCTGCATCAGCTCCGTCTTTCTGGCGCGTTCATCGGGATCGGTTTCTCGGTCCGGGTGCAGTTCGGTCACCAGCTTGCGGTAAATCGCCTGAATGGACTTGCTGATGTTTTGCTCTTCCGCTTCTTGCCGGGCTTCTTTCTCCAGCTGCTTGGCTGACTTCTTCTTGGGTTTGCGATTCGCGTTTTTTGCCTCTTCAAAAGCGGATCGAGAAGCCTGCTCCTCGCGAATCTTTTGCTGCAGCGCTTCGGTCATCGACTCCGGGTCAGTCAGGTCGACGTCATCGCCGAGTTCGACGCCCAGGCTGTCCATCATGGCGCGCAGAAACTCGACTTCGGCGTCATCCGCCTCTCGCTGTTCTGTCTCAAAGTCGACATCATTGTATTTGTCGTACAGCGCTCGCATGTCCTCATGATCCAGTTCATCGAGGACGCTGCTGGCCAGCGAGAGGATCAGGTGAGACAACTTCTCTCGATCACGTTTCTTGAACCGGGAATCATCGTGGGCCCGATCGAACAGTTGCGCCAGTTCCGCTTTCAGATGGGCCACCCGAGTATGTTGCGGCACATAATCCTGAGCAACCTTGTTGCGGTAAAGTGATTCGGTGGCGATCCAATCCGCCAGCTGTTTTTTCTGCTTGTCGATTTTCTTGATGAGATTGTTGAACTGCGTATGTGCCCGGCTGGCGGGTGCTTGTTGCTGGGACTTGACCACGTGGACGATGTGTGGAGTGCGCTGAGTCATGGATGAGTGCTGGAGGCTGGATTTGAATAGTAACGTGTTGGCTGACGCAATTTTGCCCGATTATGGACATGAATAGATTGGAAAATCCATCATTCGCTAGTGATAACTGGTCGGGACTGTGTCCCGAAGCCCTGGAATACTTGGTGAGAGCTAATTCCGACAGTGCGCCGGCTTACGGATTTGACGATTGGACCGCCCGCGCGGCCGATGCGATTCGAGAGCTATTTGAGCACGACGCCGAGGTGTTTTTTGTATTCAACGGCACGGCGGCCAACAGCCTGGCGCTCGCGCATCTGTGTCAGCCCTATCAGGCCACCGTCTGCCATGCCTGGTCGCACATCGAAACCGACGAGTGCGGAGCTCCCGGCTTCTTCTCCCATGGTTCGCGCTTGTTGCTTGGCCAGGGTGAGGTGGGCAAGTTGAGTCTGGACTCTGCCCAGCGTCTTTTGCCCAAGGGAGGGGATTTGCGCTTCCCGCGCCCAGCCGCACTCAGCCTGACCCAATCGACCGAAGTCGGCACGCTTTATTCCATTGACGAATTGCAGTGTCTGACCCAATGGGCCAGGGGGGAGGGCATGCGTGTGCACATGGATGGGGCCCGGTTCATGAATGCCCTGGTGGCGCTGGAACTGACCCCGGCCGAAATGAGCTGGAAATCCGGTGTTGATGTGCTGAGTCTCGGGGCTTCCAAGCTGGGTGGCGGCATTGGTGACACCGTCATCTTTTTTGATCGGGCACTGGCCCGTGGCTTTGATTACCGCTGCAAACAGGCCGGGCAGCTCGCCTCAAAAATGCGCTTGATGACTGCGCCGCTGTTGGGACTCATCGAGACCGGTGCCTGGCAGCGTAATGCTCGTCATGCCAATGATTGCGCTCAGTATCTGGAATCCCGCCTAGCGGATATCGGCATCATTCCAGCATTCCCGCGACAGGCCAATGGCGTCTTCATTCGTCTGACCGAATCAGAAGCCAACGCCCTGCGTCGCCTGGGTTGGTCCTTTTACATCAGCGACTGTCATGGTGCCGCTCGCTTCATGTGTGGCTGGGACAGCCAGCGGGAATGGATCGACCGGTTGGTGGGGGATATCAAGGCGGTCGATCCTGCCTGCCAAGGAGTGCGGATTTAGTCACATCGTCTCCTTCCAACGGTCTGCGCGACGCCCCGACCCACCCGCGGATTCGTCTGGAGACCGAGGCCAAGCTGGCCCTCCAGGACAAGGTGCGCACAGGCGCCTGTCAGCTGCCTTGGTCAGCGGTGCTGGATCTGGAAAACTCGAAAAACCCTTACCTGGAACACATGCAGGCGATTGCTCAGTGGCGTGGCCTGGCCGCCGATCACATCATGGCGGGACCCGAGGTGGTGGTCAGGGCTGAAATATGATTGGCCCGGGGTGTTCATAAGTTTGACGCACTGCATGTCGCCAGCGTCCTCGCGGGTCGGGCCGATCTCTTCGTCACGACCGATAATCGCCTGCACCGCCACTTGCAATTCCTGTCCGACATCAAGGTCATGTTCCCAGCCGATGCGCTGGCTTTTATGGAGAACTGGTATGAACAATGAGGCAGAAATCCGCATGAAAGGCATGCAGGCGTTGATTGGCGCGTTGGGACTGGTGGATGCCGAGCGCTTCATGGCGGCCGCCTCGCGGGACCGCTTCAACTACACCGAGTGGCGCCGTCTGGGCCTGCCGAGTCTGAGCCTGCGCGAACTGGCTGACGAAGCTAAACGCGTCAGCGCGCAGTGTACCCCTTCATTATCACAGCCCAAAACCTCAGCCTGACCGCCATGCCCGCCCTCATCGAAACCCATTTCTACATCTGACAGCCTGCCCGGTCGCCAATATCTGCCGGACACTTTCGGTCAGTGCTACTGGGGCAAGCTCGAGGGTTATGTCTTTTCCTGCTCGACTGGTTGGCCGCGCTGGGCAATGACGAGGGCATGGGCGAGTGGGTGGCCGACCCCGAAGCCGCACCGATTCTGGCGGGGCGACTGCGGAATGATCAAACGTGAGCCGCCAGTCCCCCGGCGGCCCCTCACCCCAACCCTCCCTAAAGCCCCTCTCCCCGGCGGGGAGAGGGGTTGGGGTGAGGGGCGGGGGGCGGGGGGCTTGAACCTCGACACCAATATCTAATCATGTCCAAACACCCATCCCTGCAACAGCAGCATGCCCGTGAACTTCGCCGAAACAGCACCGACGCCGAGAAGTGGCTTTGGCAACGTCTGCGCAATCGGCAGTTGCTCGGCCATAAATTCAGACGGCAGGTGCCGATCGGGCCCTACATCGTAGATTTCATCTGTCTGGAGCGAAGGCTGTTGATCGAGGTTGATGGCTCGCAGCATAGACAACAGGAGGACTACGATGAGGGCCGCTCCCAGTTTCTGGCAATGCAGGGCTGCCGCGTCCTGCGTTACTGGAACAACGAGGTGTTGCAGCAGGGAGAGGCGGTGCTGGAATCGATCCTCCAGGCGCTACTCGCCCCTCACCCCAACCCCTCTCCCCGCCGGGGAGAGGGGCTTCGGGGTCCGACACCGTTTTGATATCCCCCACCAAGCGGTCGATCCACTCCTGCTGGCTGTCCCAACCACACATGAAGCGGGCGGCACCATGACAATCGCTGATGTGGAATGACCATCCCGGTTGACGTAATTCGCTGGCTTCCGACGCGGTCAGTCGGATGAATACCGCATTGGCCTGTTGCGGGAATGCGGGGGTGATGCCCAGCTTGGTCAGGCGCGAAGCCAGATAGGCAGCGCACTCGTTGGCGTGGCGGGCGTTCCGTTGCCAGGCGCCGGTTTCGATCATTCCCAGCAGCGGGGCGGTCATCAGCCGCATCTTCGAGGCGAGTTGACCGGCTTGCTTGCAGCGGTAATCAAAGCCACGGGCCAGCCCGTAGCCCGTAGCTGGGTTGGAGCGATAGCGAAAACCCAGCATTTCCAGGTCACATTGGATCGGGCTCAAGTCAATCGGGAGTCCCGCAAGACC
>DIVI01000063.1 GCA_002423305.1 Methylococcus sp. UBA6136 | reverse complement strand
CGCATCCAGCCCGACGATGATGTGATTGGGGAATTCGGCCGCCACTTCGCGCACGAAATGCGGCGCACTGACCGCTTTGGTGCCGATGATGACGTAATCGACCCCGGCATCCAGGTAGCCCTGAATCGTATCCTCATCGCGGATACCGCCGCCGACCTGAATCTGCACGTCAGGGTAAGCCTTGCGAATGGCGTGAATCACGTCACCATTGCGCGGCTTGCCGGCGAACGCGCCATCCAGATCTACCAGATGCAGGCGTTGCGCGCCATCACCGACCCACTTGCCGGCCATAGCCACGGGATCGTCCGAAAACACCGTATCGTCTTCCATGCGGCCTTGCCGCAGACGGACACACTTGCCATCTTTCAGGTCGATAGCAGGTATCAAAAGCATGGGAAACTCCTCATCATCGGGTGAACAAAGGGAAAACGAACGCTCAGGAACCGGGATTCCAGCTCAGAAAGTTGGCCAGCAACCGCAATCCCACCGCCTGGCTTTTCTCGGGATGGAATTGCACGGCAAAGAGGTTGCCGTGAGCCAGCGCCGCAGCGAATGGGGTCGGGTAATCCGTGGTGGCCGCCACGTCAGCGGGGTTCGCCGGGCTGGCGTAATAACTGTGAACGAAGTAAAACCAGCTCCCGGCCTCGATGCCGTGCCAGACGGGATGATCCACGGCCGGCAGGACGCGGTTCCAGCCCATGTGCGGAATTTTCAGGGTTCGCCCCTGGCTATCGGCAAGCCCATCGGCGAAACGCAGCACACGGCCGGGAATCAGTCCCAGGCTCGGCGTGCCGGGACTTTCCTCGCTCTCGTCCAGCAGGGCCTGCATCCCGAGGCATATCCCCAGCACCGGCCGGGTCGCCGCGGCTTCCCGCAGCACCGGGCCCAGCTGGCGGGCATTCAGGGCGGCCATGCAATCACGCATCGCGCCCACACCGGGAAAGACTACCCTGTCGGCGCCCAGTATCGTCGCCGGATCATCCGTCACGGTCACCGCGACACTGGAATCGGCATGCTGAACGGCCTTGGCGATGGAGTGAAGATTCCCCATGCCGTAATCGATGATAGCAACAGAAGACATAAGCGAGGACGCGGAGTGATGGATCGCGTTTAAAGTGAACCCTTGGTCGACGGAATCGTACCCTGCATGCGCGCGTCCGGCTCGACCGCCATCCGCAATGCCCGACCAAACGCCTTGAAAATGGTCTCGGCCACATGGTGGGCGTTCCGCCCCTTCAGGTTATCAATATGCAGGGTCACCTTGGCGTGATTCACAAAGCCGCGGAAGAATTCGCCAAACAGGTCGACATCAAAGTCCCCAATCCGGCCGCGAGGATAATCAACCTCATAGCTCAGACCCGGTCGACCGGAGAAATCCACCACCACCCGCGACAACGCCTCGTCCAGCGGGACATAGCTGTGGCCATAACGGCGGATGCCCTTCTTGTCGCCCACCGCCTGATCAAACGCCATGCCCAGGGTGATGCCGATGTCTTCAACCGTGTGGTGAGCATCGATGTGCAGATCGCCGTCAGCGCGCACGTCCAGATCGATCAACCCATGCCGGGCAATTTGATCCATCATGTGGTCCAGAAACGGAACACCGGTCTCGAAAGTCGTGAGGCCCGTGCCATCCAGATTGATACCGACCCGGATGCGGGTCTCGGAAGTGTTGCGCTCTATCTCGGCGGTGCGGGCAGTCATGCAGAAGATTCAGAAAAATCGGATGGGGCGCCATCATATAACGCCGGAATGATTTTGCTAAGCGCAACGAGAAAAATGGGGCTCGAAACCCCGCACTCCTCTGTGCAGCACGCAAGCAAGATTTGCCGCACCGCCATCATCAAAGATCCGACAGGCTTTAAAACCCTCGGGGCCAGTTCGACTCGCCCCTAAGAGGAGACTCCAATCGACAAATTCACAAATAACAAAAAGCCCCTCATCTGAGGGGCTTTCGAGGGCCTGTAGCTAGGAGACGTCAAATTCGGTGTTGCCTCAACCCATCCTAAGGGCTACCGACAAGAACTTGGCAAGTATTTGGCAAGTATGTCTGTACCCGCACCTCCGCATTTCCATGCCTGAACTCCTTGACCAATATCAGCTGCTACTCTAGCCGTTGCGCCGTCAACCTGCATTGGAACAAGCGTCAATTTTTTTGCGTCTACATCAGCATTATTGAACCCCTGAGCCGTTACGGTAATTACTCCATTTGCATCCGTAGCAAGGCTAGCGACATATTTGCTAGTGGGAGTAGCGGATTCGCAACCCCATGCACCAGCTGCCGGCGGATTGGCGGCATCCCCGGATTGGTACACTTCGGTAATAGTAGTCCTACAAGCACTTGCAGCCATCACGACTTCTGACACCTTGGCTCGTATGGTGTAATCCTGATAAGCGGGCAAAGCCACCGCCGCCAAAATACCGATGATCGCGACAACGATCATCAACTCGATCAAGGTGAAACCTTGCTGCATCTTTCTCATTTGGGTGTTCATCGTGAACGTCCTCTCGTGGTTAGATTTAGGAAAAAATCGCGAAGCCGAAGAATTCTAGACAATGGCGCTCAAGGGGCACAAGTTGCAGCATGGATCCTCAAGGCTCGCTGCTACCTGTCGAGCACTGTAACCGGATTCACCAATCTTGTCATGCGCGCCGCTCGATGACGGTCCCATCGTGTTTTGTTGGCGTCGCGCATTTTTTGATTGACTTTCTACACGGCGAAGATGAATTTAACCTGAATGCAGGCTGCGTGCCGCCGACCTTCGCTTCATCTTGGTGTATTGCCAGCCGTCATGTCATCTTGACTCATCCCCCCATGAGGAACCCCATGAAAAGCTACCGCAAAGAACTCTGGTTCAACACACCCGAGCGCGTCGGATTCACAAACATCACCGGCGAGGTCCTTAGTTGCCTGCGCGACAGCGGCATCCGCGAGGGCCTGGTGCTGGTGAATGCCATGCACATTACGGCATCAGTGTTCATCAATGATGATGAACAGGGGCTGCATGGCGATTTCACACGCTGGCTGGAGGAACTGGCCCCGCACGCACCACTAAGCCGCTACCGCCACAACCTGACCGGCGAGGACAACGGCGACGCCCACCTGAAGCGGCAGGTGATGGGCCGCGAGGTGGTCGTGGCGGTGACCGAGGGCAAGCTGGACTTTGGCCCGTGGGAGCAGATCTTTTACGGCGAATTCGACGGCCGCCGCCGCAAGCGGGTGCTGGTAAAAATCATTGGGGAATGAGCCCCCGCCCGATATAGATGTAGCCCGTATGCAGCGCAGCGAAATACGGGGCACCGAGGCCGAAACATCCCGGATTGCGCGTTGCTTCATCCGGGCTACGAGTACAGGAGCCCCACACGCTTCCTTGGGATAGCTGGCTACCTTAATTCCAGGCTCTGGAAAACAATTCATCAAGTGACATCAGAATGGAGTCACTCTTATCGACCAGTGAACCTACCTTTTCGCCCAAAGCTCCCACAGGTACGGAAACGATTTCCAGCGGGTTAAGAACCACCCGCAAACCATGAATTACAAATTCGGGGTTGAGCACAGAATCAGGCAGCTCTTTTGTGTTACCAACAGCTGCGCAGTCAACCAGCGGAATG
>DIVI01000060.1 GCA_002423305.1 Methylococcus sp. UBA6136 | reverse complement strand
GCCCATCGTGCGCGCTATGCGGATCCCGCAGTCCGTCAACGTCACAGCGAATTGATGCGGCAGGCCTGGGCGAACTCGTCCGCTGATCGTAAGGCTCGACAAGCAGAGGTGGCCCGCCAGGTCAACTTAAGAAACGATATTACGGAGGACGGCTGGCCGCTCCTAGCCCAGCTGGGCAACATACTGATTGCTGCGGGCATCGTTGGCTGGATAGTGACCCGACTGCAATCGTTGCGGAAACCCAGGCATTAATCCCTTGATCAGCCCACTCGACAGGCTTGGGTCAACCATCATCGTCATGCTACTTCATGGCTGTACCGGGCAACCTCACTCACCGCTGGAGGCGGCTAGGATGAAAAACCAGTCCGCCATGGAACAGGAACTGGCTACGCTGGGACCCCTAACCTACACGCAGACCACCCTCCTGTCGAAGCAGGCTGCAGAATCCTGCGCCGAACAAGATGGAAGCCGGGAAGATCTGGAACGAAGCTGCCGGCCATACCATATAAGCGCCGAAATCAATGCTCGCAAGGACGAGTATGCCCATACCCTGAAAGTCCAACGTATCGAGCAAAAATACGCTCTAATGAATATGGATCTGGAGATTCAAAAAGCGAAGTCCACACCCATCAGAGGATCGACACAGAATGACCTCGGCGGTGACTGGTCCTATACAGGTGATCCCGGGGGGCTCGGAACGAAAACACCCAGCCTGCCCGAAATTGCCCCGACCCAACTGGAACCGATCAACCAAGAACAGCTGGAGATCGAGCAGGCCCGCTGGTGGAATCAGTTTTTACGATTCTTGAAGGATTAGCATACAAGGGCAGAATGGAAAACGGCACCCCGACAAGAATCCTGACCTTCATTGCAGACTCTTCCGAGCCGAGTCGACCGTCGTAATCAGTGACGGCGTTGTAAATCAAGCGAGAAGTAGCCAGGACCCGGGGACACGGTGCTTTCTGCCGAATAATCGCTCAAATAGGTGGTCAGCCAGGGGGAAGCAGCGCCCTGCGTGGTGATATCCCGTTCAGGATTCTGCAGGAATAACCGTAGCGTCGCTGAATGCACAAGGATGAGCTCTCCGCTGGCGTTTGGCAGCCAATACCCATCGTTAAAATTAGTGCCGACGCGCACTGCCAAACGGTGACCCACTGCCAGTGTCCAGTCCATTGAACGCAGTTCCAGACCGAGACGACGCTTGTCGATCACACTGATCATGTCGTTGATCAGTATGGCCGAGCCATCCGGGGCGACATCCCACAGATCAACGACGACTTGACCGGTACCGCGGAGTCCAAGCACCACCCTGGGGGTTCCCGTTAGGCGGAGGGGCCGATTGACCGGCGTCGAGTAGGTGGTTAGGGATGAACCACCGGCCAGTTCCGCAAGGCTCGACACCGCGGATTTCCTCGGCGGTGGGCTAAGGTTTTCCATATCGTAATGCTCGATGGGTCTATCCATCGCCGTTGCGATCGCCATACTCGGTTTGAAGACACCAGCCTGCCCGGTATCGACATAGCTCCCGGTCAACAGGCGGACATCCTGACGTTTTCCCTGACGAGGCCAGCGCGTTTGTGCTCGCCACAGGCCCAGATTGTCCTGGATAGCAAAAGCAGGCAAAACGGCATCCTTGCGATACGGTCTGTAACCTGTGAGGTAAGTGTCAAAGAAAGCCATGACCGTGTCGAACCAGCCTTCCCTACCCATTCGCAATCGCCCGTCGGCGCCCACATCATTGCCGCTGACATGCTCCCAGGGCCCCACCCAGCCATACTCGGGGCCAATGTGGTTATCCAGAAACCGCTCGATATCCTCAGGTTTGGTATTCGGCTCCAGAGTCCCCTGGGTCAGCAACAGCGGCACACGCGAACCGCGCGCCTTGCTCGGGAGGTCACGTGCGCGCCAGTACGACGACTTGGGATCGTGGTTTTGTGTTTCGGTCAGATTGTTCTGCAGACACTCCGGATGGGTCTGCTCGTAAACCGCCGCGGCCATGTAGCGGGCAGTGTCGTCCGCCATGGGGGGAATCTGGACAATCTTGTTAAAGGACTTGGGGGTCCCCAGGTGATTCCAGCGCGGCACATGATGGTTGAACAGATAGTTATACATATTCCAAACCGGTGCCTGTGCCACCACAGCATCGGCACCTTGGCGGCCCAGTGTCACACCCACCAGTCCGGTCGAGGCATCATAGGATTTCCCATACATCCCGACTTTGCCGTTCGACCACGGTTGCCGGCGAATCCATGCCAACGCCGCGGCAATGTCTGCTTGCTCTCCCGGCCCCAACCAATCGAGGCAACCGGTACTGCCACCAAATCCGCGCAGGTCAACCATGACATAGGTATAGCCCCGCTGCATGAGCTTCCCGCCATCCACCAGAGCCCGAAAGCGCATGGAGGGACCGGTATGCTCGAAGTTCTCATACTCAGTTTGTCCAGCATGCGACAAGTAAGAACTGATCGAAAGAATCACCGGGGTTTTGGTATGGCCAGGCAGCTCAACCGGACGCAGCACATCCGCATGCAGGAAGGCTCCATCGCTGGATGGGAAGTACATCTCGGTCCAGATCGCCCCCTCGGGTACCCGATCGTTCTGCGCGCGAGTGATGCCCGGCCCAGCGGACCGATCACCGGCGGGCATCTGAGTCGGGCTCGACCAGACGGAGAGCGGCAAGACCGCCAAAGCCGCCACAAGGGCACGCAGGGTCGACAAATATGGCAAGTCCATTTCGAATACTCTTTGCATTGACAAGTAAGGCATCTATCAGGCGTACTGAGATAGCTATCGCCCATCAATTACCGTGGCGGGGACGTGCGACAACTTTTCAGGCGCATCTTGGCCTCTCCAGAATGGCTTGGTACGCCTTTTACTTACCAATCACCCTGATACGATCCAATGGCGGGGGCGCTACCGGACTGTTTGCCTTTAGGTAAGCTTTCAGCACTTCCAGATCGCTACCTGCACCCAGGGGGGTCTTGCCTTCTTTGAAGGCCGTGAAAGAATCACCGCCCGCAGCGAGAAAGTCACCCACCGTCACCTGATAGGATTTGGCCATATCCAGCGGAAGGCCGTTTAACTGGATATTTTGTATCCGGCTTCCCTCGGCTCCACTGGCTGCATAGTCGAAACTGAATCCCGCAGAAACCCCCAGAATGAGCTGGGGTCTCGATCGGTTTGTGACGTACTGTTGCTCCAGAGCCTGACGGATCTGATCACCCGTCAGGGTGAGGGTGACTATGGTATTGCCGAACGGCAGCACCTCATACAGGTCGGCGTAAGTGAGCCGNNTTGATCAGCGCGATCTCAGCGTTGTTGGGTGGCTTGCGGCTGGCGGCGAGCATGGAGTCAGCTACTAGGTTGGCAAGTGAAGAAGGGGCATCGCGACTGGGCGATCGGGTGATATCCGCAGTAATAAAGCCGACCTCCTCATTGGCCTTGCCCTGATAAAGCGGAGTCCACTTATTGATCACCTCAGTCAGAGCCGGATCACGTGCCACGCTGCGTAGCACCATGATATTGCTGGCGGTGGTTTTACTGCGGATCACATCCCTGGTCTTCGAATCAACGGTCATCCAGGTTTCAGTAATCGCCCGGCCGAACGCCGAGGCGGAGGTCACATGGCGTAATTTGCCGTTGGGGTCGGGTAGTTTGCAGATATACGCACGGTGCGTGTGGCCGGAAATGATCAGATCGATCTCGGCAGGGAGTTTTTTGGCGAGCTCGGCAATGGGGCCCGAGATGCCGTCACAGCCGTTATAGGTGCCGCCTTGTAACCCGCCTTCATGGATCAGCAACACCATGGCACGTACTTTTTTCTTGCGGAGCGCCATGACGGCGCGGTTGGCAGCCATCACTTCATTCTCAAAGCGAAGCCCCTGGATGCCCACCTGCGAGACAAGCGCCGGCGTTCCCGAAAGGGTCATGCCGATGAAGCCGATATCCACACCCCCCACCCGCTTGATCCAGGTTTGCGGCAAGACGCTTTTACCACTCTTGCTGTACAGCACATTGGCGGCCAGCCATGGAAAGTTTGCCCCGTCATAGGCTTCGTCAGCGAAATAGCAGCCTTCTTCCGGATGACAGCCACCGTACTGCATGCGCAAGAGTTCAGTCAGGCCTTCGTCAAACTCATGATTGCCCACGCTGGAGACGTCCAGCTTCAAGGCTTCCATGGACTCCACAGTCGGTTCGTCATGAAACATCCCCGACAACAGTGGTGAGCCACCTATCAGGTCACCGGCACTGGCGGTAATGGAGTGACGCGCCTTTTGCCGTAGCAACGACAAGGTCGTGGAGAGGTACTCACTGCCACCCAACGCTTGTTGAGTGGGGTCCTCAGACAATTCCATACTGGCATCACCCCCCGTCGGGGGTTCCAGATTGCCATGAAAGTCGTTGAAGGACAGGATCTGAACCTTCACGGCGGCATGCGATGCTGCGCCATATGACATCAGGGGAACCAAAACAGACAAGCGAAAAACAGCCAGGAATATCGATTTCATGATCACATGCGTTGATGGTGGGTCCCCAGAAATGAATCAAGGCCGCTGGCTGTTAAGAAAACGAGCCAGCGGCATGAGAGACCCGTAGAGATTAATTGGCAAAATATCGCTGCAACAGATAACCCCGTGTCCAGGTTATTTCTCGCTCTTCGATATTCTTGCCGCCGACAACAACCGTTCTGTCGTTTGAGCGCGACACAGTAACCTGACGTTTTGAGCCCGTGAACAGTCCGGCAGAATCAAACATGAGGGTCGTCACGTAGGTCCCGTTGGGGCATTGGAATTGCACGTTTTTGTTGGTGGCAATCGACTCAAAGCTGGAGGAACTTGCACACAGGGAGGGTATGGCCGTCGTCAGCTGAGATGGCAGATCATTCGGAGGGGTCAGAAAGTATTCATAGGCATACCAGGCACCATCCAGCCCTACAAAATCACCCAGGCTCCGGTCCGCCTGCGGGCTACCCCCCTGCTCAGCCATTTTCGCCTCAATGTACTGCCGGTAATAGCCTGAGCAGGTTACGTAATCAAAATTGCCATTACTCGACAGCTTTTTGAAGGTTGTCTCTTTTTCGCCCTTGTCTGAAGCCGCATCAAAACCAGTCGCCCAACATTTTTCAGGTGCTGCAGCGGAGTTTCTGAGCCATTTCCTGGCATCATCCTGACCGAGGCCCAGGTAGCTTTTGGCAAAAATGGAGTAGTTCTTACCTTTATAGCGTAGTAAGAAAATATTTTTTGCATCGTTCACAGGATTTGTCACGGGGTCAACCGGGAAAACAATCTGCGTGGAAGATCCCCCCACCTCCAAGTCCCCGTAAGGCGTCGTATCGAGCGTTCCCAGCACATAGTTAAGATTCAGCCACGTCCACGGCCCCTCTTCCTTGTTACCATCACTGGTTCGCACCTCACCCTTCTTGAAACCCTGGCCGGTAATGCCGTTTTTGATCACTTTGTACAAGGCAGCTACCTTGGAAGCACCCTTGCCCGGGTAAAGACTTTCGCATGCCTTCTCTCGACTGCGCATGCCCGCTGTCGCAAGCAAATTGACTTCAATCGAGCCAATCGCCACCGGTGGAACCATCGCCTTGGCTTCTCCCTTAAGCTTGGTGAGCAATGGCGTTATCACCACCTTCATCACATCGGATTGGGGGATAACGGCATCACATACAAAATTGTCAATACCATCCTCATCCTTATATTCAAAGTTAGAGACGATGGTTTGAATAACCCCATCAGGCAATACCTTATAAAAGTACAGCCGAGTCCCGCTACTTCCAGCATCAATGACAGCGATATGCTTTGGACTGGCTACGGGGGCGGCGTACGCAACATTGTGAGTCGCTATAATGGACAACACCGAGATGGATATATAGAAAAAAGAATAATAATAGAGTCTCATTGATTTAGCATTTGTATTAATTGAATTAAAAATATCCCGGCAGAGCGGGGGGATTTTCAATTTTTGGTAAAACTCAGGTAAACAGTAATCACCTAGATATTAACTGCCCGACTCAGCGTAAGCGCAGGGATCGTGAGTAATAGACTCTCAGCGACCCCAGACACTCACGCTTGTCCGGATTATTTGTAATAAGCCTCTACCGTCTTGGCACCATTCATTTTAACTACACAGGTACGGCCGGTACCTTTGGGTCCGTTAAGGCAAACATCCTTGCTCCACCCATCAAACTTACGCCCACTCACCTGGGCCTGGGCCTGTAATTGCACCAAATCATCCTTGGCAAATCGAGCCTTGCACACACCGCCGCATTGAATGGCAATACGTGGATCATTGCTGGTAACGTAAATGACCTCACTGTCCGGATACTCCTTATTTTTGACTCGCTCTTGTTGTTGTTTTCTGATATCGGTCGGGGTATAGGCCGGACGGTCCTTGATGATGACCTGCAAGTCATATTCCGTAGACTGATCACCACCGGACTCATCGGCCTTGATCTGTACCTCATCTGACTGGGCCATGACAGCGCTAGCGTGTGCTGACTGCACTACGAACGTGCCTGAGCCGCCGCCTCCCGTCGATTGATCATAAACCAGTCGCTCCTGTTGGCCACCGGCCCATGCATTCTCGCAGGTACAGGTTTTATCGTCGCGACACGAGGCGTTGGAACCGACATTTGAATTGGCTTTTGTCGGATTTTTTTCTAACGGCTTGACGACAGAACGATATTGTCCAGTACCGGGTATCAGTTCTGGGGTCAGGCAACCGGCGCCGGCACAGAAGCACTGCTCCCAGTTACCCGCAAAGGGTACCCAGGAATCATCGCCGGAGGCCAACTGGCAGTCATTGTCCGTATGACAGCCGGTCTTGGCTTGATGACAGGAATAGTAATAAATGCCGTTGCCATTGGCTGGGCCGGCTTTCATGCCTTGCACGAACAAGGCACCGGATGACGCGGTATTTTTGACACAGTTATATGAGAGATAGCCCTCAAAGGCGGCTTGCAGGGTTACCGCGCGCTGCAAATTATTGCAGGCTTTGGAATCCTTGCCATCGGTGCCGCACTGTGTCCGGTAGACGTCTGTCAACAAACCCCAGATGGGCACATATTGAAATCCCACAGCCTGATCACTGTTGGCAGCCGATGCGATAAAGGCCGTCAGTTTTGCCTGATATTCCTCTGATTTCGGGCTGGCCACCAGAAGCGCATTCCGAGCTTCATTGGATCCCCCTGATATGTAGGTTTTTTCAACCGTTTTGTTCTGACTGGCAGAGAGTTTTTCAGAATCATTGTAATTACCACAGAGTGGCAGGGTAACGCCTGCTCCGCCGATGGAGAAGCAAGTTTTAGCTTCCAGGGTCTTCATCGTCAGCTTGTCTGATGCGGTTTCGGTTTGCCAGATTGAAAACCGACTTCCCAGTTCCTGCTTGACCTGCACATGAGAACCCCAGGACTTGAGAAAGGCCGTGTAATCACTCCAGGTTGACCCCTCGGCGGCATTCTTGGGATCGGACAGCGGTAAGGCTTCGAAATTGGCCAGGAAAGCCGGATCAAGGTTGGCGACGGACCAGCATTCACTGTTCCGGTTCAGATCAACCAGTGAATCCAGCAGATAGTAGAAAAGGTTCAGCGAATTGAACGACTCGTTGGTGGTCAGCGAACGTGACATGGTGGTGCTGGCGGTGCCGCCCAGACTGAAGCCGGAGCCGAGCGGGATGGTCGCGCCCTGACTTTCATTACCGATGCCAAATTTTGTACTCCAGGCATTGGTGACGGACTTTGTACTGTCGAACTGTTCAAACCCTCGATTGCTGGCGCCAGATTTTGTGACCGTTGCACAGCGGCCTATCTGTGTGTCGGTGAGGATTTGCCGTCCACTGCTCTGATCCTTGGCATCCAGTACATTCCGGTCGGGCAAATAGAAGGCATGACCCAGGCCGGAACAAAGCCCGCTGGGACAGGCGATGGGTGGCTCAGCCGCCCTGGCGGCGGGCGCAAGGACGATGGTGACTGCCAGCGTCACCAAAGCCATCAGGTGGTTAAAGCGGTATTTCATATCGTTGTTCCTCAAGCGGGTGGGTTGTTTGATGACCTCGCTGGCGCCGGCGGTGCGGGTTTAGGACACCGCCGGGGTCACCAACAGGTCGGATGGGACTACTGGACTTCGGGTCTGACCTCGGGCCTTCTGACCATGGCATCCAGTTCCGGATTGTTTTCGGGGTATTGAGGGCGCGGGATCAATTTGCTAATGGTTTTATCCAGATCTTCACCACAGATACTCGGGATACCGTCACTCCGGGTCGCCAGTCGCGTGCCATCGGCATTCTGTGCCACGCCTTGCTTAACCATTGGGGTCTTGCATATCCGTTGCGTGATATTGACAACAGGCATGTGATTTAGGGATCCACCCTCGACACTCGGTATAAACTGATCATAAATATCAAACCAATCATAGGTCCAGTTTGTTGTTAGCGAAGTCCAAGCCAGATAATTACCCAGCATTTGTTGAAAGGGTTTGTAGCGCTCAGGGGTAAAACGGTCCACACCGCCGATACCAAAACAATAGCCTTTACCACAGGACTTACCTCTTATTTTCATGTTACCCAACCCCTCATCACTGACCAACATGGCTGCCATTTCCTCGGTACTGCACACCTTGCCGGTAAGCGATAAATAGGCCTTGTTATACTTCCCGAAGTCTTTGTAATACCAATCGGTATTGATGCCTGAAGCGACAAAACAGTTAAATCCACCCCCAAAATAGGAACCACTTCCCCCCTTCCCTTTAGAGTAGTACTCCAACATTGCATAGTTTCCCGGCATCGCAAAAGGCACATCCGTGACCCCAACAAACAGTTTTTTGCTTGCCGCAGAGGAATCAGGAGTATTCGCCATCTGCTGCAATAAATCCTCCTTGTTTTTCAGCAGTTCTTTCTCATCAGTCCCGTAGGCGTTTACGCGTTGAGCCTCACGCGTCTTATAAATATCATCCCAGGCTTTACCGCTGGAATGCCAGACACCTGCACCAAATTTACCAGCATTTTGTTCATAGATGATCAGATCGCCTGGTGCCCATGGCTCGTTGCGAGGGCCCGCACAAGACAACAAACCAAAACAGGGACCTTGAGGTATTGGCCGCTGCCATACAATGGGCGCCTTCAGCTCATTTGCAGCGTAATTATCCCAAGGTCCAATGAAACCCCATCCAAGCGGATTTTTTTGGATTTGAGGCATTCTGCTCCATAACCAATTACTTTCGCCCTTATCGGCTAAACCCATCTGCTTGGCCGTCAGCGACAAGACCATCTGATCGTCACTGTAGGCGCCGCCCAACACTTCGACCTGCTTTACCATGGCCACGTAAGTATCATTGATCAAAGTGCGGTTATGACGGCAGCCGGTGGCGGCCGTGGTCCAGCGGGGGTTATAGCCGGGATCAGCCGGTTTCAAGGCGGCCTGTTGGTCGACATACCAGCAAAAACCGGTCCCTTGGGTTGATTCCGTCGGGACAAAGGTGGTGGGATCCACTTCGACGACGGCCGACGACTGCCCTGTGGTGGTCTGCAGGGTATCGAAGATACCGCGTGTCTCGATATCCTCAATCATCAGCAGCATTTCCCCCTGGAGGATGAGGGCGTTACGCAACACGTCGTAGGCATACTTGTAGATCGGACGGTCATCAAAGGCGAGCTCTGGTCGGGTACCCTTGGGAGTCACCTTGGCTTTCCACTCCGTATGACCCTTATTTAAGCAGGTCAGCAATGAAGAGGCTTGGCCCGCGGCACCTAACAGGGAGTTGCTAAGATTGTCCTTTGCGGATTTCAGCTTTCCGAGATAATGATCTCTGAATTTGGTGAACTCAGCAGTGGGATAGGCGGCCGGCGTATTGTTTAGGGCGGAGGTGATCTGGGTCGCCTGCGCCGACAACAGGTCCTGATAGGCTTTTCGGGCCCCGGTACTGTCACCATAGGGACTGCCACTCATGAGGTTATAAGCCGCTGCATATGGGGCCAATGAGTCGTCACACCACTTGCCGTCCAGTTTGATCAAGACGCTATCCAGTTTGCCTTGTATCTGGCCTACATCTATCTTGATTTCCTGGACATCGGCCTGGATCTTCTGCAAAGTCGGCAGGTATTTGTCTGGCGCGGCCTTTTTATTCCAGCCCAAAATCATATTGGTAAACAGGGCCCCCAGCTGCACCATGATGCCCCCCTTCTCCCAACTCCAGCCTTGTTTATCAATGGCCTTACCGGTATTGACGATGCCCGACGCCAACAGGGCACTCACCCCTTCAAACACCGCCAGAAAGGCCAGTTGCGGCCTGACGCTATCGGCGGATTGACCCGCTGTATTGGCATTTTCCGATCCGGGGTAGAACAAGGCGTTACTGGCAAAACTGCCCACGCAACGCATGTGGCCGGTGACGCGCAACAGACCACACGTCAGGTTGCCGCCGGCAGAGATCTGTTGATACCGATATTGGCCAGGATCATTTTGACCGTACTGGTATCTGCCCCAGCAGATCCCGGTATGGTCGGCACGCAGCCCGCAGGTATGCCAGTCACCGGCGACAATGTCGACAAACGGTTCTTGCGGGGCCTGTATCTGACCATAGGCATCGTTACCCCAGCACTTGGTTAAACCATTCTGTCCAAGTACACAGCCATGCAACTGGCCGGTCGCGACCTTAACAAACGGACCTACCTGGGTCT
This sequence comes from Methylococcus sp. UBA6136, assembly GCA_002423305.1. Lineage (GTDB taxonomy): Bacteria > Pseudomonadota > Gammaproteobacteria > Methylococcales > Methylococcaceae > UBA6136. The sequence goes on along the minus strand of DIVI01000060.1, from coordinate 28,331 downwards.
GTGGAAAAGCGGTAAATGCGCGGTCACCCCAACAGGTCAGCTGGCGTGCATCGGTAATTGCACAAGTGTGGTCTCCACGCGCATCGAGCTGCCTATATTTTCCGGGGGGGACATTGAGTTCGCCGTTTTGATTGTTACCCCAGCACTGGACCTCGTTCTTGACCGTGCGGGCACAGGTGTGGTCATCCCCGGCGGCTACGGACAGGTAACGACCCGTGGCTTGTCCGGGCTGCGGGCGCGCGTCGCTGCGGCCCCAACAGAGCAGCTTGTTTTGGAGAGTGGTGGCACAGCCATGCGTTGACCCAAGACTGAGCTGTTTAAATTGGCCTTTCGGCGGACTACTCTGGCCGACATCATTCTGGCCAAAGCATTTGAGGCTTTTGTCTTTTTTCAGAATGCCGCAGACAAAGCTGGCGCCGGCATCGGCGGTGGAAAACTTCTCTTTGGTTTCGTCGGGTACCGGTGGCAAGGGGTCATCCCCCATCATGGCCATGGCCCGGGTTTGCCCGGTCGTGCCCTGGGTCGATGGCACTGCCTCGACACTTGCCGATGCGGCCATCTGGGCCGAATTGCCCATATCAAAACCGGTCAATATCGGTTGGGGTTCTGCATGACCATTGGGCACGCCGAGCACGACCAGGCAGGTCAGTGCGGCAACCAGGAGATGATGGGTGACTGTTTTTATGCCGGACATGGCGAAACCTCTTTATAACAACCGGTAACTTGACACAGAAATGCCTCTGCTTCCTTAGCGGTAGCAGAGGCGCTGCACTGCGGGAGATTCAGTGAACTACCCAAACTCAGTCGAGCCATCCCTGGCAGAGCATGAGTCTTTTGTGGCTTTACTTATTCAATGGTCTTGAAGCCGGTAAATGCACCAATCAGGGAATCACCCTGTGCAACTTCTCCCATCATCCCTTTTTTATCCGTGGTCATCCGTCCAGTCAGGTCTGTCTGCCGGCCACCACCTTTACCATCTTCAAAGGTTAGCGCAAGATCAAAGCGACATTGACCCGCTGAACTAGGCGTCGCCACAACAGAACGCAGATTACCCCACCCATATCCGCTAGCGTAGATACTTCCAGGTGCTTGGACGCAAGCAGACGTAGATGGCTGTGAAGTCCCATCCTTTAGCATATTGAAACGACAAGTCAGCGTCGTACCCGGCGATTGGACAGTCCACGGAAAGACAGTTAGGTCCAGTTCGGTAGGTACATTGATCTGGACGCTCCAGAACCCCTTGAGAACATTGACCTTGCATTGGGCGAGGACGTTGCCGGAAGCCGAAGCGATCAGCATGCCCCCCAGGACGGTGGCCAGGACCTTTTTATTCATTATGACACCATTACATATTGGTTTAGATAAACAAAACGCTCAGGGTGACCGTTGCGCTTGGGGGCTGACCCAAGAGGTTGATCATGAATCCATGGCCTCCGATACACAGCGACTCATCCTGAATCAGCGGTTGTACGAGCAACAAATCACCCTGATGTATTTTGGTTGACGTCCTTTTCAACACGGCTTTAACCTATCACAGCATCGAAAATAACTTGTTACAAATCCTTACATTGCGGCTCCAGGCCGCTGCTTACTAACCCCCGACTATGGCCCATTTGATTCTGCTGGAAGATGACATTTCAGTCCGTGAGGACCTGGAGGCGTTTTTACGTCAAGAAGGCCATCAGATCCGCTCCGTGGGTTTGTTGAGTGATTTTCGGGCGTTGATGACCGGGGGCGCGGAGGTGGCCATTCTGGATGTTTCGCTACCGGATGGTGAGGGCTTCGAGGTGGCCCAGACGCTGCGGGCCATGAGTCCCAGCATGGGCATCATCATGCTGACGGGTCGCACCTCGCTACCCGACAGAATCCGGGGGCTGAATGGCGGGGCGGATCACTATCTGGGCAAACCTTTTCTGTTGCCGGAACTGGCGGCCATCATCAATGCGCTGTTGCGACGTGTCAGTCACGGCTGGCGTCTGGATCAGATGAAGCAGCGACTGGTGGATTCACAGGGTCGTGCGCTGACTTTGTCTGCCGTCGAATTCTCGTTCATGTCCCTGATGGTGGGCCGGGACGGTGTGGTTGTCTCCCGGGATACGCTGCTGAATGTCCTGGATCCAGAGGAGAAGGCGCTGAATAATCGCCGACTGGATACCGCAATCTGCCGCTTGCGGAGCCGCTGGCAGGACATGAGTGGCATGGCCTTGCCATTAAAGACCTGTTATCGCCAAGGTTTCAGTTTCAGCGAACCCCTGCATTGGTTGTAGGGTCCGGCTTCAGCATGAGCGGAAAAGCGCACGCGGCCGGCCCGGCCTCTGGGGGCGGGCTGTCAAGGTCTGGGTATATTCGGCCGCTATGCGCAGCCGGAGTGATGGGCGCAGTGGGTTCGGCTTCCGCATTGACCGCGATGTGTGACCTCAAGCCGGTGATGGTTTTCCGGGTAACCGAATTCTGAACCGCGTGCCCTGCCCGGGGGTGCTTTCGGCGGTGAGTGTGCCGCCCTGAATTTCGATCATCTGACGAGCGAGGGTCAGGCCGTAACCGGTGCCGGGCACCTGTTGATTCTGACGATAGCCGGGTTCAAATAGCCGGGCCAGCTCTTCAGGCGGCAGTCCGCGGCCGTTATCCTCCACTTCGAGCCAGCCGCCCTGCGCATCGGCGCCTGCACGCAGGATGACTGTGGTCCCGGGTGGGGTGTGCTTGAGGGCGTTGTCCATGAGATTACTCAGCGCCAGCCGGGTAAGTCCGGGATCACACCCAAGCGGCGGGGGTGTGGCGCTGAGTTCTACCCGGACGCGGTGTTCGCTCGCCAACGGCTGTGCGCCTTCGGCCACCGCCTGGAGCAGTCCCTTCAGATCGCAGGGCTCGAAGACGGGCTGGCCGTCCCAACGGAGAGGCGCATGCCCATCAACCGAGGAGTTGATCAGGCCGGACAGTCGCTGGGTGGCGCTGAGGATGTCGCGCAATCGACGTTGGGTAGCGGGCGCCGGATCCTGGATGCCCAGCGCCAACATTTGCGCGGCGGTGGATATGACGGTGAGAGGAGTGCGCAGTTCGTGGGTGATGGTATCGAGCAGGCTTTGACGAAGCGCTACCCGGTCGCCAGCCAGCTGCATGGTTCGCTGTTGCTGCTGCAGGGTTCGATAGCGATCGCCCAGGGCCAGAGACAGGAGAAGAAATTCCAGCGTGGAGCCTAGGCTGATGCCGTTCTCGGTGATGACGTTTTGCAGCATCGGCCGACCCGGCAGTGATGAAATGACATAGAGCAGCCCACCGATGATGAGACAAGACCAGGCCAGCAGGAAATAGCGGGCGGATCGGTTGCCATGTCGATAGGCGAAGACGCCGCAGACAATAAACAGGATACCCATCAGCGTGATCAGGGCCACATGGACCGAGCTGATCATGGTCATGGGCATATCGAGGCCGGCTATGTCGGCCATGGAAACCAGGGCTAGTGCGATCAACAAGCCGGCCGCCATGCGGACGATGTGATGCAGGATGGGGAAGTTGATGCGCGTTTCCAGATACCCGGTGACAAAGGCGGCGGCCATCACCCAATAGGCGACGGGCAGGACCAGGTTAAAGAGGTTGTTGAAACGGGGATGAGTGGGCCAGAGCTGGGCGTAACCAAACCCCCGAAAGCCGAAAATCCAGAGGGCAAACAGGGCCAGATAGGCTGAGTAGCGGAGGAAGTTACGATCACGGGTCGTTATGCCGAGCAGCAGGTTGTAGACCATGATGGCGAGGATGGCGCCAAAGTAGAGGCCCATGCCGAGGGATTCCGCCTCAAGATTTTCGGCGAGGTCGGCCCTGTCCCATAAACGCAGCGGAATACGATCCATGACCCCGTCGCTGAGCGCCAGCCTGAGGAACAGGGTTCTTGTGGCATGCGGTGGCACTTCGAAGGGCATGGCCAGGACTCGGGTGCGCAAGGGGCGGTTGGCAAAAGGTTGCTGGTCGCCGATGTGAGTTTCCGCCAAACGTCGTCCGTCTTCTCCGATCACGAACATGTCCAGCCAATCGAGGAGCGGCCAGCCGGCCTCGAGTATGGGGCGCTCGATCTCTTCGCCTGTATTGGTCACGGTCAGTCGTACCCACCAGGCGGAACGGGAATAGCTGATAGGCAACACGTCGGCCGCGGCTGGCTGCCAGTCGCTCTCCGGCCGGGTCATGACGGCTGCAAGGTCGAGTCGTTGCGTGGGGTCCTCCAGCATTTCGGAGTCCCTGGCAAGATGAGGATCGGTGACGATTTGGGCGAGATCAAGCGCGTGGGGTTGCTGTGCCGCTGCGCAGATGGCCCAGAGCATTAACAGGGTGCACAGTGAAAAGTACCGCATCAGCATGCCCTGATTTTTTTGCCGGTAATGAAGTCAGTCATGCCCGTTCTGCGCTGATCGGATTGTTGGCGCCGTCGGGTGGGGCGTGACTATTGGATAGTCGGTCGAAAGTCGGTTTCCCGCTGCACATCGACCAGGGTTTTGCTGGCGTCAAATTCCAACTTTATGGTTTCACTCCAGTAGGAGGTTTTCTTGTCGGCAATGACGGGACCGACGATGGGCACATAACGTTTAAGATCCACGTCGCTATCGGAACTCCATGCCCAGGTGGCGGTGAGTTTTCGGTCCTTTTCCATGTGGCCTGTGGGTTCACCCAGGAGGTCGAGTGCCTCGGCATAGGTGGTTTGGCCGACCATCAGTGTGGCGTATTGCATTTCGGTCGGCGGTGTTTTGTGATGACTGGCACAGCCCGTCAGGCAAAACCAACATGACCCACCCAGCATGGCTATCTTGCAGATTACTTTCATGCCGACCCGCTTCACTGGGTGGTGGGCTTCCTGACCCTTTTATACTCGGATTCCGTCATGTGGGTTTCCACCGGCCAGGGTAATTTGTCCATCAGATACCAGCCTTTCAGATGGGTCATGCAGGGGATCAGATACTCTTCATTGAGTGTGTCACTGCCATATCCCAAACCGTAGAAAATTACATCACGCTTGGCTTTATTGACGGCACCAGTGTTGCACTCGTAAATATCGTTGAGCAGCCGTTTTTGGCTAGCGTCTCCCTCACTCCGACTCCAGATTGTGACCTGTTGCGATGACGGGGGATTACCGACACAACCGGGCAACATGAACAGCAGTACGATGGGAATGAGCAGTTTCAACATGCAGTGAATGGTCACGGATTGGTAAAGGGATGAGATTCGAACGACAGTCAGATTCTGAGACAAATTACGCTGTGGTTTCCTCAGCTTCGCTGATCGGTGTCACTGCCAGATATCCCGTGGGTCTGATGGAACCCCAGTACTGACAAGAAGGACACCGCCAATGAAGTTCCTTGGCACCGAAGCCGCAATGCTTGCATTGAAATTGATGCTGATCGCTGGCCAGCTCCTGCAGTAGCGCACAGAGCCTGCGTATCTTGTTGGAGGCATACTGACTATCCTCGCTCAAAAAGGCCAGAGCTCTGCTGATGCCTATAGGATCGGGACGGCTTTCCAGTATGGGCAGAAGATAATCCAGCGCGGCGTTGATACCTAGGATTTGCCTCATGCGATCGGCACGCTCTACAGCTGCGGAAACCACGCCAAATGCCTCGTAGAGGTGATCAAGATAGGCAATAAATTCACGTTCATTGCCCTGACGGTCCCAGCATTGACGAATCAGCGGCAAGACGACAGGCAGATAGACTGGATTCTGGTATTCAACGGATTTTAAGGTAATGAGCGCCTGCTTTTCTTCGCCATTACCAAGCTCGAGCTTCCCTTTTGCGATACTGGCCCTGACGCAGAGAGGATCATCTGCCAGTGCGTTGGAAAGATAGTCGCGTGCGTCCTTTAACCGATGCAGACTCATGGCTTCTTCAGCCAATTCGCAATAGAAATAGGCCGCTGTCTCGCCATTCCTTGGCTTGGCGTATGGACGGAGCGTTTGGACACTCTCGATGGCTTTGTGCCAATCCCGCTGCTGCTGGTAGATCTGCAGGAGATGTTGGGAAGCCCATCTGCCATGGGTTTTGGTATCTGACAATGAGACAAAAATCGATTCGGCCCGATCAAACAAACCGGCACGCATGTAATCCATGCCCAGCTCATAATTGGCCTTGTCCTTTTGGCTCTGCGAAAGTCCGGGATCCAGCGTCAGCTTCTTGTGGAGTTCGATGGCTTTCTCGACTTCTCCACGTCGGCGAAAAAGGTTGCCCAAGGCAATATGGGTTTCAAGCGGCTCGGACTCCTGCTCCAGAATCTTCGCTACGGCTGTAATAGCCTTGTCGGTCTTTTCGTCAAGAAGGTAGTTGATGCCTGTGCGATAGGCTCGCGTCAACGGATGGGCAAAATCGGTCAGGTATTTGCGAGTGTAGTGTTTCCTGGCCGCATACCAACCCGAAGCGGCCGCCACAGGAAGCAACAGAGCAATCAGGCTCTGTGCCAGCATAATGGTTTCCTACTCACCAGAATCGTTCCGGGGCAGTCAAAAGTCATGAGGAGTTAGAAACGCGGCAGGGGCAGACGAAAAACATGAAAAAAGCCATACACTTCATCTTTTGACTCGGTAGTATGGCTTCAGGATTCATGCATCCAGGTGAACCGCGTGATTACGATAAAGCCGTTGTCATTGGGCTTCGTTGACCTTGTCACGCAAATCCTTACCTGGTTTGAAATGAGGAACAAACCGGGAGGCCAATGCAACCTTGGTACCGGTTTTAGGATTCCTGCCTAAGCGCGGGGCTCGGTAACGAATAGAAAAACTGCCAAAACCACGAATTTCGATTCTTTGCCCCGCCGAAAGGACTTCAGACATCTGGTCTACTATCCCCTTCACAGCCAGCTCAACATTGCGAGCTGGTATCTGTTCGTAGCGTTCGCACAGAATCTGTATGAGATCAGACTTGGTCAAAACGGTATCCCTGGTTATCAGGAGGGGCGTGCCCCTCCTGGATGGCAGCCTTATTTGTTTTCCATCTGCTCTTTGAAGATGTCACCCAAGGTCGGGGTAGCCGAGGAGGCTTGCTGGGTGTAACCCTTCATGGCGCTCGCTTCGTCTTCCTGATCCTTAGCTTTGATCGACAAGGTGATCGCCTTCATTTTCTTATCGACGCCCATGAACTTGGCTTCAACCTGATCACCCACATTGAGCTGGGTACGAGCATCTTCTACGCGATCACGGGAGATTTCGGAAGCCCGCAGGTAACCTTCGACGCTATCAGCCAGCGTAATCAGGGCACCCTTGGCATCGACTTCCTTGACCACACCGGTAACCAGATCACCCTTTTCGTGGGCGGTCAGGTAGTTCTGGAAGGGGTCGTGCTCCAGCTGCTTGATGCCCAGAGAAATGCGCTCACGCTCCGGATCGATCGCAAGAATGACGGTTTCAACTTCGTCACCCTTCTTGTAGTTGCGAATGGCTTCTTCACCAACATCATTCCAGGAGATATCGGACAGATGCACCAGACCATCGATGTTGCCATCCAGACCGATGAATACACCAAAGTCAGTGATGGACTTGATGGTGCCGCTGATCTTGTCGCCCTTGTTATGGGTGGCAGCAAATTCATCCCATGGATTGGCGCGGCATTGTTTCATACCCAGGGAAATGCGGCGGCGCTCCTCGTCGATGTCGAGAACCATGACTTCGCACTCATCGCCCAACTGAACCAGTTTCGACGGGTTGATGTTCTTGTTGGTCCAGTCCATCTCGGAAACATGCACCAGACCTTCGACGCCTTCTTCCAACTCAACAAAGCAGCCGTAGTCGGTCAGGTTGCTTACCTTACCGAAGAGACGGGTGCTCGCCGGGTAACGCCGCGCGATATTCATCCAGGGATCTTCGCCCAACTGCTTGAGGCCCAGGGAAACACGATTCTTTTCCTGATCGTACTTCAGGACCTTGACCTGGACTTCCTGACCGATTTCAACGGCCTCGGACGGATGGCGTACCCGCTTCCAGGCCATGTCGGTGATGTGCAGCAGACCGTCAACACCACCCAAATCGATGAACGCACCGTAATCGGTGAGGTTCTTGACCACACCGGCAACGATGGCGCCTTCCTTGAGGTTTTCGAGCAGGGCTTCCTTCTCAGCGCTGAATTCCGATTCAACCACGGCACGGCGGGACAGAACCACATTGTTGCGCTTCTGATCGATCTTGATGACCTTGAATTCCAGGTCGCGGCCTTCCAGGTAAGCGGTGTCGCGAACCGGACGCACATCGACCAGAGAGCCCGGCAGGAACGCACGCAGCGCGCCAATGGCGACGGTGAAACCACCACGAACCTTGCCGGTCATGCGGCCCACCACGGTTTCATTCTTCTCGTGCGCTTCTTCGAGATCGGTCCAGGCTTTGAGACGCTTTGCCTTGTCGCGAGACAGCAGGGTGGCTCCCAGGCCATCTTCCAGCAGCTCAAGGGTACATTCGACGGTGTCGCCGACCTGTACTTCGATCTGACCATCGGCATCCAGGAATTGCCACTTGGGGACAACGCCCTCGGACTTCAGCCCGGCATTGACCACCACCACATCGGGACCGATATCAACGACGGTGCCACGAATGACGCTACCCGGACGCATTTCCGCCTGGGCCAGGCTCTGTTCGAACAGTTCAGCAAAGCTCTCGCTCATAAAATCTTCTATATGCACGCCACTCCGGAATGGAGCCACATGTCTGTTTAAATTAAAAATAGGCCAGTCATCACTGGCAACCCTTCGACACGCGAATTAGGTCATTGCCCGACGTAGTTGAGTACGCAGCCAATGACCTGCTGAATATCCATATCGGATGAATCAACCAGCAACGCGCCCTCCGCCACCATCAGGGGAGCCTCGGCTCTTTCCCGATCACGACGGTCACGTTCCTCGATCTCACGAGTCAAGCTGGCAAGGTTAACATCCAGTCCCTTATCCTTCAACTGCTTAAGTCTTCGCAGCGCCCGCACTTCGGCACTGGCAGTTAAAAAGACCTTGTGTGCGGCATCCGCAAACACCACAGTTCCCATGTCCCGGCCGTCGGCCACCAGACCAGGAAATTGCCGAAACTCACGCTGTTTTTCCAACAATGCTTTCCTGACCGGACCACTCGCAGCGATGCGAGAGGCCGTGTTACCGCAGGTTTCGCCACCGATTTCTCCGGCAATATCCTCGCCGGCAAGAAGCACCTGCGGCGGATCATCTGCGGTAAAAGACAAGTCCATGTCTTCCGCCACACGAACAATCTCGCTTTCGCTGTCCAGCGAAATGTTGTTCCGCATCACGGCGATCGCGAGTGAACGATAGATCGCGCCGCTATCGAGAAAATGCCAGCCGAGGGCTCTGGCCACGGCACGACTGACGGTTCCCTTGCCGGAACCACTGGGACCATCGATGGTGAGTACGGGAATTTTTACACTCATGCCCTGGCATCAGTGCTGGATTGAACCGATAAGCCCAGCCTATGGGCCAGACTGACAAAGGTAGGGAAAGAGGTATTGACGTTAGCGCAATCGTGGATGGTGATGGAACCGGTGGCCCTGAGTCCGGCGATCGAAAATGCCATGGCGATGCGATGGTCCCCGTGCGACTCCACCTCTCCGCCCGAGATAGATCCACCCCTGACGACCATGCCGTCCGGGGTGGGTGTGGCATCGACACCCAAGATGCGAAGCCCGTCCGCCATAACTTGTATGCGATCGCTTTCCTTGACGCGCAGCTCCTCGGCGCCGGTCAGCCGGGTTTCACCTTCGGCGCAAGCGGCAGCGACAAACAGAACTGGAAATTCATCAATGGCCAGGGGAACCAGTTCTTCCGGTATTTCGATCCCTTGCAACTGACTGGAACGAATACGGATATCCGCGACCGGCTCGCCCCCCGCTTCGCGGGGATCGAGAATGTCAATCCGAGCACCCATTAGCCGCAGGATATCGATGACACCCGTGCGAGTCGGGTTGATGCCGACATGCTTCAATACGACATCAGCCTCCTTCGCAATGGAGGCGCCGACCATGAAAAAGGCGGCCGAGGAAATATCGCTGGGTACGTCAATGTCACAGGCAGTCAGCTTGCCGCCGGACGTCACGGAAACGGTATCGCCCTCGCGTTTCACCGGATAGCCAAAACCCTGCAACATGCGTTCGGTGTGGTCGCGCGTCGGAGCCGGCTCACGCACTGAAGTGGTGCCTTCGGCATACAACCCGGCCAACAGCAGGCAGGACTTCACCTGAGCGCTGGCAACCGGCATGTCGTAGTGAATACCTTTCAGCTTGGACCCCCCATGAATATGCAAGGGTGAGGTGCCTTTTTCGGTGGTATCAATCCGGGCGCCCATGGTCCGTAGCGGATCGGTGACCCGTTTCATCGGGCGCTTGGAGAGTGAAGGGTCACCCGTCAGTACCGAATCGAACGGCTGACCCGATAGTAATCCCGAGAGCAGACGCATGGAGGTGCCGGAGTTTCCCAAATACAGGTCCTGCGTCGGCGCCTTCAGTCCGTGCAGGCCTACCCCGTGAATGGTGACCCGCCCATCGACCGGGCCTTCGATAGAAACGCCCATCGCCTGGAAGGACTTCATGGTTGACAGGCAATCCTCGGCATCGAGAAATCCGGTCACACGGGTGGATCCTTCGGCGATGGAGCCGAGCATGATGGAACGATGCGAAACGGATTTATCGCCCGGAACCCGCGCTTCGCCTTTCAGCGTCCCACCCGGCTGCACCCGGAACGTAACCTTGTTGTGATGCATGATTATTTTTCCAATTGATCCAGAAAACGTTGTCTAGCTGCTTGCGCCTCGGTGAAGAGGGCCAGCAGCTTATCGGCTTCGCCACGGGCGATAATCTCGGCCGTCTTGCCGAGGGCCTCGCTGTATTCTTTGATGAGCGGTACGATCTCTTGGCGATTCGCCAGGCAGATGTCCAGCCACATCCTCGGGTCGCTGGAGGCGATGCGGGTGAAATCCCGAAACCCTCCCGCTGCATACTGAAAAATTTCCTGCTGTTCGTCCTTGCGTCCAAGCATTTCCGTCAGGACGAAAGCCAGTACATGCGGCAGATGGCTGGTCGCAGCGAACACCTCGTCGTGGTGTCGATAGTCCATGCGAGAAACCCTGCCCCCAACGCTTCGCCAAAGCATTTCGACCTGTTCCACCATGTCAGGCCGGGTTTCTGCCAAGGGGGAGAGAATCACCCGCTTATGTTCGAACAACGCCCCATTCGCCGCGCTCGCCCCCGAGCTTTCCGCCCCGGCAATCGGATGCCCCGGCACAAAATTGCCTGGCACTTCGCCAAAGACCCACCTGGCCGCGTCGACCACATCCGCTTTGGTGCTCCCGGTATCGGTGTAAACAACATCGTTCCGCCAAACAGGCTTGAGGGACGAAAAAATAGCGGGGATGGCGCCCACAGGTGTCGCCATCACCACCCAGTCGGCACCCTTAACAGCATCCACCGGATCGGCATAAAACCGGTCAATGATTCCCAGTTGCCGGGCGGTTTCCAGATTAGCCCGATGAGGGTCAACCCCTACCACCTCCCGCACAAGGCCCTTTTGCCGCAGGCCAAGCGCCAGCGATCCGCCGATCAGCCCGACGCCAATCAGGCACAGGCGTTCAATCATGCAGACCGGACCCGATCCAGTGCAGCGAGGAACGTGTGGTTTTCCTCTTCGGTGCCTACGGTGACCCGCAGATGATTCGGCAATCCATAGTTGGCAATCGGACGCACAATCACGCCTTCTCTGAGCAAGGCTTCGTAAACAGGTCCGGCGGGTTGGCCACCGTCAAAGGTGATGAAGTTACCAACCGAGGGAATGACCTTGAGATTCCGCTTCACCAGTTCCTCCATCAGCCGGGCCAGACCCGCATCGTTCAAACGCACCGTTTTGGCCAGATGATCCTCGTCATCAAGCGCTGCACGGGCCGCCTCCAGTGCGGGTGTATTGACGTTGAATGGCTGACGCACCCGATTCAGCAAATCGGCGATGGCCGGGCTGGATATGGCATAACCGACGCGCAATCCCGCAAGTCCATACGCTTTGGAAAAAGTGCGCGTCACTACAAGGTTCGGAAACTGGGGTAACCACGCCAGCGCATTCGGGTAATCCGGCTCGCTCACATATTCAAAGTAAGCCTCATCCACCACGGCGATAACATGGTCAGGCAGCCCACGCAGAAAGGTCTCGAGCTCTGTCCGTCCCAGATAAGTGCCGGTCGGATTGTTAGGATTGGCGATAAACACGACCCGAGTATCGGAACCCACGGCTTCGGCCATGGCCTTCAGATCGTGTCCGAATTGCGGCCCTCTTGATCCATCATGAGCGGGTGCAATGAGGGCTTTGGCCCCCACCGCCTGAGTCACGATCGGATAAACCGCGAAGGCATGCTCCGAAAAAACGGCAGAGACCTCCGGCGAGAGAAATGCCCGGGCGACCAATTCGAGCACATCATTCGAGCCATTGCCAAGCGTGATTTGCTCGGCAGTCACGCCCAACTTTGTAGCGAGCGCGGCCTTCAATTCAAAACCACCGCCATCGGGGTAAAGGTGCAGGTCCGACAAGGCCCGTTCAGCCGCCGCCAAGGCCAATCGACTGGGGCCCAGGGGGTTTTCATTGGATGCCAACTTGACGATATGGCTGAGGCCCAATTCACGCTCAAGCTCGCCAATCGGCTTACCGGGAATATAGGGCGTCAGTCCCTGCACGCCGGGAACCGCGAGTTCGATGGGCTTCATGGATGTCAGTAAATTGATCAGGTAAGTGCGCGGGGATAGGAACCGAGGATTTTCAGCATCGTGACGTGACGCTCCAGTTCGGCCAAGGCCGCGGCGACCGATACATCATCGCGATGGCCCTCGAGATCGACAAAAAAGACATAGTCCCAGGCAGCGCGCCGCGAGGGACGTGACTCGATCTTGCTCATGCTGATGCCGTGCCGCGCAAAGGGCTCGAGCACGCCATAGAGTGCACCGGGATCATTCTGTATCGCCAGGATCAGCGAGGTCTTGTCGCCTCCGGTGGGACCCACCGGGTTCCGACCGATCACCAGGAATCGGGTGGTATTGTCCGGTTCGTCTTCAATGTTGCGCTGAAGAATCTGAACACCATAAAGCTCGGCCGCGACTTCACCCGCAATGGCGGCCGAATTCGGCGTGCTGGCCGCCCGACGAGCGGCTTCGGCATTACTGCTGACCGAGGTGCGGGTGACGCCGGGGAGGAACCGGTCCAGCCATTCCCGACATTGCGCCAACGACTGCTGATGGGAAAAGATCTCACGGATGTCTTCCAGCCGGCAGCCGGCAGCCATCAGGTTGTGATGAATCCTGAGGCTGACTTCACCGGCAATCACCAGCGAGGAATGGAGAAAGCTGTCGAGCGTATGGGTGATCACACCTTCGGTCGAGTTTTCCACAGGCACCACGCCATATTGGCAGGCACCGCTTTCTACTGCACGGAAGATCTCGTCAATCGAAGGGAATGGCGTTGCGCAAATCGCGTGGCCGAAATGCCGGTAAGCCGCCTGCTGGGTAAACGTCCCTTCAGGCCCCAGAAAAGCCACGCCCAGCGGCTTCTCCAGAGCGAGACATTCGGACATCAACTCGCGATAGAAGCGGCCAATGGTTTCACGACTCAGAGGCCCCGGATTCTTGTCCATCATGCGCCGGAGGACTTCTACTTCCCGCTCGGGGCGATGAAAGCAGTCCACCTCACCGGCCGCAATCTTGATTTCCGCGACTGTCTGGGCGCAACTAGCCCTGCGGTTCAACAGGACCAGTAACTGGTCATCAATCTCGTCGATTTCCCGGCGGATATCGGCAAGTTGGGTCTGACTGTCCGATGTGGTCACGGCTCAAGCTTCAAATGACGCGAGCAAACAGGACGCCCTCGATTCCGCGAATGCGGTTCAGGGTCTCTTCTGGAACAGCCGAATGGAGGTCAACCAGGGTATAGGCGACATCGCCCCGCGACTTGTTGATGAGATCAAGGATATTCAGGTCGGCCTCAGCGAGGGCACTGGACACCTGCCCCACCATATTCGGAACATTCTGGTTCACGATACTCAAACGCACGCCCTCGGTTCTGGGGACGACCACTTCGGGCAAATTGACCGAGTTGCGGATATTGCCGTTCTCCAGGTAATCCCGCAGCTGATCGGCCACCATGACGGCACAGTTGTCCTCGGCCTCGGCCGTTGATGCACCGAGATGCGGCAGGGCAATGACCCCGGCATGGCCCAGGAGCTTGCGGCTGGGAAAATCACACACGTAGGCACTGATTTGGCCGGAATCCAGCGCCGCCAGCACGGCCTCTTCATCCACCACTTTTTCCCGGGAAAAATTCAGCAGGATGGCGCCCTTTTTCATGAAGTCCAGACGCGCCGCATTGATGACGTGGCGGGTATGGTCATTCAAGGGAACATGCAGCGTCACCAGATCAGCCTTGCCGATCAGATCATCGATGCTGCCGGCGCGTTTGGCCTGAGAAGACAATTGCCAGGCACTTTCAACCGTCAACTGGGGATCGAACCCGACGACGTCCATACCCAGATCCATCGCGGCATTGGCCACCTTGACTCCGATCGCACCGAGTCCAAGCACCGCCAGGGTTTTTCCGGCCAGTTCAAAACCGGCAAACTGCTTCTTGCCTTTCTCGACCTGGGAGTGGATGGCCGCGTTGTCACCCTCCAGCGTCTGGGCGTAATGCCAGGCAGGACAAATCTTGCGGGCGGCCAGCAGCATGCCGGCAATCACCAGTTCCTTGACGGCGTTCGCATTGGCACCCGGCGCGTTGAACACCGGGATCCCGCGCTGGGTATATTCAGCCACCGGGATATTGTTGACACCGGCCCCGGCTCTTCCCACGGCCTTCAGGGTGGCAGGAATCTCGACGCCATGCAGATCAAAGGAGCGCAGCATGACGGCATCCGGATGCTGAATTTCGGAGGCGACTTCGTAGCGATCCCGGGGAAATCGATCAAGGCCCACTGCCGAGATATTGTTGTAAGTCAACACCTTTAGCATGGCCATCAACCGTACTTCCGTTCGAATTCGGCCATGAAGGCAATCAGGGCATCCACACCAGACTCCGGCATGGCGTTGTAGATGCTGGCGCGGAAACCACCGACGGAACGATGCCCCTCGAGGTTGGCCAATCCGGCAGACATGGCTTCAGCAATGAAGGTTTTTTCCAGATCCGTATTGGCTATCTTGAACGGTACGTTCATACGTGAACGACAAGCCATATCCACAGGATTCGAATAGAAGGGCGAATCATCGATTGCCTGATAAAGCTTGGTCGATTTACGTCTATTGATTGCTTCAATCGCCACCAGCCCGCCCTGCCCTCTCAGCCATGCCAGCACCAGTCCGAGCAGATACCAGGGGTATGTCGGCGGCGTGTTCAGCATGGAGCCATTATCGGCCTGCTGCTGATAATCAAAAATGGACGGCGTCCCCGGCAGCACCTCGCCAATCAAGTCATCGCGCACGATGACCACGGTGATTCCGGCAGGTCCCATATTCTTCTGGGCACCGGCATAAATCAGCCCGAAACGGCTGATATCCAGCGGCCTTGAGAGAATGTTCGAGGACATGTCCACGACCAGCGGCAGGCCGCCGGCATCGGGGATGTCCTGAAACTCGACCCCGCCAATCGTTTCATTGCTGGTGTAGTGAAGATAGGCCGCCTCAGGATCGACCGCCCAGCCGCTTCGGGCGGGTATGGTCGTGAAATTGTCGGCTTCGGCACTGGCGGACAGCGTCACGGATGAGAACCGCTTGGCCTCACTGATGGCCTTTTTCGACCAGATACCGGTATTCACATAGCAGGTAGAAGATTTTCCCCGCAACAAATTCATCGGTATGGCAGCAAACTGACCCGTTGCACCGCCTTGCAGGAACAGCACCTTGTAGTTGGACGGAATTGCGAGAAGCGCGCGCAGATTGGCCTCGGCCTGCTCGGCAATGCCTACATAGCTCTTGCTGCGATGGCTCATCTCCATTACCGACATACCGGTGTCATGCCATTCGCAAAGTTCGTCCCGCGCCTGTTCCAACACCGCCGTCGGCAGCATGGAGGGTCCCGCGCTGAAGTTATAAATTCTGCTCATCGCTTATTCCTCGCCTTCCGTTGCGTCACTATCTGCCTCATCAATATCGGCGTCGTCACCTTCCAGGAAAGGTATACGATCCACACCGACCACTTTTTCATTCGGCCCGAGCTTGATCACCGTTACGCCCTGGGTGTTGCGGCCCAACTCGCGAATTTCCTCGACACGGGTCCGAACCAGTGTGCCGGCATCCGTGATCAGCATGATTTCGTCGCTATCCTGCACCAGCACCGCCGCCACCACCGCGCCATTGCGATCACTGGTCTGAATGGCTATGACACCCTGACCACCGCGACGATGGCGGGGGAAGTCACTGATGGCCGTGCGTTTGCCGAAGCCATTCTCGGTGATATTCAGAACCGAGCCTTCCGTACCGATGATCAGCGCAATGATTTCCTGGCTCTCATGCAGCGTCATGCCGCGAACACCCGTAGCCCCACGCCCCATCACGCGCACGTCATCCTCGTTGAAGCACACCGATTTGCCGGAATTGCTGAACANNGTCGATGGCGATCTTGCCGGTCGATCGTGGACGTTCAAACTCCTTCAATGAGACCTTCTTGACGATACCGGCCGCCGTCGCCATGAAGATGAAATGCCCCTCATCGAATTCACGGATCGGCAGGATAGCGTTGATCTTTTCGCCCTCCTCCAGCGGCAAGAGATTGACGAATGGACGGCCGCGGGCGATGCGGCTGGCGACCGGCAACTCATAGACCTTGAGCCAATAGACCTTGCCGACGCTGGAGAAACACAGAATGGTGTCGTGGGTATTGGCCACGATCAGCTTCTCGATGTAATCCTCTTGCTTCATCGTGGTCGCGGATTTGCCGCGTCCGCCTCGCCGCTGTGCGCGATAGGCCGTCAGCGGCTGTGACTTCACATAGCCTTCGTGGGACACGGTGACCACCATGTCTTCCTCGGGGATCAGGTCGGCACGCGACAGATCAAGGTAATCTTCGATGATGCGCGTCCGACGGGCATCCCCAAACTGATCGCGGATAGTGATCAATTCGTCTCGAATCACTTCCATCAAGCGAATGTCACTGCCCAGGATGGACAGCAATTCGTCGATGCGGGCAAGGATGTCCTTGTACTCGGCGATGATCTTGTCCTGCTCCAGACCCGTCAGTCGGTGCAGACGCAGATCGAGAATAGCCTGAGCCTGTTCCGCCGACAGCAGATAACCCTGCTCGCTCAAGCCGAACGCCGGCCCCAATGTTTCCGGCCGGGAGCGTACAGCATCTTCGGCCCGCTCGAGCAGGCCGGCCACCAGACCCGGTCGCCAATGCCGCTCCAGCAACCGTTCCTTGGCGACGGCGGGGCTGGGCGACGCCTTGATGAGCTCGATGACCTCATCGATGTTGGCCAGGGCCACGGCGAGCCCTTCCAAAATGTGCGCGCGTTCCCGCGCCTTGCGCAGATCAAAGAGCGTTCTGCGGGTCACCACTTCACGGCGGTGATTGATGAAGGCGGCGATGATTTCCTTAAGATTCAGACAGCGTGGGCGGCCATCGATCAGCGCCACCATGTTGATGCCGAACACGTTCTGCATCGCAGTCTGCTGATACAGATTATTGAGCACGACCTCGGGTGATTCTCCGCGCTTCAGTTCGATCACCATGCGCATGCCGTCCTTGTCGGACTCATCGCGCAGGCCGGAGAGGCCTTCCAGCTTGCCTTCCTTGGCCAGCTCGGCAATTTTTTCCATCAGTCGAGCCTTGTTGACCTGATAAGGCAGCTCATTGACGATGATGCTGGTGCGACCGTTGTCCTCCTCGAACTCGCACTGGGCGCGCAGATAGATGCGGCCGCGCCCGGTCAGATAAGCCTCACGAATGCCGCTGGCGCCATTGATGATGCCGGAAGTCGGAAAATCCGGCCCCGGCAACACGACCATCAACTCCTCGATGCTGGCATCAGGATTTTCGATCAGCAGCAGACAGGCATTCACCACCTCGGTCAGATTGTGCGGCGGGATGTTGGTCGCCATACCAACCGCGATACCGGCAGAGCCGTTGATCAGCAGATTCGGCACCTTGGTCGGCAGGACCGCGGGCTCCCTCTCCGATTCGTCGTAGTTAGGCGTGAAGGTGACCGTTTCCTTTTCCAGGTCGGCCAGCAACTCATGGGCAATGCGCGACATGCGCACTTCGGTGTAACGCATGGCGGCGGGCGGGTCGCCATCCACCGAGCCGAAGTTGCCCTGTCCATCGACCAGCATGTAACGCAGAGAAAACGGCTGCGCCATGCGGACGATGGTGTCGTAGACGGCAGAATCGCCGTGCGGGTGATATTTACCGATCACATCACCGACGACACGGGCAGACTTCTTGTACGGCTTGTTCCAGTCATTACTCAGCTCATGCATGGCATAAAGCACGCGACGATGAACCGGCTTCAGTCCGTCCCGCACATCGGGAAGGGCGCGCCCCACAATCACGCTCATGGCGTAATCGAGGTACGACTGTCTCATCTCGTCTTCGAGATTGACGGGAATAATCTCTTTAGCGAAGGATGTCATGCGGATATCTGCGATCTATGGAGGTCTGGCCTGCCAATCCAAGCCTCACTCAGCAAAACGCTCATTATATACGCACCACGTCACAGACGCCCATGCCCGGAAGCTTTCGACACGCATCGGCCGGCGGACTCTGAGGAAGTCATGGGAACACCCCCACTCTCTTCGACTCGGGGAAGCTGGTGTACCATTCCGACCATTGTGTTCCACTGATAAAAAGGAAACCCTCATGCCCGCTTATCCCCGCAAGGAAATTGAAGAAATGGTCGAACGCTGGCTGGCCGCCAACCTGGATTCCGAACGCGCCGGCGACTGGGTCAAGAGCCTTGGCAAGATGTACACGGCGGATGCGGAATACAGCTGGAACATGGGCCCCAACCGCGAATTCATCGCCCGCGGACGGCAGCAGATCGAGGATTGGGCACTCGGTGCCCACATGGAGGGCTTCGAGAAGTGGCGCTACCCCTACTACAAAATCATCATCGACGAGCAACAGGGCGAAGTCATCGGCATCTGGCGCCAGGTCGCCCCGGTCAAGCGGGATGACGGGACCGAGTATGAAGTCTCCGGCCTCGGCGGCAGCTGGTTCCGATACGGCGGCAACTACCAATGGGAATGGCAGAAGGATTTCTTCGACCTCGGGAACGTGAAGGATCTCTTCATGCAGCTCGCCGCGGATGGCAAGCTGGAGCGCCCGGTCAAGCAGAAACTGCGACGCTTGGCCTGGGGCCTCAAGTTGCCCGGTGTAGAACCTATCCACGCGAACCTGAACATCTGGCAGAAACTAAAAGGTTTTCTTGCCATGTTGCGGATCGTCCTGTTTGGCTGAATCCCTCCACCCTGCGGCCCAACTACTGGTGACATAGATGAAACACATGCGATTCTTGCCAACGCTCTCCTTGTTGCTCGCCTTGATTCCAACCACCATGCTCCAGGCTACCGAAAACCCGCTGACCTATGACCGCATCAACCTGAGCGCTGCGGCTCAGGGAAAAGCCGTAAACGATATTCTGGTAGCGGTGCTCTATCAACGCATGGAAGGCCCCACGGCAGAGCCTCTGGCCGCCGAGGTCAACCAGGCCATCGCAGCGGCGCTGGCCACCGCGAAGAAAGTACCGGAAGTCTCGGTACAGACACTCGATTACCAGACCTTTCCCACCTACCAGAACCAGAAGGTGACGGGCTGGAGCGTGCGTCAGTCGATTCGGCTGGAAAGCAAGAACATGGAGAAGTTGAGTACTCTGATCGGAGAGATGCAAAAATCCCTTAAGGTCGAATCCATCGGTTATCAGGTCTCCCCGGAAACCCTCCGGGCCACCGAGGATGGTCTGATGAGCGAGGCCATGAAAGCCTTTCAGCAAAGGGCCGAGCTGATCACCCGCGAGCTGGGCCGCAAGCGCTTTCGACTGGTAGCACTGGATGTCAACACGCAGAATTCGATGCCGCGCCCTTTCCATACCAATGCGAGAGCCATGGCCATGGACGCGGCCCCATCGGCGCCGCCCGCCATTGAAGCCGGCGAACAACCGGTCACTGTCAATCTGCAAGGCACCATCGAACTCCAGAGCGATTGAAGATGCGCCTTCCCGGCCTCAACAGCCAGATCCTGCTGGCGGCCGCCCTGGGGGCCATGCTCGGTGTTTATTTGAATCATCAGGGTGCGCCCGACCCAAACAGCGCCGGCCTGATCACCGCCTTGCAATTCACCGGCGGCCTGTTTGTCGATCTGCTGAAAATGGTGCTGATCCCGCTGGTATTCACCTCGGTTGCCTCCGGGGTGGCCAGCCTGGGTGAACATGAACATGCCGGGCGCATCTGGCGCATCACCCTCAGCTATTACCTGAGCACTACCCTGCTGGCGGCCTTGCTCGGCCTGCTGCTGATGAATCTGTTAGAGCCCGGCAAGGGACTGCATCTGGATCTGTTCCAGGACGTGATGAATGGCGCCCACCCGGCCCAGACCCTGAGTCTTGCGGACTTTTTGCAAGGCTTCTTGCGCGGCATTTTTGTCAATCCGGTCAAGGCCATGGCGGAGGGGGCCGTCATGCCGACCGTGGTGTTTGCCCTGATGACCGGCATCGCCATGGCACAACGCGGCTCACGGGCCCATGCGCTGCGGGAACTGCTGGGCGAGGCGCTGGAGATCATCCTCGTGATCGTCAACGGGATCATGAAGGTTGCACCGATTGGGGTATTCGCTTTGCTCGGGCATCTGGTGGCCACCCAACCCACCGGGCTGTTCGTCAATCTCGCCCAATTCATCGCCGTCGCCATCGGCGGCCTGCTGGTTCATGGTCTGGTCGTGTTGCCAACACTGCTCTTTTTGCTGGCCGGACACCCGCCCGGCAAGTTTTTCAGGCGCATTCAGGAGGCCCTGCTGACGGCCTTTGCCACTTGCTCCAGCTCCGCGACCTTACCCATCAGCCTTCGGGTCGCCCGTGAGAACCTCCATGTTCCCCCGCGCATTGCCAAGTTCGTGCTCCCAATTGGCGCCACGATGAACATGGATGGAACCGCCCTTTATGAAGCCGGCGCCGCGCTGTTTGTCGCCAACATCTCCGGCATCGACCTCAATCTGGCGCAACAGACGCTGGTATGTCTGATGGCCGTACTGGCGTCCATCGGCGCACCGGGCCTTCCCAGCGCAGGCATGGTGACGATGATCATGGTGTTGCAATCGGTCGGCCTGCCGGTCGAGGCCATCGCCATCCTGCTGCCGATTGATCGTTTAATCGACGCCGTCCGGACCACAGTGAATGTCGAGGGCGATCTGGCGGGATCGATGATCATCCACCACCTGATCGAACCGCCCGTCGAAAGCTGAGTTTTTTCGGGCGATTGGTTACTTGCCGCCACTCACCGTCCCCGAACTCGCTGGCTGGTAGTCCGGCCACTCGGACCAATGTCCGGTGGACTGTGGACGCGAGGACGCCGCCTGATCAAACGCGGGTTTATTCTGGATCATGGCACGTGAAAAACTGGCGGCGATGGCAGTCAGCTTTTCGGTCACCGCCAGCTTTTGCGCCTCCGGCGTGCTGCCCTGCGGCAGAATCAGCACATCGCTAAACCGTCCCACGGGCAGTTCCATCGCCCCATTCTGGAGACGGCGCGACAGCCCCAACGCCATGTAAACCAGATCGCCGTTGACTTGCGGCATGACATGCGTGTCCAGCAACACATGAATACCGTACTGACGACCCGGGAAAGTATTGGCGAAACTGGGGGTGATCCCCTTGCCCAGCGCAGCCTGGATATCACCATCCAATACCGACGTGTTGGTATTGGTGATACTGGCCTCCCAGTTTACGGCCAGAGCGAGCGGAGCAATCAGGAGAAAAACCATTCCTGTCAATACCTTATTCATGACAACTCCTTGCAAAACAACAGAAAAATCAAAGGGGGCCGAGGTCGGAAACATCGCAAAATCCGGGCCAAATTCAGCCCAGTCATGCTACCCGCCTTTCATCACGAATTGCCATGAGCATCATCCCCAGCTCGTTTTCCTGAAGCAATGGCAAAAGTTATACTCACTTGACGCTGCCAGGTGACGACGCAATTCGACATTCTCCTTGCGGATTGCTGAACATGTATCCGGGAATAGGCATAAATAGCTAGACATGCGCGATGTCAGACTCTGATAATTTAATGAGACACTGGCGTCAAAAAGCTTTATCACCCCACCTTTTGGAGAACCCGTGAAGTGAAAGCAGCAGCCTCTACCTTGATGATTCTGGCCACCACCCTTGCCAGTGGTTGTGCCACCAACAAGATTACCGGCCGGACCCAGGCCATGATCGTCAGCGATGAGTCCGCCGCCCAACAATCGGCCGAAGCTTATACCCAACTGATCAGCGAGTCGGCGCAAAAGCGTGCGCTGGATGATGACACCTACCAGCTCAGCCGGGTGCAATCCATCACCAAGCCGCTGGTCCAGCAGGCCATCAAAATGCGGCCCGATGTCCAGAACTGGAAATGGGAAGTACATATCTTGAAGAGCAGCGAGGTCAATGCCTGGTGCATGGCGGGCGGCAAGATGGCGGTCTACACCGGACTTCTACAGAAAATTCAACCCACAGACGACGAGTTGGCCGCCATCATGGGGCATGAGATTTCCCACGCCCTGCTCTCGCATCAAGCGGAAAAACTGTCGAGGGCGCAAATGCAACGGGCCGGTCTGACCGCCGGCGTTCTGGCGGGTGCCCTCTTCGGTGTGAATTTAGGGAGCATTGCATCCGTTGCAGATTCCGTGGCCACGGTGGGTCTGCAGTTACCCAATAGCCGCGATGCCGAGTCGGAAGCCGATACCGTGGGCATCGAACTGGCCGCCAGGGCCGGCTTCAACCCTGAGGCCTCGGTGACCTTGTGGGAGAAGATGATCAAGGTCGGCGGTGGCGGCGCCCCTGAATGGCTGAGCACTCACCCGAATCCTGAATCGCGCATTGCGGCAATGAAGGTGAAGTCGAAGCAGCTGATGCTGGTCTACGAGGCGGTCAAGCAGGGAAAGCCCGTGCCGGACATTCAAACCACGCTCCGTCCTCAGCAGCCCACAGCGACCGCCCCGCGGCCCCGGTGATGCCAGTGGCGGCACCCAAAACTCATTCCGGTGTAGACACCGCCAATCAGGGCCACCCAGAGCTAACCAACCGCTGACCCACTCTCGCCAGACCCGTCAGGCAGGTTTGGCGAGAAAGCCCTAAGCTGTCAGGTCATGTGCCGGCTGGGAGTGCCGGAATTGGGCTTCGGTCGCGCTGGGGCAGCGCTCTAAGCGCTCCTGCTATTTGAAATGGATGTGGCGAGGATGCTTCATGCACGGACCCGCACCTTGGTGCCATCGCCCGTTTCCAGCATTTCCAGAAACAGCTGCTCCAGTCGGTTCGCCGCATTCCGCAGGGAAACGACCCGAACGCCTGCCGCAGCCAGCTCGTCAAATAGGTTGTGTATGCCTGCGGTAGTCGGGACCTCGGTCGCCAGGGTTTTGGCGTCCAGCCGTTCCAGCACGAAGCCGGGGAGTTGCGGCAGCTCATCCATGGCACGATCCAGTTCGAGGATGTAGCGATTGACGTGCATCCTGGCAAGCAGGTTCTCCATCGTGCTGTGTTCGATGATGCGACCATGATTGATGATGGCGATATGCCGGCAAAGCTGCTCGGCCTCTTCCAGATAATGAGTCGTTAGGATGATGGTCGTTCCTTCCCGGTTGATGCGCTGCAGCAATTCCCACATGGACCGGCGAATTTCGATATCAACCCCCGCGGTCGGTTCATCAAGAATCAGCAGCCGGGGGGAATGGACTAGGGCACGAGCGATCATCAGCCTGCGCTTCATGCCGCCGGACAAAGTGCGGGACACAGTGTTGCGCTTGTCCCAGAGGCCCAGCTGGGTGAGGTATTGTTCGGCACGCAGGTTGGCTTCCTTGCGGGGAATGCCCTGATAACCCGCCTGATTGACGACCACCCCCAATACGGTCTCGAACTGGTTGAAGTTAACTTCCTGAGGGACGATGCCGATCAGCCGCTTGGCCGCCTCGGTGTCACGATCCAGATCATGGCCAAAAATCTCGACATGGCCCGAAGTCTTGTTGACGAGCGAACTGATGATGCCGATGGTGGTGGACTTGCCGGCGCCATTTGGACCGAGCAAGGCAAAGAAATCACCGGACTCGACCTGAAGATCGATGCCTTTCAATGCTTCCAGACCGTTTTTGTAGGTCTTGCGCAAACCACGCAGGGACAAGGCTTTCATGGTGGCTGTTTTTTCGGGTGGCATTTGTGACAATAGAGCGGAATGACGGCTGTCGAAGTTTATCGAACTTTAGCGGTTCCCTCCCATCTAGCCTTAATCTGTTTATTCGTGACCACTTCCGCTCGTCCTGCACAAGTTGCCGCTGTTGATCTGGGTTCCAACAGCTTCCACATGATTGTCGCCGAACTACGTGCCAACGAAATCGTGGTGCTCGATCGACTTCGCGAAATGGTTCGGCTGGGGTCCGGACTCACCCCGGAACGTGATCTGACGCCGGATATCCAGCAGCGAGCGCTCGACTGCATGGAGCGCTTTGGACAACGTCTCAGATCGCTGCCACCCGGCAGTGTGCGCGCTGTGGGCACTAATACCTTGAGGGCAACACGTAATGCGGGGCCCTGGCTGGCCAGGGCCGAGCAGGCTCTGGGCCACCCCATCGAGATTATTTCTGGTATCGAGGAGGCGCGGCTCATCTATCAGGGTGTGTCACAAAGCCTGCCTTCGGACGGTAAACGCCGCCTAGTGATGGATATCGGTGGCGGTAGTACCGAGTACATCATCGGCGTCGATCAAACCCCGCTGCAGAAAGAGAGTTTGCGTATGGGCTGTGTGTCCATGAGCATGACTTATTTTGGTGATGGCAAGATCAGCGCAAAACGCTTCAAACGGGCGGTTATTGCAGCCAAACGCGAGCTAGAGCCATTCGAGCACCTGTTTCACAGTCGGCAATGGAAACAGGCCGTAGGCGCCTCGGGCACCTTGCGCACCACTCAGAAACTGCTGCAGGGCCGGGGCTGGTCGCGCGAGGGCATCAGCGCCGAGGGCTTGAACCGCCTGGTTGAGGCCGTCATCGATGGCGGACGTCTGAACCGGAACGACTTTCCAGACCTGGATCCGGAGCGCTTTCCCAGTTTCCCCGGAGGTCTGGCCATCATTCAGGCCACTTTCGAAGCACTCGACATCGAACACATGCAAATCTCCGATGGCGCGCTGCGGGAGGGGCTGCTCCACGATCTATTGGGCCGGATCAATCACGAGGATGTCCGGGAGCGCACCGTCCAGGCATTGGCGGCCCGATATCACGTCGAGACGGATCACGCGCTGCAGATTCAGGCCACACTCAAGATGCTGCTGGATCAGCTGGCATTTCCCGCAACACTGGATCGAGATACTGCCGGCCAGTGGCTGGATTGGGCTGCGGCATTGCATGATATCGGGCGCGACATCGCTCATAGCGGCTACCACAAACACGGTGCCTACATTCTGGCGAATGCTGACCTTCCGGGCTTTTCAAATCAGGATCAGTGGCTGCTGGCGACTTTGGTTCGCTGTCATCGGCGGAAATTCCCGACCAAGCTATTCAGGGAGTTATCAGCACCCTGGGACGACCAAGGTAGATCGTTGGCCGTTGTTCTGCGCCTGGCGATCCTCCTGCATCGGAGTCGCGCCTTGACTCAGGTTCCTCCTGTCCGGCTGGAGATGAACAAAAATCATATCCAGCTGACTTTCCCGGCGGGCTGGCTCGAGGAACATCCCCTGACGATCGCGGATTTGGAGCAAGAAAGCAGTTATCTGGAGCCAGCAGATATCAATCTAAGCTTCACGTAGCCGGACCAACCATTGATTTGGAACTGCTCATGAACTTGTGTGACCTATTTCACCGGTTCAGATTCCTCGTGGTCCGGGATCTCAATCCTCTCGCTCTCCAACAGGTAGAAGAGTGCGCTTTCCAGAGTGGCTCGCGCATGGGCCGTCATGCGATAGAGACGCTCGTGAATGGAGGCATCTTTTGGGGTCCGTAGTTCGCAGTCCAGAGTGTATTGCTCGAATGCGGCCACCCGGGAGACCAGATCGACCAGGTGTTGGGGACATTCGCATACCAGCCGTGACGATACGCCACTAATCATGGCCAGCTGTTTGCCGCTAAATCGCCGGGGGCTGATGTCAGTAATATGAGCGCCGAAATCCGTTTCCGGTCGGCTTTGATGTTGAGGAAGTTGGCAAGCTTCCAACACCAGGGCCGGCGTCACCGGCGCCCGCAAAGCCATCACGCCCAGCTTGCGAAGCCGCTCCAGCATTGGGCGTGTCGCAAAGGCATATACGACTATGACGCGCTGAGAAGGAGCTATGTGCATGAACCCCTGAATACGGCTGACTGCCTCGGCTTGCAGAGCGGGAAATTCCAGCAGGAGAATCTCCGGATGATGATTGATCACCGCCTGTTCAAATTCGTTGAACAGATGATAGGCACCAACAAGACTGAGTGGCTCCAACTCGGTTGACCAATACCTCATCTGGTAAGGCAGCGCCTCCCCAAACACCATGACAGTGGCAGCATACCGCTCGCGATGAACGGTACCTGGCACCTGATTGCCCGACTGCTGCAACTCAGCATGGGCATTGAGACGATTCCTCAGTTGCCCCTCCTCAAGATGCACTACCGTGCCAACGGGTTCTCCCAGCTCGACCAGCTGCTTGATCAGCAACAGCCGGGTAACATCATCCCGAGAGTAAAACCTTCGGTTTTGCGATGACCGCTGGGGCACGACGGCCCGGTAGCGACGCTCCCAGATACGTAGGGTATCCATGGGAATGCCCGTCAGTCTCGCCACAGCGCCAATGGCGAAGGTTGAATCCGACAACTGTGACTTCACTGGAGACCTCCATTGAACAAAAACCATCACAACCAGTCAGAATTCATGGTACTCAAAACATATGTCCATGACAATGGTTTGACAAAGCCACGATGCCATGGGTTAATACTGGACAGGACATGGACATCCGGAGACTGCAAGTCGAGCTAGAATGCAGAATCTTTTACTGCCAAGCCCACAGATGGAGCCGGTGAAGACTGGTAGAGACCAAGCAAGAAGAAAACAAAGCTGAGGCCGCGGGGATTCCACCCCGCATTATTCAAACCGAAAGAGGAAGAGACATGAAAGACATGACGAAGAACATCCTCCTGTGGGTCGTCATCGCATTCGCGCTATTGTCGATGTTCAACTATTTCAGCCCCAAGACCAAAGTCGACACGGCGATGACCTACACGAACTTCATCGCTGCGATCAACCAAGGCACTATCCGCCAAGTCAACATGGATGGCGACACTATCAGCGGCATGATGACTGACGGTGACCGTTTCACCACGTATAACCCCGGCGATCCCCACCTCGTGGATGATCTTTTGAAGAATCATGTCGACATCAAAGTGATTCCCCCGGAGCGTCCCTCCTTCCTAACACAGCTCCTGATGGCCACCTTCCCCATGTTGCTGCTCATTGGCGTATGGATCTTCTTCATGCGGCGGATGCAGGGTGGGGCCGGCGGTGGCGCCATGAACTTTGGCAAAAGCAAGGCCAAGCTCATCGAAGAAGACAAGGTCAAGGTCACCTTCAACGATGTCGCCGGCTGTGACGAAGCGAAGGAAGAGGTCCAGGAAATGGTCGACTTCCTCCGGGATCCCAGCAAGTTCCAGAAACTGGGCGGAATGATCCCAAGAGGGGCGCTGATGGTCGGGCCGCCCGGAACCGGTAAAACACTGTTAGCCCGGGCCATTGCCGGCGAAGCCAAGGTTCCGTTCTTTTCCATCTCGGGTTCCGATTTCGTGGAAATGTTCGTGGGTGTAGGTGCGTCCCGCGTCCGCAACATGTTCGAGGAAGCCAAGAAGCGTGCGCCCTGTATCATTTTCATCGATGAAATCGACGCGGTTGGCCGCCAGCGCGGTGCAGGACTCGGTGGAGGGCATGACGAACGCGAACAAACCCTCAATCAGCTACTGGTGGAGATGGATGGCTTCAGCGGTAACGAAGGCATCATTATCATCGCTGCGACTAACCGTGCTGACGTTTTGGACAAGGCGCTGCTCCGTCCGGGCCGTTTCGATCGGCAGGTGGTCGTTGGCCTGCCCGATGTGCGTGGTCGTCAACAGATCCTTGCGGTCCACATGAAACGCGTACCGGTGGCCAATGATGTCGAGCCTGATTGGCTGGCCCGCGGCAC
>DIVI01000240.1 GCA_002423305.1 Methylococcus sp. UBA6136 | reverse complement strand
GTGCGTTGAGCTTAATGAAGCCTTCGGCATCCTTCTGATTATAAGCGCCCTTATCGTCCTCAAAGGTCGCGATATTCATATCGAACAAGCTGTTCCGCTCGGATTTTCTGCCGACCACGGTGACATTGCCTTTGTAGAGCTTGATACGTACTTCGCCGTTCACTGTCGCTTGTGACGAGTCAATGAGTTCCTGCAGGAGTATGCGCTCTGGACTCCACCAGTACCCGTTATAGATCAGGCTGGCGTAGCGCGGCATCAGTTCATCCTTGAGGTGGGCCACCTCGCGATCCAGGGTGAGTGATTCAATGGCACGATGCCCCTTGAGCATGATGGTGCCGCCGGGAGTTTCATAACACCCGCGGGATTTCATGCCGACATAGCGGTTCTCGACGATATCCAGGCGACCTATGCCGTTGGCGCCGCCCAGCTGGTTCAATTCGGCAAGTACCTGGGCAGGGGAGAGGGTAACGCCATCGATGGCGATGATGTCGCCGCGTTCGTAGGTCAGTTCCAGGTAGGTAGGGTGGTCGGGAGCGGCTTCAGGCGATACGCTCCAGCGCCACATGTCTTCTTCCGGCTCAGCCCAGGGATCCTCCAGGACGCCACCCTCATAGGAGATGTGGAGCAGATTGGCATCCATTGAGTAGGGAGAGGCCTTGCCGCGCTTCATTTCGATCGGGATGCTGTGTCTCTCTGCATAAGCCAGCAGGGTTTCCCGCGAGGTTAGATCCCATTCCCGCCAGGGAGCGATGACTTTGATGTCGGGTTTTAACGCGTAGGCGCCGAGTTCGAAGCGCACCTGGTCATTGCCCTTACCCGTGGCCCCATGACAAATGGCATCACAACCAGTTTCATTGACAATTTCAATGAGGCGTTTTGCGATCAGGGGGCGAGCGATGGAGGTGCCGAGAAGATACTCGCCCTCGTAAATGGTGTTGGCCCTGAACATTGGGAAGACGAAATCGCGGGCAAACTCTTCAGTGAGGTCATCAATGAAGATCTCGTTGATGCTCATGGCCTGGGCCTTGGCTCGGGCGGGTTCGACTTCTTCGCCTTGTCCGATGTCCGCGGTGAAGGTCACGACTTCGCAGTTGTAGGTATCACGCAGCCATTGCAGAATGACGGAAGTGTCGAGCCCTCCTGAATAGGCGAGGGCAACTTTTTTAACAGTGGGTTTGGACATGGATGATGCTCGGAATAGAAAAAATTCAGCGGAGTAGATTATAAGCTTTGGATGAGTACCGTGGGGGACCCACGGCCCCTCTGTTTCACGTAACGTCTGTACTTGCCCTGTTCAGTGTTTATCGGGCTGTGGTCAAATGCATGGGCAAATCTATTCATATCGGGAGTCAACAATGCATCTTACCTGGATAATGATTGTGGCCTTGTGTCTGCCGTCTGGACCTGGCTTCGCGCATC
Organism: Methylococcus sp. UBA6136; assembly: GCA_002423305.1. GTDB lineage: Bacteria > Pseudomonadota > Gammaproteobacteria > Methylococcales > Methylococcaceae > UBA6136. The sequence goes on along the minus strand of DIVI01000240.1, from coordinate 3,982 downwards.
TTAAAACAGCTCGCCATCTTCAGGCGGCTTGCGATTCTTCCCAGAAGGCTTCCAGGAATCTCAGCCAATGCAATAGTTATATCCATGGTGTATATGACGCTATCGACGGCATGATGGCCTGCCCTCCTGTAACCGTATCTCATCAGGAAAAGGTTGAGACGGTGCGTGCATTCATGAAGTCGCATCCGGAACGGTTGGACGAGCATGAAGCCAATCTGGTCGTTGATGCTCTCAAGCAGGCTTATCCCTGCAAGGATGGAAAGCCATGATGGCTATAAAGAAGCTACGGGAGGGGTTACATGGAAAGGTGCGCCCTAATTTGGAAATGCGCTCGTTGAGGGGTCCCCTGCTGTTGCTCTGCGTTGCCGGGCCCGGCATGTTTAAACCTTGCCAGGCCGCTTTTATCAGCGGGGACGTGCTAAGACAGTATTGCGAGGCTGATGATCGGGTGCTGCAAAAAAGAGCCAGCGGAAACGATATTCATGATGCCATGGCTTGTTTGAGTTATGTGGCGGGTGTCCACGACTCGATGCGTGGGATGCTGTTTTGCACACCTGACCAATTTGATAATGGTCAAGCAACCGAGATGACAAAAAAGTACATTCGAGCCCATCCGGAAAAGCTGAATCAGCCGGCTGCCAGAATCATCATCGACGCACTTTCGACCACCTATCCCTGCGCTGGAAAAAATAGTTGATGTGCCTGTGATCCAACCTATCCAGATATGAACTCGACAGTTTTTCCCCGCCATGGTCTCTATTTGATTTCTCGTGACGATCCTGATACTGGACCTGGGTGGGAAAGGGAACTGGTTGACGGTATTCGTGGCGGGGCAGTTGTTGTGCAGTATCGCGTCAAGCACGCGCATGATCCGGTAGGGAGCGCCACCCGAATTCGCGCAAGGTGCAGGGTGGCGGGGATACCCTTCATCATTAACGATGATGTCGACTTAGCCCGGGCAGTGGGGGCTGATGGGGTGCATTTGGGCGGGGAAGACGTCGATCTGATGTACGCCCGCGACAGGCTGGGCGCAAAGGCGATCATTGGAATTTCCTGTTATGACAGCCCTCAACGTGCCGTTGAGGCGGAACAAGGGGGGGCTGACTACGTTGCTTTCGGTCGGTTCTTTCCGTCGGCAACCAAGCCACTGGCTCCCTGCGCCCCGATCGAGGCCTTGAGAGAAGCCCGGAAGCGCTGCTCTGTCCCGATAGTTGCCATCGGCGGTATCACGCCAGAAAACGGCCGACTGCTGCTGGATGCTGGCGCAAACCTTTTAGCGGCGATTGAAGGTGTGTTGGCTGGGCAAGGAGGGCCGGAATCGACGGCGCGTCGATTCCGGGGCCTCTGGCCCTAAACGATCCTGCTCAGTCCCAGCTGAGTGCGCCGCCGGTCTGGTATTCAGTGACGCGGGTTTCGAAGAAATTCTTTTCCTTTTTGAGGTCCAGGATTTCGCTCATCCAGGGGAAGGGGTTCTGTGCGCCGGGATATTGTTCAGGCAGGTTGATCTGATTGCAGCGGCGATTGGCGATGTACTTGAGATACTCTTCAAACATGTTCGCATTCAGCCCCAAAACACCGCGAGCCATGGTGTCATGGGCGTACTGAATTTCAATCTCGACCGCCTCCGTGATCAGTTTGATCATTTCCTGCTGGAATTCTTGATTCCAGAGATGGGGGTTTTCGATCTTGATCTGATTGATGACGTCGATGCCAAAGTTCATATGCATCGATTCATCTCGCAGGATGTATTGGAACTGCTCTGCCGTACCCGTCATCTTGTTGCGACGACCCATTGAGAGAATTTGGGTAAAGCCGACATAGAAGAAAATGCCTTCGAAGATAACGTAGAACGCAATGAGGTCACGCAACAATCGCTGATCGGTTTCAGGGGTGCCGGTGCTGAAGTTTGGATCGCCCAGTGACCGGGTGTAAGGCAGCGCCCATTCAGCCTTGCGAGCCACCGAAGGCAATTCCCGATACATATTGAAGACTTCGCCTTCATCCATGCCCAGTGATTCCACAATGTACTGGTAGGCATGTGTGTGGAGCGCTTCCTCGAAAGACTGCCGCAACAGATACTGGCGGCACTCCGGATTAGTGATATGGCGATAAACGGCGAGTACCAGATTGTTAGCCACCAGTGAGTCCGCGGTCGAGAAGAAGCCCAGATTGCGCTTGATTATGATGCGTTCATCTTCAGTCAGGCCATCAGCGCTCTTCCAAAGCGCGATATCCGCGTTCATATTGATTTCCTGCGGCATCCAGTGATTGGCACAGGCATCCAGGTATTTCTGCCAGGCCCAGCGATACTTGAACGGAACCAGCTGATTCAGGTCAGCACGGCAATTGATGATCTTTTTGTCATCGACCTGAATACGCCTAGCACCAAGCTCGATATTTTCGAGTCCGGTTGCCCCTTGATGGAGAGCTGGTTCCTGTGTGATTTCAGGGACCGAAGCAGGGGCCAAAGCCGGTGAGGATTCCACCAAGTCCAGGCTGATGTCCGTGGGTGGCATGAATGAGCCCGGGCCTGGCGCCCTTGTGGTTAATCCCTGCAGTGGGTCTTCCCAGTTCAGCATGATGCGCTCTCCTGATGACAGTGTTAGGTGGGCAGATTGATCTAAATTTCTCGGCGATTATATCCAATGAACTACATGTTGTGTCTATTGGTTTATTTTGGCACGAGATATAGGCATCGCCCTGACTGTGATGGCGAATGAACCGATGCTTTTACGAGACCCCGGACCGCTGAATGGCCGTAGGTATGGGTCTTGTTAGGTACCCAGGCACAGGGATTCCAGACTGAGCTGACTGTTGGGTTGCTGAACGGTGGTACCGGAGAGCATCCGGGAGAGGAACTGGCCGCCTTCCGTGGCGGACCAGGTGAGACGGGTCAGCGCGGAAGTTCGCTGGACCCCATCAGATATTCGTCGACCGAGCGCGCGCATTGTCGGCCCTCGCGAATTGCCCAAACGACCAGGGATTGACCGCGGCGCATATCGCCAGCCGTGAAGACCTTGTCGACCGAAGTGCGGTAGTCGACGGTATTGGCTTTGACATTACGGCGTTCGTCCATGTCGACGCCCAGATCCTCCAGGAGGCCATCGCGGATTGGATGGACGAAGCCCATGGCGAGCAGCACCAGATCGGCCTTTAGGCTGAATTCGCTGCCAAGAACCCGGCTCATGTTCCAGCGGCCGCCTTCCTGCTTCCATTCCACTTTGACGCAATTGATTTGTGTGACCTTTCCGTTATGTCCCTCAAGCGAGACGGTGTCAACACTCCACATCCGCTCACAGCCTTCCTCATGAGAGCTTGACGTGCGCAGTTTGTTTGGCCAGTTTGGCCAGGTCAGGGACTTGTTTTCCTTTTCTGGTGGCTTGGGCATGATTTCCAGCTGAGTAATGGAATCTGCGCCATGCCGTTTGGAGGTACCGATACAATCCGAACCCGTATCGCCGCCTCCGATGACGATGATGTTCTTGCCGGTAGCCAGGAGGCTGATGTCGTCTGTCAGGTCATCGCCGGCGACACGCTTGTTCTGTTGCGGCAGGAATTCCATGGCGTAGTGAACACCATCCAGGTCCCGCCCTGGGACTGTAAGGTCCCGGGGATACTCGGAACCTCCGGCCAACACAACGGCATCAAAATCGTCTAGCAGTTGCCGGGCAGGAATATCCTTGCCTATATGCGAGTTGGGACGGAAGACGACCCCTTCGGCCTGCATCTGCGCAATCCGTCGGTCGATGTGGTGCTTTTCCATCTTGAAGTCGGGAATCCCATAACGAAGCAGCCCACCGATTCGGTCATTCTTCTCGAACACCACCACATCGTGACCGGCTCTGGCCAGTTGTTGTGCGGTGGCCATTCCTGCAGGCCCGGAACCAACGACAGCTACACGCTTGCCGGTTTTGTGCTTAGCGATCTGTGGTTGTATCCAGCCCATCTGCCAAGCCTTGTCGACGATGGAGCACTCGATGGA
>DIVI01000115.1:5011-5914 GCA_002423305.1 Methylococcus sp. UBA6136 | reverse complement strand
CTGGAACGTCGAGTCCATGTTCGACGTGGCGCAGCTACTAGGTGAATGACTGCGCTCGGTTCGCGAGCATGATGGAGCCTTCCTGGCCCAGAGCAACGTGGACGCCGGTGCCAACTTCATCGTCGGCGGTCAGATCCGCGGCGAGCGCATGCGCCTCTGCCTGGTTTATGCCGAGGGTAATTTCATCGAGGCGGGGGATGAAACCCCCTATTTCCAGATCGGCGAGACCAAATATGGCAAGCCGATACTCGATCGGGTCATCAAGCCGGATACGCCGTTGAACGATGCCATCAAGTGCGTTCTGGTGTCCTTTGATTCCACCATGCGCAGCAATCTCTCGGTGGGTTTACCCATCGATCTGGCGTGCTATGGCGAATCCAGCTTCTTCCTCGACCTCGAACAGCACATCACCCAGGACGATCCATACTTCTCGCAAATCAGCAAGCGCTGGAGTGACGGACTGCGGGGCGTGTTTGCCTCCTTGCCGAATCCGGACTGGCTGAGCGAGCCGGAAAGCCCAGCCGAACCTGGCCCCCTCTCATGACGGTAAGCCTGAGGTTCATGCCATGACCATCCGTGTCGCGCTGCATCACAAATCGCACTATGTCTTCGATCGACCGGTGGTGGCTGCGCCGCACGAAATCCGCCTGCGGCCCGCCGCGCATGCTCGCACCCCGATATCAGGTTATTCCCTGAAGATTCTCCCGGCGCAGCATTTCATTCATTGGCAGCAGGATGCCTACGGCAACTTCGTGGCGCGCCTGACCTTTCCCGAGCCCACGCGAGAAATCGACATCACGGTCGATTTGCTGGCCGACATGACGGTCATCAACCCGTTCGATTTCTTCGTCGAGGAATGGGCCGAGCATTACCCCTTCACCTATCCCGAGCAAATGGCCTCGG
>DIVI01000115.1:4709-4984 GCA_002423305.1 Methylococcus sp. UBA6136 | reverse complement strand
TTCGTGTCCGGCTATCTGATCCAGTTGGTGGCTGATGAAAAGCCGCTGGAGGGTCCGGCCGGACCCACGGCGGATTTCACCGATCTGCATGCCTGGTGCGAAGCCTACATACCTGGTGCCGGTTGGGTCGGAATGGATGCGACTTCGGGCCTGCTAGCCGGGGAAGGGCATATCCCGCTGGCCGTTTCCGCCCTGCCGACCTCTGCTGCCCCCGTGATCGGCATGACCAGTGTCTGTGACGCCATGCTGGATGTGAGCATGACGGTCACCCGCCT
>DIVI01000115.1:0-4603 GCA_002423305.1 Methylococcus sp. UBA6136 | reverse complement strand
GTGTGGCGTGACAGCGCCTGTTTTGCAGCGACTCCGGACGAGGCGCTGTCATTGAACTCAGCCGAATCCTTTGGCCAGGCGCTCACGGCCCATCTGGGGCTGAATCCGGGCTACCTCATTGCCGCCTTCGAGGATCCCTGGCTGGCTTTGGACGAGGAGAGCCGATTGCCCGCCAACGTCGACCCGCATGCGGCCGATCTGGATCATCCCGCCGTTCGCCAGACACTCGCCCGACAATTGCGCCAGGGTCTGACTGCCGGGGTCGGTTATGTCCTTCCAATCAAGTCGATAGATGCCGAAGCTCAGCCGCGCTGGAAATCCAGCCGCTGGCCACTGGTGCATGATCGTTTGTATGTGTTGCCCGGCGATTCGCCCATGGGGTTGCGTCTGCCGCTGAGCAGCCTGCCCTGGGTCGCCCCCGAAGATTTCGAACTCGAGTTGCCGCTCGATCCCTTCGAAGCCCGTGACTCGCTCACGGAGGCGCCTCCTGCCATGCACACAGAAAAATCCGACCCGATAGACGATGAACCCGACGCGCGGGAAGTCATCCACACTGCACTGGGGTTGGAGGTGCGTGAGGGAATCCTTTATGTCTTCCTGCCGCCGGTCACTCGACTCGAAGCCTGGCTGGAACTGGTGTCCGCCATTGAGGCCTGTGCTGCCGACCTGAAACAGCCGGTCCGGCTGGAGGGCTATGCGCCGCCGCGTGATCCCCGTCTGCTTTCGCTGTCGGTGACGCCTGATCCGGGCGTGATCGAGGTGAACATTCATCCCTCCGAAAGTTGGGAAACACTGGAGCACCGCACGCGCGTTCTTTACCAGGAAGCGCGGCAAACCCGCCTGGCCACCGAGAAGTTCATGCTCGATGGACGCCACACCGGAACCGGCGGCGGTAACCACATCACGCTAGGTGGGGGCACGCCGGCAGACAGTCCGTTTCTCCGGCGTCCCGATCTGCTCAAGAGTCTCATCACCTATTGGCAGCAGCACCCGTCACTGTCCTACCTATTTTCCGGTCAGTTCATTGGCCCAACCAGTCAGGCACCGCGAGTCGACGAGGCCCGCGACGACAATCTGTACGAGTTGGAGATTGCGTTCCAGCAAATCCAGTCGCGGCTAAAGCCCGGCAAGGAATCCGCCCAGCCCTGGCTGGTGGACAGGCTGTTGCGCAATCTGCTGATCGACATGACCGGCAATACCCACCGTGCCGAGTTCTGTATCGACAAGCTCTACTCGCCGGATTCCGCGACGGGGCGACTGGGCTTGCTGGAATTGCGCGCCTTCGAGATGCCCCCGCATTATCAGATGAGTCTGGTTCAGGCCCTGTTGCTGCGGGCGCTGGTCGCCCGCTTCTGGAAGACGCCCTATGCCGGCAAACTGGTTTACTGGGACACCGCGCTCCATGACCGCTTCATGCTTCCGCATTTCATCGAGGCGGATATCCGCGACATCGTCCGTGACCTGCGGTCTGCGGGCTATGCCTTTGATGACGCCTGGTTTGCGCCTTTTCTGGAGTTCCGCTTCCCGCGTTATGGCAGCGTGGTCTACGAAGGCGTGAAGCTGGAATTACGCCAGGCCATCGAGCCCTGGCACGTGCTGGGCGAGGAAGTCAGCACGGGCGGCACGGCGCGCTATGTCGATTCCTCGGTAGAGCGTTTGCAAATCAAGATCAACGGCATGACCGGCACCCGGCATCAGGTCATCTGCAATGGCCGCCTGCTGCCATTGCATCCAACCGGGGTCCCCGGCGAGTTTGTCGCTGCAGTGCGGTTCAAGGCCTGGGCGCCGCCCTCGGCCCTGCATCCCGCTATCGCTGTACATGCGCCCCTGGTGTTTGATCTAGTGGACAGCTGGAATGGCCGCGCCATCGGCGGTTGCACCTACCATGTCAGCCACCCCGGCGGTCGCAACTACGACACTTTCCCGGTCAATGCCAACGAAGCCGAAGCCCGCCGTCGGGCTAGGTTTTGGGAGCATGGCCACACACCGGGCGCTCTGCGCGTGCGCGACGAACCGCCGAATCCCCGCTTTCCCCTGACCCTCGATCTTCGCTGGAAACCCCTTTAAATCAGGAAAATATCCATGTATTGCTCTACTGCCATGCCGCGCTTTGGTGACAAGAAAAACTCCGACTTTTTCGAGGAGTACCTGCCACGGCTGCTGGAAGAACGCGATCGCTCCGGCCTGACCGAAATGATCGGTGGCATCGAGGCCATGATCATCAGCGTCGAGCCGGGCAACTCGGTGGAGTACATCGCCGAACTGGCGCTGATGACCCCGTACCAATACCTGGTCACCCTGGACAGCGATAAACACCTCACGCATGTCCTGCGCATCGACATGAATTCGCCCGATATCCTGCTGCGTGAAACCAAGGATCCGAAACATATCGATATCTTTCGCAGCCTCAATGATCTCTACCCGGTCGGTTCACGGCGGCCGCATAGCCGATATCTTGGCGAAATCCTGCTGACCTCGGATCGTCATCAGGTGGTTGCCTTACAGCAGCAGCGTGAGTTCCGCTTCTTCCAGGTTGGCCAACTGGCCGAGCTGGATTTGCCACTCAATGTCAGCCTCTCCAAACCCTCGCCCTATACCCAAAATGTCGTCGGTTACATGGAGCGACCGGTGGACGGCATCCGTGTTTATCAGCATGGGGAATGCCTCATTCTCCCATCGGCCCAGGCGGCCAATGACCGTGGCAAGGAGATGCAGGAGCGGTTGGGTATTAACGAACTTCTCTGCCCGGTGGACCACCTGGCGACGCGTGTTTACAGCCAGAATCGGGAAGCGGCGCTATTGGAATACCTTGGCCTGTCCAGCTACTACTACTGGGGCAGCTATGACATCAAGGATCAGAATTCATCGACCAACGTCACCAAAAGCATCCGCCAGGTGCCTGAATCCGTGAGCCCCGCCAAGGTCTTTACCGCCAATAACCATCCCTACTGCGTCAACCATCTCAATCATTTGCCCAGTCCGACCGAAACCTTCGTCCGTAACTATGGCCCGCGACTCCATCACATCGCGGTCGAGGTCAAGGATGGCCAGCGGGACGGTAAGGAATACATCGACATCGTCGTCGATGCCATTGCCGGCCAGGGCAAGGGCTTCCTGCTGGAGACGATCGGTTCGAGGAGCGAAGGGCTCAAGCAAATCTTTTCATCGGCCTCGGACTTCTCCTCGCTGATCATTGAATACGTCCAACGTTTCGGTGATTTCCAAGGCTTCTTCACCAAGGACAACGTGGCACAACTGACCTATGCGGCCGGCCAGGAAGAGGGGGTCAAGGACGGGGTTTGAGGGTGAAGTCCACGCCGGCTGCTTCCTTGATCTGGTTGCAAACCCGCTGTGAAATGGATTTCGAAGTGGAGGTGCCCACCCCCTTCATTTTGATGCTGAGACCACGTAATAACGCTCAACAGTGGATTGGGCGAGAGTCTTACATCCTGAAGCCGAGTGTTCCGGTTTTTGAGTTCACTGACCGGTTCGGTAATCTCTGTCAGCGTCTGGTTGCGCCGCCGGGTCAATTCTCCGTNNACGAGGTGCAAACCCTTCCCGAGGAGGTGCTGAGCTATCTGTTACCTACCCGGTATTGCGAATCTGATCGGTTCATTGACATGAGTCAGGAAATCGTCATGGGTGTGAAGCCCGGATATGACCAGGTGGTCACCATCCATGAATGGCTGCGCAAGAACATCCGCTTCAACCCCGATTCGCCTCAATTCCAGTTGTCTGCCGTGGAAACCTATCAGGCGGGCGAGGGTGTCTGCCGGGAGATTGCCCACCTGGGAATCTCTCTGTGTCGCGCCCTCTGCATTCCGGCGCGGATGGCGGTGGGCTATCTGTTGGGCCTGCAGCCCATAGATTTTCATGCCTGGTTTGAAGCCTATGTGGGCGGTCGCTGGTATACCTTCGATCCCACTCAGTCGGAGCCCCGAGGAGGACGGGTGGTGGTGGCCTATGGCCAGGATGCCGCCGATGTGGCGATCTACAATCAGTTTGGGCCGTCGATTTATCCGAGGCACATGAGGGTGTCTGTAAAACAATTGCCGGATTTCATTGAGTAAGCGCGAGGCTAGTAGATCGTCCCATTAAAACGATTACAAATAATCCGTTCGGCCTGAGCCTGTCGAAGGCCAATATTGGCAGGCAGTAGCGGTTCGACAAGGCTCTCCTGAGCGGAGCCGAAGGGCTCACCGCGAACGGTAATGGNNTTTTGCTGAAACGCACTACTAGTCATAGCGGCCAAAAGGGATTGGCCAATATCTTCGCAAAGATCGGTCACGGCCTGACGCCGACCAGCTAAGCCCCTTCCTGTCCCGGCGAGGGGCCTCTGGAAGGATTGCTCTCAGTCATGTTCATTCAGCGTCTTGATGACCAGACGGATAAAAACACCAAGACTGATCAACATGGACAAAATGACTGTAGTGGTAAGGATTTCCATGGTATGCACCCCAGTTGATTGAACGCAACAGCAGGATGCGGGAGTGCCGGGCAAATGGGAAGAACCCGAAGGGGCGCATATCATTTCCTATCAGTGTGCAATAGGCGGAAATATTCCAGAATTTGTGCGATCTTGCACCATAAAGTCTCATTCTGG
>DIVI01000116.1:883-8526 GCA_002423305.1 Methylococcus sp. UBA6136 | reverse complement strand
TTGAAGGCCAGCGCCGTGTGGACCGGCCCATTCCGGGTCATGATGTTGGAGGAGAAGCCCATGTGATACTTCACATCCCCGGCACTGGCCATCGGCGAGCCGGATGACTTGCCCTCGAACTCCTGGAACAGCGAACTGGGTTTTTTCCCCAAGACGTTGATGAGCACGTTCAATCGTCCCCGATGCGCCATGCCGATCACGAGTTCGCGGGTTCCCTGTTCGCTGGATCGCTCGATGATTTCATCCAGCAGGGGGATGAGACTTTCGGCGCCCTCCAGTGAAAATCGCTTTTGACCGACATATTTTCGGTGCAGGTAGCGCTCAATCCCCTCGGCGGCCGTCAGGGCGCGAAGCAGATTTCGTTGACTTCCGGCCTCCGGAAACGCGCGCCCGCGCGTGTTTTCCAATCGGGTTTGAATCCACAGCTTGATGTCGCTGTCGACAATATGCATGTATTCGGTGCCGATGCTTTCGCAATAGGTTTGCTTCAAAAGGGAGAGAATCTCCCTCAAGGGCAGGCGGCGGAGGTGATGAAGGATGTCGACGTAAAAGTGACTGTCGAGATCCTGGTCGGTCAGCCCATAGTAAGCGGGGTCAAGGTCCCTGAGTTGATCGGGCTCGATACGTTGAAGCGGGTTGTTCTTGGCTACCTGATGTCCACGGGTCCGATGATGGTAGATCAGCTGATCGACAGCTGCCTGCTTGCGAAGCGTGCTTTCAATCTCTTCTCTGTTTGCGGATATGGATGATTGTGCGGTCTCGCGCTCAGGCCGAATTTGCAGCGGCTCTTCCTGGATCGATCTAAATTTCTCACGCCAGCTCGAATCGACCGAGTCAGGATCTCGCAGGAAGCGCTCGTAAAGGTCCTCGAGAAATTCCAGGTTGTCCTCGGCAATGGCCGAAGTGCCTTCAAATAATTCCTGGAGTCGTTTCATCGTCGCTTATGTGTTTTGTTTTTCGTCCGTTCGTGCGGATCAGTCAATCGGTGAGCTCAATCAAACACTTCATATGTTCATAATCCACCGTCACCCGATAGTTTCCATGATTCTGTCGAAAAATGCTTGTGGTGCTGTTGTTGCGATATGAGGCCGTTCTGTTGCCAGTTCTCATGGCGGGTTAATTCCTGACTGAAATGCTTGGCCATTCGCCATGGTCATGGGAGAATTTGGCTTATGGACTCAAGTATCAAAAAGGCTGCTGATCTGACGCAACCACTCGAGGATCGATTTGGTCGGCGGATCACCTATGTCCGGATATCCATCACTGATCGCTGCGATTTTCGTTGCCTTTACTGTATGAGCGAGGAGATGGAGTTTCTCCCTCGCCCGCAGATCTTGACGCTGGAAGAGATTTATCAGGTCGCCCGGGCATTCGTGGAACTGGGTGTTGAGAAGGTTCGTATTACGGGCGGAGAACCCTTGGTTAGAAAAGGGGCCGTGGGGCTTATGGCCCAGATCAGTCAGTTGCCGGGCTTGAATGAGTTGGTGTTGACCACCAATGGATCACATCTGCTCCAAGAGGCGGCCAATATCAAGGCAGCCGGCGTGAAGCGCATCAACGTGAGCCTCGACAGCCTCAAGCCGCAACGGTTTCGCCAATTGACACGGGTGGGTGACCTGGCCGTTGTTCTCGCCGGTATCGACGCCGCTCTCGAGCAGGGATTCGAAAGGATCAAGCTCAACGCTGTCGTGTTGCGGAACCGGAATCATGATGAGGTGTGTGATCTGGTCAGCTACGCCATCGGCAAGGGCATCGATATCAGTTTTATCGAGGAAATGCCGCTGGGCCGGGTGGATGCCCATGATCGGGCCGAGGAGTATTGCTCCAGTGATGAAATCCGACAACGACTGGAGGCCATGTTTGACCTCGTGCCCAGTAGCGACTCGACCGGCGGGCCATCGCGCTACTACCGTGTAGCCAATACCGGGACCCGCGTGGGGTTCATTTCACCTCACAGCCATAATTTCTGTGCGACCTGCAACCGGGTGCGGGTGACGGCCGAGGGAAGATTGCTGCTTTGCCTTGGCAATGAGCACTCGGTGGATCTTAAGGCCGTGTTACGGAACGAGTCGAGCAATATTGAGGAACTCAAATCGGCCATCGTGGCGGCCATGGCCATCAAGCCGGAAAGGCATCACTTCGATTTGCGTGGGGAGCCCATCATTCTTCGGCACATGAATGCCACCGGAGGGTAGGGCGACACTCTACTTTTCGAGCAGTCGGGGCATCAATTCCACCAGGTTGCAGGGCCGCGTTCGATAATCCAGCTGCGCGCTGATGATGGTGTCCCAGGCAAGACGGCAAGCACCTGATGATCCTGGCAGGCAGAAAATATAAGTGCCGTTGGCTACACCCGCCACAGCCCTGGACTGCAAGGTGGAGGTGCCAATTTCCTGGTAGGAAAGGTGTCGAAAGAGTTCTCCGAAACCATCCAGAGTCTTGTCAAAAAGCGCGCTGACGGCCTCCGGCGTGCCATCTCTTCCGGTAACGCCGGTCCCGCCCGTCGTGAGGATGCCCTGAATGGCCGGATCGGCAATCCAGTCCGAAACCACCGCGCGAATCTGATAAATGTTGTCGGCGACGATCCTTTTGTTGGCGAGACAGTGACCTGCCTCGCTCAGACGTTCCACCAGCAGCTTGCCCGAGGAGTCATCGGCTTCGTCACGGGTATCCGAGACGGTTAGAACGGCGAGGTGGAGCGGAATTAGCGAGCGTGCCTGTGACATCGGAATTCTTATGGATACTAAAAGCCCAGAGCTTACCATGTGAGACCCCCCAACTCTGTGGGGCAAGCCGCTGGGCTATAATGCGCCGCGCTCGGGCCGGGCGATAAGAGAGGGCTCTGTACCCAGGGTGCAGACCACCAATTCAGTATTCATGGTTTTCCCTATTCGTTCCGGTCGCATTTCAAATTCGGCAATGGACCTTGAAGCATGGCTGCAACGCGGACAGGGCGGGGAAATGAATCCCTGCGGTGGAATCTGATGCTGGGCTGTGTCGGTGTCGTGTTTGGCGATATCGCTACGAGCCCACTCTATGCCTTGCGTGTGGCCTTCAGCGGGAGCAATGCGCTATCGCCTACGGCCGAACATGTCATGGGTATTCTCTCCCTGGTTTTCTGGTTGCTGCTGATCGTCGTCGGTCTCAAATATGCCCTGTTGATCATGCGGGCCGATAATAAAGGCGAGGGGGGCATCATGGCACTGCTTTCCCTCGTGCTGAGGACGGTAGGGGATCGGCCGAGACTGAACCGGCTGATCCTGTCCATCGGCCTGATCGGAACCTCACTCTTTTTCGGGGATGCTGTAATCGCGCCGGCCATCTCCGTGATGAGTGCCATGGAAGGCCTCAAGGTACTGACCCCGGCACTAAAACCCCTGATCGTCCCGGCAACCGTGACGATTCTCGTCGTGCTTTTTTTCCTGCAACACCGGGGTACGGCCTTCATCAGCGTCCTCTTCAGCCCCGTCATGGTGCTCTGGCTCCTGGTGATTGGGCTTCTGGGGGCTTTCAGTATCAGTCAGACTCCGGTGATCCTGCAGTCGCTTCATCCGATTTATGCACTGGATTTTCTCATGGAGGCGAAAGCTCAGTCGCTGGTGGTGCTCGGAGCGGTCGTTCTGGTGGTGACCGGAGCCGAGGCGTTGTACGCCGGCATGGGTCATTTTGGAATCCAGCCGATTCGCGTCGCCTGGTTCTTTCTGGTCTTCCCGGCGCTGACCCTGAATTACCTGGGGCAGGGGGCCTTGCTTCTGAGAAGTCCAGCCGCGACCAGCAATCCGTTCTATCTGCTCGGTCCGTCCTGGAGCGTTGTGCCTCTGCTGGGTCTGGCCACGCTGTCGACGATCATCGCCTCGCAGGCCATGATCTCCGGGGCCTTTTCACTCGCTGCTCAGGCCATCAGGCTCCGGTTCCTCCCTCGGCTCAGCGTGCGGCATACCTCGGTGGGTCGGATGGGGCAGATTTATGTTCCTGCCGTGAATCGAGTCCTCGCGGTTGGTGTGATTCTTCTGGTGCTGGGGTTTGGTTCGTCTTCACGTCTGGCGGGTGCCTACGGAATCGCGGTGACCGGGACCATGGTGGTCACGACTTTGCTGGCCTTTGGCCTTCTGGGTCGCATCTGGCGTTTTAATCTCTTGCTGACCGGTACACTGTTTGTGGTCTTTCTGTTGATTGATCTGGGTTTCCTTGCGGCCAACACGACCAAGATATTTCAAGGGGGTTGGGTATCGCTGCTCATCGGTGGAGCCGTTTTTCTGCTGTTGGCCACCTGGATCCGTGGTCGGGAACTGCTCGTGAAGCGTCTGAATGAAAAGGCGGTACCGCTGGAGGAAATCGCCTCACGCCAAGGGCACGATCCACTGCCCAGAGTGCCTGGAACCGCCGTCTATCTGACGGCGGGTCGGTTTGGCGCTCCCTTGTCGCTCCTGCAAAATGCCCTGATCAACAAGGTCCTGCATGAACAAGTGATTGTGCTGACTGTTGTGACCCGTGACGAACCATGGGTTCCTTTGGCGGATAGAATCAAGATCCGTCATTTTGGTGGAAACATTTTTCGTATCCGAATTTATTACGGCTACAACCAGGAACCCAATATTCCTGATGCGTTGACCTATTGCAAACACCAGGGACTTTCGATTGACATGGAGGACACGTCCTTCTTCCTCTCACGCGAACACATGGTTTCCACCGCGAGGGAGGGGATGGCTCAGTGGCGCGAGCGCCTGTTTATCCGTATGGCCATGAATGCGGAGAACGCCATGGTGTTCTGGCGCATTCCACCGGATCGTGTGGTGGAACTGGGCTTGATGGTCGAGCTATGAGTGGGCGCCACCGACGATTCGTCGCCGACCCCCTTCAGCGCAATGGGGTCGGTTGTCCGGTCTCCCGATAACGGCGATAGTCTGCCAGTACCTCGGCATGGTCGAAAACCAATGGCGAGGGGATGGCGTCTATATCAACCACCCTGGCATCCTTAGCATCGTCGGCAGCCACAGGCATCCCGCGGGCCTCTGCCACATACACCGCCGTTACGGTATGACCCCTCACATCACGCGCCGGGTCTGAATAAATCCCCAGCAAGATTTTCAGGCTGACATCCAGCCCAACTTCTTCTTTTGCCTCGCGACGCGCTGCGTTCTCCAAGGTTTCGCCCACATCCACGAATCCGCCAGGAATTGCCCAGCCATGCGGTGGATAGAGTCGCTCGATCAGGACAATTGGACGATTCGGTAAATCGATCAGCTCGATGATGGTGTCAGCTGCAATTTGAGGGGTGACGGGTCGGGCCATGTCCATACTCAAGTGGGGGTTAAACGGCTCCGCAACAATAAAACGTCACTTGGGAAGTGACAAGGGGCCCCGAACAGGCTAAGCGAGGATCGTTAGCGTGTCCTTGAGCAACCGCGGTAGAATGCTTCTTTTTGTCTCCTTCGGTGTGGCCGTAAATGCTGGCCTATCAAGCACTTGGATCTTTCCCATGAATCATCTGGACTCGGCTTTCAGTACTTCCTATTTCGTAGCGCTGTTGATAGGAATGTTCAGCGCACTGCATTGTCTGGGGATGTGTGGCTCGATCATTGGTTCGCTGACCCTGAGTCTCAAGCGTGAAATCCGTGAAAACAAGCGCCTGTTGCTGCCGTTTGTCGCCAGTTACAACGCCGGACGGGTCTTGAGCTACTCCATCGCGGGTTTCTTTGCCGGGCTGGCCGAACATGTGCTGAGCATGCCCCTGGGAGAGGGGCATGGGCACCGGGTGCTGCAAGTCCTCTCGGCGTTGGTCATGCTCGGTGCCGGTTTGCATATCGCGGGCTGGTTTCCGCGATTTGCATATATTGAGAAATTTGGAACCCTAATGTGGCGCCGTATTGAACCCTACGGTCGTGGTCTTGTGCCTGTGGAAACCTTACCGAGGGCCTTCGTCTTTGGCATGGTCTGGGGCTGGCTGCCTTGTGGGCTGGTGTATACCGCTTTGGCACTGTCGGCGACCACGGGAGACGTGGTTCGCAGCACATTTACCATGTTGGCGTTTGGTTTGGGCACCATGCCGGCGGTGATGGGTGTTGGCATCATGACCTCGTGGATGGTGCGGTTGTCCAGCATGAAGCGATTCCGTCAGCTGGCGGGGGTGACCCTGATTCTACTTGCGTTGATGGCGGCGTTCCCGGGACTCAACCCCATGGTTCAGCACACGATGGCACATTGAGATCTCTTTGAAGTGGCTATGTTTGAGAAGCTGATTGGTCAGTCGCCCAATTTCGAATCCCTGCTCCGCAGCGCCCGCATGGTGGCAGCGACAGATGTGACCGTCCTCATCATTGGTGAGACGGGGACAGGCAAGGAGGTGCTCGCTACAGCCTTGCAACAGCATAGCCCGCGGGTGGATCGACCCTTTGTCACCATAAACTGCGCTGCTCTCCCGGAGGCTTTGGCCGAATCCGAACTTTTCGGACATAAAAAGGGCTCCTTTACCGGGGCGACCGGAAACCAGCTCGGTCGGCTTCAGGCCGCCAATGGCGGAACTGTTTTTCTCGATGAAGTTGATTCCTTGCCGATTTCCTTGCAGGCAAAACTGTTAAGGTTTCTTGAGACGGGCGAGATTCAGCCGGTGGGAGAGACATCCACTCAGCATGTGGATGTCCGTATCATTGCGGCCACCAATGCCAATTTGCAGGATCGGATCAGCCGGGGAGAATTTCGACGAGATCTCTACTATCGACTGAACGTGGTTCCTCTTGAAATCCCACCATTACGCGAACGGATTGGCGACGTGCAAGTGCTTTTGCAGCACTTCATCATCCAGTTTACGCGTGACCATGGCTTGCCCAAGGTGAATGTCAGCAAGCAGGCGTTATCGAAACTGATGGCCTATCCCTGGCCAGGCAATGTTCGTGAATTGCGTAATGTCTGTGAGCGACTCTGTATTCTGCTGGCCGGGAGGACGATTGATGAAAACAGTTTGCCGCCCGAGATCGTGAGCCGGATGCCGCCGGCATCCTCCGCTTCATCCGAAATAGAATTGCCGGAACGCGGCATCAATCTCGAACAGGTGGAGATCGACTTGATCCGCCAAGCGCTCCAGAGAACCAACGGCAATCGCAGTCGTTCGGCAAAGCTTCTGGGCATCTCCCGAGATACACTGCTCTACCGGATGCAGAAATATGGCATCAGTTAGGCGTTGAGGGCATAACACGCTTCTGATTCAATAACCCGTAATTTCCTTCACTTGATGCACGTCAAGGAAGGGCGGGGTGACGCACACTAAAAATAAACCGAGGTATCACGATGTGTTGGAGCGGAGAAGCATCGGCTGTGCTGGCAGCGGCTGGGTTTGGCACGGCCGCCTATGTTGCATATAAGGGCGAATCCAAGGAGTTATGGATTCCCTTGACCTATTTTGCCTGCATGGAACTGTTGCAAGCCGCGACTTATATTTACATCGACCTGTGTGATTCACCGCCCAACCAGATATTGACTTACTTCGGTTATCTTCACATTGCCTTCCAGCCTTTTTTCGTCAATATGGTGGCCATGTACTTCATCCCGGAGGAGGTCAAGAAAAGGATCAGTACTGTGGTGTATGCCATCTGCGCGGTCGGTGCGATCGCCATGTTGGTAAAGATGTATCCTTTTGCATGGGCAGG
>DIVI01000116.1:0-866 GCA_002423305.1 Methylococcus sp. UBA6136 | reverse complement strand
TATGGCTTGCATGCGACTGCCTACATCATCACGGCTTTCTGGATGCCCATCCTCTATGGATCATGGCGGTTTGTCGGTTTCCACTACATTGTCGGTCCGATGATCTCTGATGCCCTGACCTCCGATCCGAATGAATACGCTGCCGTCTGGTGCCTTTTCTCGATATTTCTCTGTGTGTCGGTCATTAAAACGCCCATCCGGAAGTATCTGCACGTTGAAACCTGGCCCTATTACAGGAAAGCTTATGCAGTCTGATCGGGTGGCTGCGGGTCGTGTCAATCGTGCGAACTTTACCCCAATGGTTGTGGCTCTCGCCTTGTTGGGGAGCTCTGCGGGCTGTGTGCCGCTCATTGATGATCCAAAGCAGTCCGTGATTGAGATCACCGAGAAGGACGCGGGAGCAACGGTGGATCTGGAAGCGAATCAACAGTTATGGGTTCGTTTGGAAGGAAATCGTACGACCGGTTTTCAATGGCTGCTGGTAGACCAGACGGGGGGGGTTATCGAGACGGTCGGCGAGGCGCCGCGTTATGAAACGGAACCGAATCCGCTCTCCATGCTAGGTGGCGGGGGCACCGAAAACTGGACTTTCCGGACGATCAAACCGGGGCTTGGCCTGATCCGATTTGAATATCGCAGGCCCTGGGAAAATGGCAGAGGCGACATTCACTCCGTTCTTTTCAACATCAAGGTTAGGTAAAGTCGGTCTAAACAGGATTGACCCACCCCCCCTAAAAGGAAAGCCCCGCCATCGTCTGAGCGTTGGCGGGGCTTCCAATCCTTGTAAAGGGGAGAAATCAGACGAATCGGGTGCCCTTGGTGGCAGCAATTCGCATCCGTAGTGCGTTGAGCTTAATGAAGCCTTC
>DIVI01000124.1 GCA_002423305.1 Methylococcus sp. UBA6136 | reverse complement strand
GCAGATAGCCATAGCCATTGATGAACACCATAAGGAAACAGCCTATCCACAATGCCAGGTGGAGGCTTTCGATCGTGGGCACCCCGGGTCGACCAGGCCAGATCAGTGGGATAAGCCGAGTCAGGTAAAGAAAGCCCACCAGAATCATGTTGCCCCCGATGAAGCGACTCAGTTCAACATGTCGAGGCTGACGAATGAGTAAGATGCCAAGCAGTATCAGTAATGGCGGCAAGGCGACCGAATTGTAGGCCACCACGGCAATGGCCGGCATGCCAGACAGGTGAATCAACAGGCGACCGAACAAAATCAACAACACTCCGGCAACAATCATTCGCCACGGTGGACGAAGGCCGAGCAAAAGTTGAAAGGCACGAAACTCAAGTGCCAAGCCCGTTGTGATGATGAACATGGCCAGCACATGAGTCAGCCAGAGTGGGGCCACGGATCGGAGCCAAAAGAGACATAATGCGACGACATAAGCCCAGCGTGAGAGTAACCAGACCTTGAGTGAGGGATGGGTGTTCCTGGCAGTTCTGGCATAGACCCACATCAGAATCAGCAGGACTAAATTACCTATCCCGGTGGCCAGGGCCAGCGTGGGAATATCGACCAGCCCGATTCTCCAGACCAGATTCTCGTTCATTACCGGGTACCCAAAGACATGCCGCAGTCATTAACGCCATTCACAGTGGCCATTGTCGAGGATGAACGCATCCTTCGGGAAGAGTTAGCGTTTCAACTCACGCAAATGGGGTTCGCAGTCCAGGCCTTTATTTCCGTCGAAGCCTTCTACCGCTATCAGGCGGTGGGTCACCGGACCATTCTGATCCTGGATATCGGACTGCAAGGGGAAGACGGGCTCAGTGCCTGTCGCTATCTTCGGGAGCATGATGTCACCATCGGCATTGTCATGGTGACCGCCCGCAGTCTCCAGTCCGAACGCGTCGAGGGGCTGGAGGCCGGGGCCGATGCCTATCTGGTCAAGCCGGTGGATACTGACGAACTGGCCGTCATCATCAAAAATCTGGCCGTCCGCCTGTTTGGCATGTGGCGAGTTGATTTGCCTGGGCAGCTTGAGCCCTGCCCATGGCAGATTGATTATTCACTCGGAGTGCTCAGAGGGCCTGGCAAGCGCACGATCCGCTTGTCGCGAGACGAAGAGCGTATTCTGGCCTCGCTATTCGGCCAGCCTAATACCGTCTGCCCCTTCGTCACGCTGGCAGCCGCAATCGGGACACTCCCGGAAGATTTCGACAAGCACCGCCTTGAAGTCATCGTCAGTCGCTTGCGACAGCGGGTCCTGCGCGACATGGGTGAACCGCTGCCCATCCGAACCATCCGTGGGATAGGCTATCAATTTGATTGCCAGGGAGATGGAGTGGCCTGAGGCAGCGTGACCTGCTGGAAAGCCTCAGCGACCCTGCCATATCTCGGCAACATTCTCCCTGTCGTCCTTAATCGCACCGAAGATAAACACGGACGACCGTCACCCATCCCCGTGTCACCCTGAGCCACGGGAAGGGTCTCACACGACGGGTACCGAACCGCCCCAGGGACTTGTCCATACCCAATGGGCAACGTTTCTCTCAACCTGAGAGTTTTTGAGAGGGAAATCAGGATGGGAGTGCCTTATCCTCCCTCGGTGCATTGGGTATGGCCGGTGCTAGCGTGGCAATTCATCTTCGTAATCAATAGCGGGTTTTTCTATGAAGCGATTAATTCAATTTTTCATCGCCTTGGTGATGATGATACAGGGCATGCAGGTGGCGGTTGCGGGCGTCATTAGCAGCGGTATCACGCCTGATCAGAAGTTAAAGTGGGCGAAAGCGCGGTTTGTAAATTCATACATTTTGGCGATCGGACAAGATCAGCTTCCGGCCTCGTTTGCCAAAGCACAAATCAAGGGATCAACGACGGCCCCTAGGCTTGCTCGCGTCCTGCCTCTGAGCAGGGCGGGTGGACTCGTGCATGCCACATGGCAAGCGGTCCCGGATGCCACTGAAGCGGAAAAGGGCCTCAGGGCCGGCACTGAAATGATCGTGTCCTCCGAGTCCTCGAAGCTGACGAAGCGCCAGCGTAAGAATCTGGAGACAACACCAAAATTGACCAAACGGCTCTTCCCCGTCAGCCAGGATGGGGTTATCTCGCCCGATTTGCAGGCGAGGGTTCACTTCCAGGCAGGTGAAAATCTCAACTTCTCCGGGCAAGTGGCGCCCAGCGTACGCGGCCACTCGTGGGTTGTGATTGAGGAAAGCTCCGTGCTGTCCGACGGGACCCTCGGACCTTGGTACACCAAGTTCAGTCTTGTTCCAGACAATAAAGGACGATTCTCTCAGGACTATCTGGTGAAGCCCGGTGTTGAGGTCGTAAGATCAAGACTTCTGGTGCGAAGCGCCAAACGCTCAAATCTGGTGAAGACCGCCAGCATCAAGATGACCAGCAGCCCCGTGCCAACCAGTGATATGCAGTTCAATACCTTTGGGATCACCACCCCACCGTGGCAGGTTGCGAACAATCAGGGCTTTGACAATAACGGCAACTACTACGCTTCGGACTATACCGGTGGGAATACAAAAGACCCGGTGGATGGCACCCCTATCGTCTGGCAGGGCATCACCTTCCCGATCGGCCCAGTACCCACCGAGGACAGCCAGGTCGGTGGTAAGAAGGGACCGCAGAACGTCGTTCATGCCGCCGGGCAGACAATCAATATGCCGACTGGCAGCTTCGATTGGCTCTATCTCGCCGGCGCCGGGGCCAACGGCAACCAGCTGAATCAACCCTTTACGCTCAATTTCACTGATGGTTCCACGGAGACCTGGACACAATCCTTCACCGATTGGACCAATAACGGCAACACCGCAAAACCCACTCTGCTGGCTGGTGAGTCGATCATCCGTGAGCAGAGCTATCGCATCAATCAGTTGGGCAATAATGTAGTCGCCTCGACCTACACTTACGGTTATACCCACCGTATATCAAAGGGTAAGACACTCGCGAGCCTCACCCTGCCGAAAAACAACAACCTTGGTATTCTCAGTGTGGTCGGAGCGACTGAACCCCCCATCGACGGGGTTGGGGCCGAGGTGAAGTCGTTTGTGCTCGGGAACATCAACCTCACGGGCACAGACCTCGTGACACTGAAGATCAATAACCAACAGCAACAGCCACTGACCTTCTCGGTGAGCAACTGGCCCACAGATGACTGTAACCCCACCACGTCAACTACCCCCTGTAACTATTCCACCGCTCAGGTGACCGTGAACCAGAACCAGTGGAAAACCGTGACCTATGTGGCGCCGAGTAGCTGGAACAATATAGGATTCACAGCGCAGAACGCCGGCGATGTGTGCGTTGGCCCCAATTGCTCCACCTACATACCGGACTGGAGCGCCGGGGTGAACGGCACATCCTGCAGCACACTGAACCCGACCCTGGGTCAGTCCCTGGCGGCGGGCCAGACCTGGACCATGACCGTGCAAAGCCAATTCACGGGCTATAACGGCTTCATGGACAGCCCACAGGTGTCCAACATGCCCGCGTCAAAGAACTCGAAACAGTATCCGAACGGGTGCGTGTTCGCCATGAACACCGCGTTTCAGAACTGGCTGGCAGGGCAACCAGGCTGGGCCAAATGGCTGGAAGCCGCAATTGGCACAGCCATTATTATTGGTGTTTCGTTCCTCACGTTTGGTGCACCGGAAGATGTCGCTGCAACGGTCGTCATTGATGGTGCTGAAGAATTAGGAGCAGATGCAGCAGTTGACGCTCCCATTGAAGCAGCGGCCGAGTACACCGGGGGTTGGTATGGATCAGGCTGGTTGCGTGAAGTTCGAGGTTGGAGAGGTGAAGGTCTAGGCTGGTTGGGGGGCGAATATGGCGCCGCCGTGCCCCTCGATTGGGCCCCCATCATATAATTTGGTCGCCCATCCTGTTGTGAACACCGGCTAAATCCGGTTTCGCCAAGGCAACAAACCCCCGGTAAACCCGGGGGTTTTTTTATTGATGGCTTTGTTTCCAGGTTCGGCAGTTTGCGGGTAATCATCTAAGCTAGCCTACTTCATGCAACTTGACTTTCCACGGCCTTCATAAAGAGATCTATCATGACTACACAAAATGCCAATGATGAAGTTGAAGAGGGCATTAGCCTGGTTGCTCCTGATTCGAATGGTTTGAAACGGAGAGGCTTCTTGAAAGGGGTCGCCTCTTCGGCGGCGTTGATCCCACTACTGGGCGTAGAGGGTTCACATGCTGATAGTGCCGAGAGTGCCTCAAGCGCTACAACCCCCCGCATCTTGGTACCCGGCACGCTGTTGAAAGTCGTGGCAGCATCCGGCGTGCGCGCTGGATCACTCACGAATACAGGTGGCAATGGACCGGTAACGACGGCGCGTAAGCCTTTTGCCACCGTCGACGCATACGCGGACCCCGGATACTGGTACTTTTTTTATGAGACGACTGATCTGGTTGCTGCCGCACGGATATTTACCGCCCGTTCAAGTGGTAAAAAAGTGGCATTTGCATTGCTTGGTAACAGGTCCAAGACAGGGCCTGAACTCATCAGCAGTATGGGAACACAGGTTTTTGAGCGGTCAGGGTCTCGTTATCACTGTCGGCTTCTTGCAGCGAATTATTTTTCGCAAAAAGCAGAGGCAGAGAGCACGGGTCAGCATTCAAGCCCGTATTTCGTCTCTACCCAACAACTCCGCACTGTTAACAAAAACACGCTTGATCCAGACTCCAGGGCGCGCATCAATGCCGCCATCAGTCAAACTGCAAGTCAGTTGGGCTTTGCGGGAAATAAGATCCACTGCCTGTAGCCGATATCATTTGGTTACTGTTTAGCGGGGTCTCCCTCAAGCCACCCAAGTTAAGGCTGCAGGGCCTGATCAGCAGGGTTTGTTGGCCATGCACTGATGCGGTTTGGGTCTTGGGTGTCTTGGTCGGAGCCACGATGGCTAATACCAGCCGGCAATGCCACTCACCTTTGGGTGATCAAATATTTTCATAATCGCCTAAGCTGTCTCAGGTCTGCATCCAGTACTGCTGGAGGTACTGGTCCAGTGACAGACTGTCGCTGGCCTCAATCTGTGTCTGTTTTTGCCAGGAGAGGTCGGTTTCGCGGATAAAGTCGCCATTTCTCTCTTCGCTGATGCGGCGCTGCTTCCAGTGAGCTGCATGGTGCCGGGACAGCCGCAGGGCAAACTCGGTAAAGGACTCCTGGTTGCCGCGCATTTCGTTCAGGATGATCGCTGACAGCGTCTGCTCCGGCTCGGCGATCGCCGGTCGGTGTTTTTCTATGCTGTTGCGATAGGGCTGTCCGGTTTCTTCTTCATCCAGCAGGTCGGCGATCGGCAGCAGCTGATCCAGTATGTCGCTTGCCCATTGTTTGAGCGGGATAGGGCGTCCTTCGCGGAACAGCATAAAGTCCTTGCCTCGGGCACAGCAGGCTACGTTCAGGCCATTGCGATTGCATTCGGCCTTTTCCTCCTGATCGAGCAGGGGGCTGTCACTCAACAGACAGAAGAGCACAAAGGTTTCCAGGAAGTGCATTTCATCCAGCGAAATGCCTGCTGGCTGTGTGCAGAGAAGATCCAGCGCACGCAACTCCACATAGCGGACCCCGCGTTTTTTGAGCGCCAGCGTGGGCTTCTCGCCGGAATGGGTGATCTGCTTGGGACGGATAGGGCTGTAGTATTCGTTCTCGATCTGAAGACTATTGGCGTTGAGCTGTCGATATTCGCCGTTGACCTTGACGCCAATCGCTTCATAAGCCGGGTAAGGCTGATTGGTGGCGGCATCCAGGCTGGCAATGTACTCATCCACCGCATTGACCGAGATATCCAGGGTGGTCTGGTTGTCGTTGCGATAGCCGATGTCGCTCATCCGGAGTGACGTTGCATTGGGTCGGTAGAGGGTATGGGCATCGAGCTCGGCAAACCGTGAGGCGAGGGATTCACGCCCACGGAAGAAGGACTTGCAGATGGCCGGGGAATTGCCAAACAGATAAATCAGTAACCAGCCATGGCGATGCACATTCCTGATAACCCCGAAATAAGCCTCGGCAATGAAGTCGGTCAGTTCTCCACGATGTTCATCGAGTTCCTGCAGTACTGGCCAGAGGTCTTCGTTGACGGAGTAGTTGAAGTGAACGCCGGCAATCGACTGCATGGTCCGCCCGTAGCGATTAGCCAAGCCGCGCCGGTAGATGTGCTTCATCTGGCCAATGTTGGAATGGCCGTAGCGGGCAATCGGGATGCTGTCGTCGCCATCCAGACCGA
>DIVI01000219.1:12410-13625 GCA_002423305.1 Methylococcus sp. UBA6136 | reverse complement strand
AGAAGGCTCGGATGAGCGCGGCCAGTGCGGATCTTGGCCAGTTCGTGCTTGAGTGAGTCGATGCTCTTGCCCATGCGCTCCGCAGTGCGTTTTTGTAGATCGTCGATCATGCTGATTTACCCGTTTCTATCAGAGAGCCGATGTCCTCGCCCATCACCAGCCGCATGACGGCGCCGGGCTCGAAAACGTTCATGACACGCAGTGGCATGTCATGGTCGCGACACAGGACCAGGGCCGAAGCATCCATGACATTGAGTCGTTGGTCCAGTGCCTCATCATAAGTCAGTCGCTTATACAGAGTAGCGGCTGGATCCTTCATCGGGTCGGCAGTGTAGACCCCATCCACCTTGGTGGCCTTGATCAGCAGTTCGGCATTGATCTCGATGGATCTGAGGCTGGCCGCCGTATCGGTGGTGAAGAAGGGGTTGNNATCTTGAGTGCGGACATGACCCGGACTGGGCGACCGTGATATTCCAGTGCGTCCTGCATGGCGAGTGCGTTGAGGACGGTCGCCAGCATTCCCATATAGTCGCCGGTGACCCGTTCCAGTCCTTCGCCTGCCGTCTGTGCACCGCGAATGATGTTGCCACCCCCCATCACCAGCCCGACCTCAACGCCGGCATCGCAGAGCTCGGTAACCTCGAGGGCTAGGCGCCGGATGGTTCCGGCATCAATGCCGCCCGCCTGGTCACCCATCAGGGCTTCGCCGCTTAGTTTCAGCAAAATGCGTTTGTATTTTGGTGTACTCATCGGTCTGATATTGGGTGAGTCAGTGGTGGTCGAAATCTTGCAGGCCGGACGTCCAATTGGACGTCCGGCCTGTCGGTGATAGCCGCGGATCAGGAGGCTCTGACCTGGGCCATGACCTCTTCGGCAAAATTGCTTTCGACCTTTTCGATACCTTCACCTACTTCCAGTCGAACGAAACGGGCCACCTTGGCGCCCTTGTTCGCCAGCAGTTGGGCGACGGTCTGATCAGGATCCTTGACGAAGGGCTGGCCTACCAGGGTGATTTCGCCCAGGAATTTCTTCACGCGGCCTTCGACCATTTTTTCGATGACATTGGCCGGCTTGCCGCTGGCCTCTGCCTGCGCACTGAAGATGGCCTTTTCCTTTTCGACGATTTCGGGATCCACGCCGGTTTCATCAACGCAGGCCGGTTTGCTGGCGGCCACATGCATGGCGATGTCCCGGCCGAGTTCGGCGTCTCCGCCG
>DIVI01000219.1:0-12320 GCA_002423305.1 Methylococcus sp. UBA6136 | reverse complement strand
TCAACGATGGCGGCGCGCTTGCCGTCGGCGCTGGACTTGCAGCAGACACAACCTTCGGCGGCGGTGCGGCCGGATTTTTTATCGGCCTTGGCGAGACCTGCCTTGCGCATCAGTTCGACTGCCGCTTCGAGGTCGCCGTTGGTTTCCGTCAGCGCTTTCTTGCATTCCATCATCCCGGAACCGGTGCGTTCACGCAGTTCCTTCACCATTCCAGCCGTAATATTCGACATTAAGTGATCCTCTGTCTGTTTTGATTCGTGATGTTTAAAAATCTGGGCGGTCCGTGCCTAACAAAACGCCCCCAGGGCTGGAGGCGTTTTCCGTTCATCCCTGACGCGGATTAGTGGCCCGGCTTCAGGAGCATTACGCTCCCGCTTCGACCTCGGCGACAACCGCAACGGCATCCATTTCGACGAATTCGTCTTCGCCCGTCGCAGCAGCAGCGGTCAGGCTGTTGGCCTTGCCCTGCAGGATGGACGTGGCCGCGCTCTGTACATAGAGCTGGACGGCGCGAATGGAGTCGTCGTTGCCGGGGATGATGAAGTCGATGCCGGCAGGGTTATTGTTGGTGTCAACCACGCCGACCACCGGAATTCCCAACTTGTGGGCTTCGCTGATGGCGTTGTGTTCATAGCCGACATCCAGGACGAACAGCGCATCGGGGATGCGATCCATGTCGCGAATACCACCCATGCTGCTGACCAGCTTGTCCAGTTCGCGCATCATGCCCAAGCCTTCCTTTTTGCTGAAGCGCTGCAGACGACCATCGTCACGCATGGCTTCGAGTTCCTTCATGCGGGCGACTGACTGCTTGATGGTTTTGAAGTTGGTGAGCATGCCGCCCAGCCAGCGGTGATTGACGAAGGGCATGCCGCAACGCAGCGCTTCTTCCTGAACCACGGCGCGGGTGGTGCGCTTGGTGCCCACGAACAGGACTTTGCCGCGTTTGGCGGCGACCTGCTCCAGATAATTCATGGCACCATTGAAAAGAGGCAGTGTCTTTTCAAGATTGATGATGTGGATGTTGCTGCGGGCACCAAAAATAAACGGTGCCATCTTGGGGTTCCAGTAACGCGTCTGGTGACCGAAGTGAACACCGGCCTCCAGCATTTGACGCATCGTGACGTTCGACATTAATTTCTCCTTCAGGGTTGAGCCTCCACATATCCCGCCCGGAGACCGTCCTTATCCGAGGATAAGGTGGGCACCCTGCCGAACGTGACGATATGTGTGTGTGGTTGCTAAAAAAAGCAGGCCTTTATAACATGAACCGCTTGCCTCAACAATCCATGCGCCCAACCCGGCGCCGCCGCACGCGCCCTCCCGAGGCTCATGTCGCGCCTTCATACACCAGCCAATGAGCATCAGCATCAAGACGCCCGATGAGATAGAGAAAATGCGGATTGCCGGCCGCCTGGCGGCGGAGGTGCTCGAAATGATAGAGCCCTATGTCATTCCCGGTGTGACCACGGAGGAACTGGATCGTATCTGTCACGACTACATGGTCAATGTGCAGAAGGTCATTCCCGCACCGCTCAATTACAAGGGATTTCCGAAATCGATCTGTACCTCGGTCAATCACACCATTTGCCACGGTATTCCCGGCCCCAAGAAGCTCAAGAGTGGCGATATCATCAATGTCGATATCACGGTCATCAAGGACGGCTATCACGGCGACACCAGCCAGATGTTCCTGGTCGGTGATGTGCCCATCCGCGCAAGTCGTCTGGCCCGGGTTTGTCAGGAAGCGCTTTACCTAGGCATCCAGCAGGTGAGGCCCGGCCGACAATTGGGCGATATTGGCCAGGCCATTCAGCAGCATGCTGAATCCCACGGGTATTCGGTGGTTCAGGAGTTCTGTGGTCACGGCATTGGCCGGGAATTTCACGAGGAGCCGCATGTGCTGCACTATGGCAAGGCGGGCACGGGAATGACCATGGAGGCGGGCATGATCTTTACCATCGAGCCCATGATTAATCAGGGCAAGCGCCACATGAAGATCCTGCCGGACGGCTGGACGGCGGTCACCAAGGACCATAGCCTGTCGGCGCAATGGGAGCACACCATTCTGGTGACGGACACCGGTCACGAAATATTGACTCTGCGAAAACAGGAAGCTGAAGCCATTGAAAACGGAAACCTTAAGACACTGGGTTGAGCAGGGGGGGTATGCCCCCGCTGACCTCTATCAGGTTTTCAGTGACTGCATCAGGGCGCACCAGGCCCAGTTGATCGAGCGTTTTCGAGGGGGGACGCCGGCGGCCGAATTGATCCGCAAGCGATCGGATTTCATGGATGAAATTCTGATGATGGCCTGGCATCAGTTTCTGGCCGAAGATAGCGATCATCTTGCCCTAGTGGCTGTGGGGGGGTATGGAAGGCAGGAACTGCATCCGTATTCGGATATCGATATTCTCGTCCTTCGCGATGAGGGGCCAGGGGCCAAGCCCGATCCCGCTCTTGATGATCGCCTGGCGGGGTTCCTCAATTTTCTCTGGGATATCGGCCTGAAGCCGGCCCAGAGTGTCCGCGATCTGGCTGATTGTGTTGAGCAGGCGCGGGGTGACCAGACGGTCATGACCAACCTCCTGGAGTCCCGGCTCATTCTCGGATCGGCCGCTCTTTACGACAGTCTCTGGTCAGCCCTGGGTCCGCAGCATCTTTGGCCATCGGCCGAGTTTTTCGAGGCCAAGCTGGTCGAGCAGGCGGCCCGTTACGCGAAGTATCACGATACGGCCTATAACCTCGAGCCCAACATCAAGGAGGGTCCGGGTGGATTGCGCGATATCCAGAGCATGAGCTGGATCATCAAGCGTCACTACAACACGCGCTCACTGAATCTGGTGCGGGAAGGTTGGCTCACCGAGGCGGAGTATGCCGAACTGATCAAGGCGCGGGATTTTCTCTGGGAAATCCGTTTTGCCCTGCATGCCATGACCGATCGAGCCGAGGATCGGCTGCTGTTCGAATACCAGAAGGATCTGGCGCGGCAGTTTGGGGTGCAGGATCAGAACGTCAACCAGGCGGTCGAGCAGTTCATGCAGCTTTATTACCGCACGGTCATGGGGCTGGAGCGGCTGAACGAACTGTTGATGCAGCTGTTCAAGGAGGTGGCGCTGAATAGTGACGAAGATTTCGTCATCGAGCCGCTCGATGAAAACTTCCAGTCCATCAATCGCTATATCGAAGTCATGCAGCCCGAGGTGTTCCGGGAACACCCGCTGGCAATCTTCGAGATCTTTTTATTGCTGCAGACCCATCCGGAGCTCAAGGGCATTCGCGCCTCGACCATCCGTCTGATTCGTCAGCACCTGTATCTGATCGACGATGCCTTCCGAAATAATCCCCAGGCATGCCAGCTGTTCATGTCTATACTCAGGCAGCCGATCGGGGTGACCCACCAGCTTCGGCGGATGAATCGCTACGGGGTATTGGCGGCCTATATCCCGGCGTTTGCCCGGGTGGTCGGGCGGATGCAGTACGACCTTTTCCACGTCTATACGGTGGACGAGCACACCCTTTTCGTCATCCGCAATCTGCGGCGTTTTGCCCTTGATGCACATCGGCCCGATCACCCCCTCACTAACGAGGTGTATGAGCTGATCGCCAGGCCGGAGCTGCTTTACGTGGCAGCCCTGATGCACGACATCGCCAAAGGCGCGGGGGGGGATCATTCGACCATAGGCGCCACCATCGCCCAGGATTTCTGCCAGCGTCACGGCATCACCGCGCGCGAAACGGGGCTGGTCTGCTGGCTGGTGCAAAATCACCTCTTGATGTCGTTGACGGCCCAGCGCAAGGACATCAATGACCCGGATGTGATTCACGCCTTCGCCACTGCCGTGGGTGACCAGGCCACGTTGGATCATCTTTATCTGCTCACGGTGGCCGATATCCGTGCTACCAATCCCGGTTTGTGGAATTCCTGGAAGGATGCCCTGCTGCGCGAGCTTTATCTGCAGACCCGCTGGGTGTTCCGTCGTGGACTGGCCAAACCGCTGGAGCAGGCCGAGAAAATCGAGGCGGTGAAATCGGAAAGTCGCGCCCTGTTGCTGCAACTGGGCGTGAGCGATCCCATGATCGATCGCGTCTTCAATACGGTGCTCAATGACGAATATTTTCTCCGTTATCTCCCCGAGGAGGCCGCTTGGCACACCATTGCGCTGCTCAACGCGCAGCCCGATGATTTGCCGCTGATTCTGCTCAGGCCCGTCAGTCAGCGCGGCAGTGCCGAGGTGTTTATCTATGCTCGCCAGCAGGATTTCATCTTCGCCTACGCCACGGCAGTACTGGATCAGCTTAACCTGACGGTCTTCGATGCGCGGATCATTACCGGTCATGAGGGCCATGTACTGCACAGCTATCATGTGCTGGAGCAAACCGGCGAACCGATTCGGGACCCTCTCCGGCAGGTGCAGATCTGTGTGAAGCTCCGTGAGTGTCTGACTGGAAGCGCCCAGGCGCCGTTCAAGGTGCAACGCCGCGAGTCCCGCCAGATTCGCCATTTCAGCGTGCCGACTCAGGTTTATTTTCATGAGGATTCCCAGCAGCGCTATACCGTGCTGGAGTTGATCGCGACCGACCGGCCGGGCCTGCTATCCAAAGTGGGGCGGGCCTTTTCGTTGTGCAGCGCCCGGTTGTTCAATGCCCGCATTTCCACCATCGGCAGTCGGGCCGAGGATATTTTTTATCTTACCGGCCAGAACAATCAGCCCCTCAGTGACGCCGCTGAAATGCAGGAACTGAAGGACACCATCATTGGTCTGGTAGGGGCTTCCTGAGGGCTCGTTCTGCCCCGGGCAGTGCCCTCAAATCGATGTAAGCCCACGGCTTTTCTGCTATAAATCTCGGCCCCCCGGGCGGCACGGCATGAGGTCAAGCCCCATTCGGCTTTCATTCATCTACTCAGAAGGTTCGATCTATGTTCAGCAAAGGTATGGAAATCGCCGGTTTCGATGATGAGCTCTGGTCTGCAATCCGGGATGAAGAACAACGACAGGAAGATCATATTGAGCTGATTGCCTCTGAAAATTACGCCAGCCCCCGGGTATTGCAAGCGCAGGGCACGGTACTGACCAACAAATACGCCGAGGGCTATCCCGCAAAGCGCTACTACGGCGGCTGTGAGTTCGTCGATGTGGCTGAAGCTTTGGCGATTGAGCGTGCCAGGTCACTGTTCGGGGCGGATTTTGCCAATGTGCAACCCCATTCGGGTTCTCAGGCCAATGCCGCGGCCTACATGGCGCTGCTGAATCCGGGTGACACGATCCTGGGGATGAGCCTGGCCCATGGTGGACACTTGACCCACGGCGCCAAGGTCAATTTTTCCGGCAAGATCTACCACGCCGTCCAATACGGTTTGGACACCACCACTGGTCTGATTGACTACGATCAGGTGGCCGCGTTAGCCCGGGAGCACCGCCCGAAGATGGTGGTGGCCGGTTTTTCCGCCTACAGTCGGGTGGTCGACTGGCAGCGCTTCCGCGATATCGCTGACGAAGTCGGCGCGTATCTGCTGGTGGACATGGCCCATGTCGCCGGTCTTGTCGCGGCGGGCGTCTATCCGAGCCCGGTTCAGATCGCCGATGTCACCACCACGACCACCCATAAGACGCTGCGGGGTCCTCGCGGCGGGCTGATTCTGGCCAAGGCCAACGAAGAGATCGAAAAAAAGCTCAACTCCCTGGTATTTCCGGGCATTCAGGGTGGCCCCCTCATGCACGTCATCGCCGCCAAGGCCGTCGCGCTGAAGGAAGCCATGCAACCGGAATTCAAGGCCTACCAGCAGCAGGTTGTGACCAATGCCCGGGCTATGGCACGCCAATTCATCGCGCGAGACCTCAGTATTGTGTCCGGGGGTACCGACAACCATCTGATGCTGGTGGACCTGATCGCCAGGGGCATCACCGGCAAGGCCACCGATGCTGCGCTGGGCCGGGCTCATATCACGGTCAACAAGAATGCGGTGCCGAATGACCCGCAATCGCCCTTTGTCACCAGCGGCATCCGTATCGGCACGCCCGCCGTCACAACGCGGGGATTTACCGAGGCCGATTGCGTTACGCTGGCCGACTGGATCTGCGATGTCATTGACGATCTGGAGAACGAGGCGCTTATCGGGCGCGTTCGGGATGACGCCATTCAGCTATGCCGAAAATATCCGGTATACGCTGATTGAGCCGGGCGCTTAACCCACAGCCCTCATTATGAGATGTCCCTTTTGCGGTGCGCAGGACACCCGCGTCATTGATTCGCGCTTGTCCCAGGACGGCGATCAGGTCCGTCGCCGCCGCGAATGCAGCGAGTGTCGGGAGCGCTTCACCACCTTTGAGGTGGCCGAGCTGACCATGCCCCGCGTCATCAAGACCAATGGCAACCGCGAACCTTTTCGTGAGGACAAGTTGCGGGCAGGGATTTTGCGTGCATTGGAAAAGCGTCCGGTGGGGAGCGACCAGATCGAGGCGGCCATCCATCAAATCAAGAAAAAGTTGCTGGCTACCGGTGATCGTGAAATTCCGTCCCGCCTGATCGGGGAAAGCGTCATGGCAGAGCTGGCAAGACTGGACCATGTGGCCTATATCCGTTTTGCCTCGGTTTACCGAAGCTTCCAGGACGTGAATGAATTCAGGGAGGTGATCGAGCACCTGGAACTGGAACCCAAGTCCGCGGCGGCTCCGTCGGCAGACCTGAGCAAGCCCTGATCTTTTGGACTGATTTTTCGCCGGCTGCCGTTTTCCGGGATTCAATGACTCCGACTTGCGAATTCACCCCCGAAGACGCTGGCTTCATGGCCCGCGCGATAGAGCTTGCGCGGCGGGGTCTCTACACCACTGACCCCAATCCCCGTGTCGGCTGTGTCATCGTCAAGGATGGGCGAATCATCGGGGAAGGCTGGCATCAGCAGGCCGGCGAGGCGCATGCCGAGGTTCTCGCACTGCAGGCCGCCGGCGCGGACGCACGCGAGGCGACCGTCTTTGTCAGCCTGGAGCCATGCAGCCATCACGGCAGGACTCCGCCCTGCAGTCAGGCACTGATCGAGGCTGGCGTGCATCGCGTCGTGGCGGCGATGGAAGATCCCAACCCCAGGGTGGCCGGTTCAGGCCTCCGCCAGCTGCGCCAGGCTGGCATCGTCACCGATTGCGGTTTGCTCGGCTCTGCCGCCGAGGCTCTCAACCCCGGCTTCTGCCAACGGATGCGAATCGGGCGTCCCCTGATTCGCAGCAAGCTGGCGATGAGTCTGGATGGCCGCACCGCGATGGCTTCCGGCGAAAGTCGCTGGATTACGGGTGAGGAGGCACGGCGGGATGTGCATCGCTGGCGGGCACGCAGTTCTGCAATTGTGACGGGGATCGACACGGTACTGGCCGACGATCCCGAGTTGACGGCGCGATTGAATGAGCTTGATGGGGCCGTGCTGCAACCCGTCCGGGTGATTCTGGATTCCGGGCTGCGATTTCCCTCGACGGCCCGGATGGCCAGCCTGCCGGGTCGGACCGTCATTCTGACCACACAACCCGCCGATTCGCATCGAGAAACCGTAGGCGGCGTGGAGGTCGTTTCATTGCCGGCAGACCCAGTTGGTCGCCTAGATTTGCAGAGTGTCATTGCCTGGCTGGGCCAGCAGGATTTTAACGAGATTCTGTTTGAAGCCGGTCCCACCCTGAATGGCGCCTTCCTCCGGGAAAGACTGGTGGATGAGTGGATCATCTATATGGCGCCGATCATTCTTGGCGATGGCGGGCGGGGACTCTTTCACTTGCCGGAGCTCTCGCGGATGTCGGATCGTTACAAAATGAGTCTTGCTGAACTTCGCCGGGTGGGCCCTGACATTAGGATGCACTTCACGTCCGGTGCAGATGACTTGGCCTCATCAACTGACTGACCTGACCTCCACAATACTTTTTCCCTACCGAAGCCATATGTTTACCGGCATCATTCAAGCCAAAGGCAGCCTGAGTCGCAGTGAATCCCGTGGTGGCGATTGTCGACTCGTCATCGCCACCGGCAGCCTGGCCATGGGCGACGTCAAGCTGGGCGACAGCATCGCCGTCAATGGCGTTTGTCTGACCGCCGTGGAACTCGGTCCCCAGCATTTCAGCGCCGATGTCTCCCGTGAAACGCTGTCGCGCACGACCTTGGGTGCAGCGGTGGTGGGAACCCCCGTCAATCTGGAGCTGGCCTTGTTGCCCACCACCCGGTTAGGAGGACATCTGGTCAGTGGGCATGTGGATGGCGTCGGGCGTGTGGTCGGCAAACAGGACGATGGGCGCTCCTGGCGATTTACCGTGGAGGCCCCGGCGGGGCTGGCTCGTTACATGGCTGAGAAGGGGTCGATCTGTATCAATGGCATCAGCCTTACTGTGAATGAGGTCGATGGCGCACGATTCGGTGTGAATATCGTCCCGCATACCCTGAATGAAACTACGCTTGGCAGCACCGAAGTAGGTGACGCCGTCAACCTGGAAGTCGATTTGCTGGCGCGCTATCTGGAGCGTTTGCTGCTGGGAGAACGGGCTGCCGAGCCCAGGTCGGGTGTTACCATGGACCTACTGAACGATTCCGGCTTTATTTCATGAACAGCACCGCAGAACTCATCGAGGATATTCGGCTCGGCAAAATGGTAGTGATCCTCGATGATGAGGATCGCGAGAACGAGGGCGATCTGGTGATGGCCGCTAGTCATACTCGGCCCGAGGACATCAATTTTATGGCGCGCTATGGGCGAGGGCTGATCTGCCTGACGCTGACTCGCGAGCGCTGTCAGCAGCTGCGTTTGCCGCTAATGGTGAACGAAAACCGGACGCCGCATTCGACCAATTTCACCGTTTCGATCGAGGCCGCCAGTGGGGTGACCACGGGGATTTCAGCGGCGGATCGGGCCCATACCATCCAGTGCGCCGTGGCATCGGAGGCCAAGCCGGATGATCTGGTGCAGCCGGGTCATGTGTTCCCGCTCATGGCGCAGCCGGGCGGTGTGCTCAACCGGGCCGGACATACCGAAGCGGGCTGCGATCTGGCGCGGCTGGCGGGATCGGAGCCCGCTGCGGTGATCGTCGAGATTCTCAACGAAGACGGCACCATGGCGCGCCGCGCCGATCTCGAGGCTTTCGCCGCCGAGCACGATCTCAAAATCGGGACCATCACCGATCTGATCCAGTACCGTATCCAGAACGAGAAAACCGTCGAGCGGATTTGTGAATGCGATTTCCCGACCGAATTCGGCCAGTTTCGCATGATTGCCTACCAGGATCAGGTCGACCGTCGGCTGCATCTGGCGTTAACCATGGGCAAGGTGTCAGGCGATCAGCCGGTTCTGGTGCGGGTGCATGGTCGCAATTTGCTGAGCGATTTGCTCGGTGGCAAGCGGGAAGGCGCCAGCCTGTCCCTGCGCAGTGCCATGCGGCGCATCGCGGAGGAGGGGAAAGGTGCATTGGTGGTCATCAGGAAGGAAGAAGATGACAAATCGCTGGTCGAGCGCATCCATCAGTACCAAATGGAAGATCACGGGGTAGAATTGGCCCCCGCTCCGATTCGCCCGGATGACTGGCGCACCACGGGGACCGGCGCGCAAATCCTGGCTGATCTGGGTATCAGCAAGCTCAGGGTGCTGGGCGCTTCCCCCAAGAAGTACCTGGGCCTGTCGGGTTACGGTCTCGAGGTGGTCGAGTTCGTGGTCTGTGAAGGCTAGCGAGGGTCGCTTCCTTCGGCTTCGCTCCACAGCGCGAAACACTTCGTCTTACCCATTTATTGGGGGTTCTGGCCAGTCGGACCACCCCCTTCAGTTTTTCTGCAAGAGAACGGCACTATGACCTCACTCAAAACCTTCGAAGGGCAGATGTTGGTAAACAACGCCCGTTTCTGTCTGGTCACCTCGCGTTTCAACAGCTTTGTGGTTGACGCACTGACCAGTGGGGCGGTCGATGCCTTGGTGCGCCATGGGGCTCGCCATGAAGATATCCATATCATCAAGGTGCCGGGCGCCTATGAATTGCCGTTGGCCGTGCAAAAGGCGGCCGCTACCGGCCGTTATGACGCCATTGTTGCGCTGGGTGCGGTCATTCGTGGTTCGACGCCACATTTCGATTATGTCGCCGGCGAGTGTGTGAAGGGCATCAGCACGATCTCGCTGAAACATGAGATTCCGGTAGCCTTTGGCGTCCTGACTGTCGATACCATCGAGCAGGCGATCGAGCGATCAGGGACCAAGGCGGGCAACAAGGGCGCCGAGGCGGCCTTGTCGGCGGTTGAAATGATCAACCTGCTGCGGGAAATCGACGCCGGATGAGCAACCCCAAAAGCATGGCCCGCCGCAGTGCGGTGCAGGCCATTTATCAGTGGCAGCTCACTGGTTACAACCTCTCGGAAATCGAGCGTCAATTCGTCGAGGAGCATGGACTCAGCAAGGGTGAACTGCCCTATTTTCAGGATTTGCTGCACCAAGTCCCGAGGAAGCTGGATGTGATCGATGCGGCACTGGCCGAATTCACCAGTCGTCCCGTCGAGCAGATCGATCCCGTGGAGCGAGCCATTCTGCGCATCAGTGTCTACGAATTGATGGATCGGCTCGAAATTCCCTACCGGGTCGTGGTCAACGAGGGCATCAATCTCGCCAAGGAGTTCGGTGCGACCCAGAGCCACAAGTTCGTCAACGGCCTGCTTGACAAGATTGCCCGCAAATACCGCGCGGCGGAGTCGGCGGCCAAAGGCGCCCCATGATCTCGATCCATGCCCGCGGGCGAGTTTGACCTGATCCGGCGTTTCTTTCTGGAGCCGTCCGCGAAGCGGGCAGGCGGCACGGTGTTGGGTATCGGCGACGACTGTGCGCTGCTGGATTGCCCTGAGGGGACGGAACTGGCGGTCACCGTCGATACCCTGGTGTCCGGCATCCACTTTTTTCCCGATGTCGACCCCGCAAGGCTCGGACACAAGGCGCTGGCGGTCAATCTCAGTGACCTGGCTGCGATGGGTGCCAAACCCGCCTGGTGCACGCTGGCGGTGACGCTTCCGGAAGTGGAAGAATCCTGGCTCTCGGCTTTCTCGCGAGGTTTTTTCGCCCTGGCGAATCGCTTTGGAGTGGCACTGGTCGGCGGCGATACCACACGCGGTCCGCTGTCCATCACCATTCAGGCGATGGGGCTGGTCCCTGTCGGTCAGGCCTTGCGGCGATCGGGCGCGCGGCCGGGTGACCTGATCTATGTCAGCGGGCCGCTCGGCGGTGCCGGCCTCGGCCTCAAAATGCTGCAAGGCTTGACGACGGATTTCGATGCAGCGGCCATCGACGCTTTGGAATGCCCCGAGCCCCGCGTGGCGTTGGGGGAAAGATTGCGTGGCCTGGCCAGCGCCTGTATCGATATTTCCGATGGATTGGCGGCTGACCTCGGACACTTGCTGGCAGCCAGTCAAGTCGGGGCGACGCTCGACGTCGAGCATATCCCGCTGATCGAATCTGTAAGGCAATTTGTGCGTGACAATCAAGACAGCGACTTGCCTCTGACAGCTGGCGATGACTACGAACTTTGCTTTACCGTGCCGACTGATCGTCAGGCCAAAGTGGACTCCCTGCTGGAGCGGCTTGAGCTTCCGGGGCAATGTGTCGGTGCGATCGAGACGACCCCGGGACTTCGAATTCAACGTCACGGCCAACCCATCGCCCTGAAACTCTCCGGTTATGACCACTTTTCCCAGCGCTAAGGCCGGCAAAGGCCCGCAAGTCCGCATTCCTCCTCGATGGGTATTCACCGATCTCTGGTGCTTTCTCGGTTTCGGATTCGGGGCCGGCCTGGCGCCCAAGGCGCCGGGGACTTTCGGTACCCTGGTCGCCATTCCGCTTTATCTGCTGATGGCCCCGTTGAGTCTGGGGACTTATCTCATGGTCGTGCTGCTGCTTTTTCTGCTCGGTATCCGGATTTGCCAGCGTTGCGAGGAGCGCATCCAACTCAGCGATCATTCCGGGATTGTCTGGGACGAGATCGTCGGCTACCTCATCACCATGATTGCCATCCCGTTCTCGTGGCCATCGGCGGTGGCGGGCTTCGTGCTGTTCCGGATTTTTGATGTCCTGAAGCCCTGGCCCATCCGTGTGTTGGATCGATCCATCCATGGCGGCCTGGGGATCATGCTCGATGATGCAATAGCCGGCCTTTTCGCCGCACTGTGCCTATACGGGCTTCTGCCTTTGATGTCGGGTTGAGGCAACCGTCGCTGCCCGTCTTGCCGCTCAAGCCAAAGAGAAATTTGCATCTTGCTGATTGCGGGTAGAGGGTCATGCTGTTACAATGCCGCTTCTGACGCGGGGTGGAGCAGTCTGGTAGCTCGTCGGG
>DIVI01000117.1 GCA_002423305.1 Methylococcus sp. UBA6136 | reverse complement strand
TATCAAAAGGTACGGAGCCTCCGAGAACGATCCGGCGCGTTGCATTCACCCGACGGTGACTGTCTCGGTGCGGATGACGGGGCAGGTATCTGGCTCATGCTCGAAATGATTGCTGCCGAGGTGCCGGGAACCTACGTTTTCCATGTCGGCGAAGAAAAGGGCTGCCTGGGGTCGCGATGGCTAGCAACTCACCGCCGGGATTGGTTGTCGGGCTTTAAACGCGCTATTGGCTTTGATCGCCCCGGCACCAGCGACGTCATCACCCACTTCGGCGGTGTACGGGGCTGCAGTCCAGCCTTTGCGATGGATCTCGCTTGGCAACTTTCCTCTCATCTACCTCAGCACGAACTCACCCCTTGTCGTACCGGGGGACTGACCGATGTCCGGCACTACATCGGGATCATTCCTGACTGTACCAACATCAGTGTGGGTTATCACCAGCAGCATCGACGCGAGGAGTGGCTGGATGTCCATTATCTTCAAGCTTTGCGCTGGGCGGTCATCGGGGGTTTCAGTTAAGAGTCATAACTGAGGGAGGCAAAGGGGAGTTGTTTCATGGGGTCATCCAAAGGGGCAGCGAACAGTTGGCGCTATCCTACAGTAGGGAGTTGTTCAGATCCCTAATGTTCAGGGTTTCCCAAGTTAGAGATAGTGACGCGGTGCCCCATGAAAACATCTATGTATGATTCACCACCATCAGAAACAAGTATCCTTGGGTGGCAGCACGCTGGGCAATATGTCGAAAGAAAGAAAGGAGACATTGATTTGAATTGTGACATTTCGCGATTAGCTAAATATATGGAGTTTGGAGATGTGATTCCAGTATGGCGAGGATCTCCTTGGAATCGTATTGCTTCGCGCGGGTGTAATATATTGCTTCCGCTTAAAATATCTGCTTCAGCAATAAATGCGCCGGAACTATCCATTCGAATTGTGCGAGGAACTAGTAGTTTATGGCTTTCAAAAAATGGCTTTAGAAGGTTTTCTATGGAAGTAAGAATGGATTCCAGTCGTTTTGCTTCGTCTGCATAGCTTTTTTCTGTATGTGGTGCCCAACCATGTCCCTTGAGATCATTACGCAGTTTAACAACCTTCTCTTTCTCGGTAATTCGGATAACCTCCATCAGGCCCTCGCGAGCATCAAGTCTATTAGATAATTCGTTGACCCACCATCCAAGCGAGGGGCGTTCGATAACTTGCGGTTCTCGCCCATTCATAACTTCATTGGCAAAATAGAAATAGCGAATGAGGCTATCGAAATGATCGAGCATTAACATAAATCTATGTGTGGCATCCAGAGATTGGACTATTTTGTGTCTAGTAATTGCGACTGGAAACGGCCAATTGCTGAATGGAGCCTCATTATCAAGGTACTGGCTCGTATTTATTGATAGTGTTCGAATGCCTTCTCTTATGTCTGTGGTCTGCTTCATGAGGTGGTCGGTTGCTCCGGAATACTTCAGTATTTCCATGCAATCCCCGCAGATATCGGCTGTTCTGAGCTTTATTCCAAGCTCCCATTTCTCCGCGCAGTGGTCAAAAAAACAACCCCTCAAACCTTCGTGCCACACTTGATCGCAATCAATACCGGACTCTGTGATTAAGCCGCTGAATATTGCCCCGATGATGTAATGTGCAATGATCGCATGATCAGGTGCGCTAGTTACCCATGAATAATCCCCAGAGTGACCAAATCTATTTCTTGGATTGCTAAGGTCACAAGCTGCAAACCAATTTAATTCGTTTGGGGTTTTTGTTATAAGAAAAACAAAATCTTCATAATTTAGGCGCGCCTCTAGTCGAGCGGAGTTCATTGCTTCAAAAATATGATCCCACTTGAGCTTTCCGTCAGGATTTATTTTTATATCAATTGCCCTTCCTAAAGTTACCTTAATTGGCCCTGGAAAGTTTTCAAACCATTGTATTGATTTCCTGGAAACTGACTTGTCAAACCCTTTTTCATAAAAGACATGTACATTGTAAGCTGTCCTATTATGATCTTGTTCTATATGTTCTTTGTTGTTATTCATTTTTATATCGGGTGGATAGGGGAAATTTAATAGTCGCTGAATGGGGCTCTCGAATAAATCTACAGGCTTGTTGGACGAGTTGCAGTTTAACTTCCAGTGGCGTTAATGCGTCACCCCTGGGCTTGGCCTTTTTTGCGGGGGCGTGAAAACATCCCCGGACGCGTCGCTACGTGGATGCGTTGTTTTTCATTATGTGCTACCTGTCCCCGTCTCAGTATTTCTTCCAATGGACTGAGAAAGCGGATGCGAATGCGGGGGAGAAGAGCATCTGAGTAGATGCTCTTCGTGGATGTAAGTCCAGGCGAATCTCACTCCCGCACGATTTCGTTTTAAATCAGATTATGGTTCCATAATTTAGTGCGGCTGTTGTGAGCTTATGCCTGATTTCTCGCCTGAGATGCTCTGGCGCTAGAACCTCCATATAGGCACCGTAACTCAATATCCACCAACGCAACCTTTCCGTATTGCTGACAGTCGCCGTAATCGCCTCGCGACCATCGGGCAAGGTTTCCACTATCTGATCATCCGCGAGTGGGGATTCCTTCAGATGCACCGCGGACACCGGGTTGAGCGCCAGCGTAACGGTGATGCGGTCAGGAATCTCATCGCGGTGATCGGCGTTCGACTGCAATTCCCGTAGCGGATAATCGAAGAACGTCTTGATGTAATCATCGAGTACAAATCCCGGTGGGCGCAAACTGGCTTCACTCGTCAATTCAGCCGCAAGCATCCGGTGCAGTGGCAGTTGGCGCACGGCGTCCTTGCCATCCAGCGTGCAGACGGCATAAACCACTCCGTCCCGGAATACCAACCCCAACAAACTAGCGCGGTAGTCGCGCTCTTCACCACCGCGGATTCGGTAGTTGATGTCCAATTTCAAATCAGCGAACAGCGCCTCATAGACCGTCGCCAGGATTCCTGGGTTGATTTCGGGGTGCTTGAGTTGGATGGAATTCTGGATGATGCGGACTTTATCCGGCCAGTAGGTATAGCTCCGATCCGCCAGTTCCTTGAGGGTCTTCTCTGCCTGTTTGAAATGTGGCATCAGTTCGCCCAAGGTGGCCTTGGGCAACATTGGCGCCAGGTAGTCCTGGGCCAGACGAAACATCAGGGCCGTCTTGGCATCCAGTTTGGGAATGTCGATGACTGTGTCCTTTTCCCAGAACCAGAGATTGCCTCCAGCCTGCTCCCGGTAATCCAGGGTCGGGAAGATGCTCATCATCTGCATCAGATTGCGCTCAATGGTGCGCTTGTGCACATCGTAGAGCGGGTCGGCCTCTGCCAGTTTCTTTCGCAGTTGCTGTGCAGTAATTCCGCCGGGCTCCCTCGGAATCAGTTGTAGCATCA
The DNA here is from genome assembly GCA_002423305.1 of Methylococcus sp. UBA6136. Taxonomy (GTDB): domain Bacteria; phylum Pseudomonadota; class Gammaproteobacteria; order Methylococcales; family Methylococcaceae; genus UBA6136. The sequence continues at coordinate 13,100 of DIVI01000117.1, read as the reverse complement.
CCCATTGGCGCAGGATCGCATCCTTGGGTTCGTTGCGATTCGATTTCCTATCAGTAGCCATGGGCGTGATTTCCTCTCAAGTCAGGGTCTGTATTACCAGCAACCCAGATCATTTGGATCCCAAACTTACGCCACTGCCCAAACGGGGATCAAGTGTGAGTGAGGATTTGATCACCCTCTCCGGTAAGGGGGAATGGACATCCACCCATTTCTGGATGGACGTCCGGATTCTTTCCTCTTAATCGCAGACCTTCACATAGCGCGGATTTCCTTGGCGGTCGTAGAGCGTTTGCATGCTACAGGTTCCGGGATTCCCGGCGTGTGTCACGCTGGCCTGTCTGGAGGGTTCCTGAGTTTGTATGACGACCGGGGTTTGTTGCGGCTGCATGTAAACCACGGGATCCGGACGTGACATGGCATTCACCAAGCCCCCAATCAACGTCACGCCGGCCTGCGCGACCCCCATGCCTAGCGCAGAACTGTACCAATTGGTAGAGCCATATTGTTGATTCTGGTTTAGGGTGTACTGCTGGTTGAAAGGGCCAAACGGTTGTTCCGCATGAGTCGAACCCACGACACAGAACAGAAACAAGGCGATCACGGTTTTCATGGCGAATTCTCCCTTAAGTTAGGTTGACTGAAATCAACGTCCATCCGGGGTGCGTGTTACCCCTTGTGGGGTCGTCACTACCAACGGTTCACCGCGTGAGTTAATGACAATGGGCGGGGACTGAACAATGGTGGTCGTGTAGTTGAAGGAAGGCGTCTGAATCATGGACATTCCGTACATGCCATACCCCCCGCCATATCCCATGCCGCCATAAAAGCCAGGCCCCCAACCCGGATACCAGCCGGGACCCCACCCGGGGCCCCAGCCTGGACCCCATGCCCAGGAGGATGAGGTGAAGAGCAAGGTGACGAAAAATATAAAGGTCTTCATGAGTGTCACCGCTGAGAATTCAATAAACGATCAATCTGCATGCAGGCAATCTGATAAGTCCCGAAGGGTCCCTGATTGACCGGACCATAGGTTGCCCAGTTGGGAAAGTTCAAAATGATCCAGCCGTTTTCTACCTGCTGGACCGTGAACCCACGGTGAAACTTGGAGAAATAACCGCGGTTATCGGTGGTGTATGACATGGTCTGTGCTCCAAAGAAGTGATAGGGCGGGTTGTGAGTTCCCATGTCATCCTTCAAAGGCGACCCTCTGATGGGGCTGAATGGGGGATACCGCAACCTTGGCGCAAACAGTAGAACCCTCCCGTGACAAAGTGGGTCGCGCGGTAATAAAAATCTGATTTGACGATGTCCCATCGCCGCGACTCACTCTGTCATCCCCCCGCCTTATTGTGTTGTCCATGGAATCCGGATTGTCCGGATCCCCCTTAACCCCTTCGGGAGGAGGCACGATGACCTCTGAAAAAGAATCACCCCGGCCCATTGCCGAGGCCGTTCAAAAGTATCTGGACCAGGAGGGCTGGAATTACGAGATTGATGAACGGGACGGCCTGACCATGTACGGGGCCGGCGTGACCCTGCCCAACGGTGAATTTCGCTCCAGCTTTGATGCCGACGATGGGCGGGAACGCTTCGGCGTGTATGTCTACTCCGCCATCTATATCCCCGAAGCCAAGCGCCTGGCCGTCGCCGAATACCTGACCCGGGTCAACTACACCCGCTATCTGGGCAAGATCGAGATGGATCTGGATGACGGGGAAATTCGTTCCGTCGCCACGGTCACGGTGGCAGACAGTCATCTGAGCCAGGCCATGATCAATAGCCTTGAAAATGCCGCCCACTTCAATCTCAACGATGCCTATCCCTGGATGATGGCCATCGCCTTTGGAGAACTCACGCCGCAGGCCGCGTTTGAAAGCTATCAGGGACGGGATGAGAAGGAAGCTGCTGCCTCCGGGGAGGTCAGCGCATGAGTACCCGCAAGCAGGACAGCCAGCAGCCAACGCCAGCCCCGGCGCAACAGTCGACCCTGGTGGACAGCGTCAAGGCCTATCTCGATGACAAGGGTTGGAGTTATGAACAAAGCGAACGGGACGAGGGCGAGCGGGTATTGCTGACAACCCGTATCCATGTCGAACCGGTGGTCAGTCGGACCGTATTTGATATTGGGGTCAGCCGCAATCGATTGGGCATCTTCGCCTATGTCCCTTTTACCGTTCCGGAAGACCAGCGCATGGCCGTCATGGAATACCTGACGCGGGCCAACTACCGGCTGTTTCTGGCCAAGTTCGAATTCGACCTCAATGATGGCGAATGGCGAGCGGTATGCACCGTCATCCCTGAGGACAGTGCACTCACGGTCGCCATGGTCCGACGCATGCGCCACGATGTGCATTCGGCCATCGAACATTACGCGCCTGGCATGCTGGCCATCATGTATGGCCGGCAGACCGCCCAGCAAGCGTGGCAGGCCATGCTCGATCGGGAAGCCGCCGAGGAATCTGTGGAGGAATCGGACACTGCCGAAGCCCCTGATGCTGAGACCACTACCGAATAGCGCCTTTCCAGAAAGAGATCCCAAAAACCTGTCCGGGGGGAATTATTCCGCCCCCCGGATTGACCACCCCAACATCAGGAGACAGACCCATGACCGATGGTTACGCGATTTATAACAAATCCTCCAATTCCCTTGAAGTCATTCGCCCCGGCGAAAACACGACCCGGCGCATACCCTGCATCAACCTCAATCCTTCCCAGGAGCGGGTGCACGGCGTGCAGATTCGGGGCGACGAGATCTGGGTGATGGTCGGTCCGCATACCAACCCGCGCCCCAACCGCAAATACATCTATCGTTTTTCCAGCCTGGCCGGTGGGGCCAGTTCATCGTTGTGATCTCGTCTCAAGGATGAAACCCCTCTTGATCATGGTGTTATTCTCCACCCAGGTGCTCGCCGGGTCCTTTCACGAAGACCCCGAACGCATCTTCGATATGAAAAAAACGATGACCACGATGTCGACCATCACCATCGAATATGCCAGGGATGTTCAGGGGCGTTGTAACGATGAACGCAAAAGCCGGGGCAACAAGGCGTTTGGATTTGCGGTGGAGGCCTGCTCATTCTGGAAAAGAGTCGCTGTATTGGATGTGTGTCATATCATCGTCCCCCGTAAAGTGACCCTGATCACATTGGGACATGAGTTTGCTCACTGTCTGTTTGGATCGTGGCACTGATTGGGGGGGAGCTGAGTGGGGTCAATAAATATTGGAGCGCCCCGCGGACGTCTGGTCTTTGGATGAAGATTAAGGATTCCTGTTCATGCTCAACCTGATCTTTTCGAACCGTCATGCGGCACTGACCCGGCGTCTTTTGGCCGACCTTGATCCGTTAGCCTCTGGCCGGACTGACCCCTTCGTCTCCGAGTCCATCATCGTGCCCGGCACTGCAATTCGACGGCAGCTGGAACTGGATTGGGCGCGCGAGAAGACAATCTGCACCAATGTTCGGTTCGGGTTTCTGGCGCAGTGGATCTGGCAACAGCTGGCAAGGGTCGTCGACGTCTCCGGTGATTCCCCCTTTGCGCCGGAGAAGCTGGTCTGGCGTATCTTCGGGCAGTTGGGCGACGCGTCATTCACCGGCCGCCATCCTCGATTGGCCGCTTATCTGGTCCATGCCGAGTCGGATCCCCTGATGCGCTTTGAACTGGCACAACGGGTGGCGCGGCTGTTTGATCAATACATTACCTACCGACAAACCTGGGTCAATGCCTGGGCGGCGGGACAACCGGTGGCTTTTGGCGTCGCCCCGGAATCGGTCACGGCGGATCAGGCTTGGCAGGCGGATCTCTGGCGTGCCTTGCTGGCCGCCATGGACATCGGTTCCGAACACCCGGCGGAGAAGTTTTTTCAATCGCTGAATTCGGCCACGACGACCCTTCGTCCAAATGACCTGCCGCCCCGGGTTTCAGTGTTCTGCCTGCCCGACATCCCCCCCCTATATCTCAATATCCTGGCTGGGCTGTCGCGAATGATGGATATCCATCTCTACGTCCTCAATCCCTGTCGGCACTTCTGGAACGAGATCACTACCTCTAAACGAATGGCGCATCTCGAAGCCGAGGGCAAAGTGGAATACCACGAAGTTGGGAATCCCCTGTTGGGGGGGTGGGGCCGTCAGACCCAGGGATTGTTGCAGCAACTGGCCGAGTTGCCCGGCGCCTCGTTAATCGAAGACGAACTCTATTCGCCTGATGAATTGGCGCCAGCCCCGGTCACCCTCCTGCATCGGGTTCAGCGCGACATCCTGGATCTGGTCGACCCGGCGCAGGCTGATGAGTCCGTATTCGAGTATCAAGCTGATGATCAGAGCATCCAGATTCATGTCTGCCATTCCCTGACGCGCCAACTGGAGGTACTTCACGATCAGTTACTGGACCTCTTCGACCGGAGTCCAGACCTCACGGCAAGTGATGTGCTGGTGGTGATGCCGAACCTGGAGGACGCGGCACCCCTGATTACTGCCGTGTTCGAGACGGCCCCGCCGGAACGTCGGATTCCCATCGCATTGACCGGGTTGCCCCGGGCCAAGGCCAATCCGGTCGCGGCGGGACTGATCGAATTGCTGACGCTCCTACCTTCCCGGTTCAAGGCCAGCGAGGTCTTTGCCCTGCTGCGCCACCCTCTGGTGGCCTTGCGCTACAAGCTGAGTGCGGACGATCTGGAGACGTTACATCGCTGGATGCGAGAAGCAGATATCCATTGGGGGCTGAATGCCGCCCATCGTTCCCGCCTCGATCTCCCTGCCGAGACCGCCGGGAGCCTTGGCGAGGGACTGGATCGATTGTTCCTCGCCTACGCCACCCTGGGTATGGATACGCCGCTGGCCGGCCATCTCCCGGCCGGGTGGGTGGAGGGGTCTTCGGCGCTGGCCCTTGGTGCCTTTGATCAGTGCGTTGCCGAGCTCGAGGCCGCCGCTGCAGAAGCCAGACAGACTGTCACTGGCCAGGACTGGTGCCAACGAATTTCCCGCTGGCTTGATGGCTTTTTCGAATCCTCTCGCGAAACCCTTGATGACACCACCGAAGTCCGCCGCGCCATTGAGGGTCTGGGTAAGGTGCTGGAAGACACCGGCGTGATGGAACCGCTGAACCTCGATGTCATCGCTCAGGCATTGACGGAACAACTTGAGGCCAGTGCACGCGGGGCTACGCCCGAAGGGCGGGTGACCTTTGCCGGACTGGGTCCCATGCGCGGATTGCCCTACCGGGTCATTTGCGCGCTTGGTCTGGACGATACGGTGTTCCCATCGGTCAACCGCCCGGATGAATTCGACCTGCTGGCGCAGGGCCCGGCACAACTGGGTGACCGCCAGCGTGGCCGCGATGACCGCAACCTGTTTCTGGATCTGGTGCTGGCTGCCCGTGATCGCCTGAATCTCAGTCATACCGGTCGCAGCATCCGTGACGACAGCGAACTGACGCCATCGATCCTCCTGGCCGAACTTTCCGATTATCTGGTAACGCGGACCGGGCGCGAGGATCGTCCCTGGCAGCACTGCCATCCGCTGCAAGCCTTTTCACCGAAATATTTCACAGTATCCGCCGGGGACACATCCGGCCCCTGGTTCAGCTATGTGGAGGAGTACGCCAGCGCACTGGGCCAACCGATGCAGCTTGCAGTTGACTTGCCCGAACCTGACTCCGACGCAGGGGTGGAGGAGGGGGGAGAACAAGACGAAAGCGCCCGTTTGCCCGGCAGCCGATTCTTCACTGAAGCCCTCCCCCGACACGAGACGGATGCGCGCGACCTGTCACTCGACGATCTGATCCGGTTTTTTCGAAATCCCTGTCAGTACCTGCTGCAGCGACGTCTGCAGGTTACGTTGGCGGAAGCGGAGGAGGAACTGGTCGACGAGGAACTGTTCCTGCCTGCCTGGAACAGTCCGGGGCGACTCGCGGACCAGTTGCGCCAAAGCCTCAAGGCCGAGACTGTAGATCCCGAATCGCTCCGTGCCGTGGCCCGTGCCTGTGGGGCCTACCCACCCGGTTATCTGGGAGAACGCCTGCTGGAGCAGGAACTCGGGCAACTGACTCAATTTACGGAACGATTGCGCGAAGCCCATCAGGGTGCCGTCCTGGCGCCGGTGTCGGGCCATCTGGACTTTGCTATCGACGGTGAAACCTGGCGTCTTGTCGGCGAAATGACGGAACTGAGAGCCGGGGGTCTCGTCTGCTGGCGCTATGACGAACTGCGTCCGAATGATCGACTGGGGGGCTGGATCCAGCATCTTTTCCTGAATGCCCTGGCCCCAGTCGGTGTTGATCCGGTGACCCACTGGATCGCCCGAACCGGTGGCTATCAATTGCCGCCCGTGGCGGATGCCTCGGAACGTCTCTCGGCGCTGGTGACACTCTATCGCGAAGGTCAGACCCGACCGCTCCCCTTCTTCCCCAAGAGCGCCTGGGCTTACGCCGAAGCCTGGGATGAGGCCGAGGCCGGCAAGGCTATCAAGGCGGCCCGCAAGAAATGGGAGGTCGGCTACAGTGGCTATGGCGAAAGTACCGGTAGCGCCTATGCCCTTGCCTTGCGGGGGGTGGCTGATCCACTGGATGACGAATTTGAGGGCTGTGCCAGGGGAGTATTTCTGCCGTTCATGGCCTCGGTGGTGATGGATGAAGACGTGGCGGAGGACGATGGTGATGAGTGATTTCAGCGACCTCAACCCGCTCCAATGCCCGCTCGACGGGCTTAACCTCATCGAGGCCTCTGCCGGGACCGGCAAGACCTGGAATATTTCTGGCCTTTATCTTCGCTTGCTGGTCGAGCGCGAACTGTCGGTCAGTCAGATTCTGGTGGTGACATTTACCAAGGCGGCGACGGCGGAACTCCGTGATCGTATCAGGAAGCGCATCGTCGAGATGATTGATGCCCTTTCGGGGGGGCGGGAAAATTCCGGTGATGCCTTTGTTGCCGACCTGATTACTCATCTAAAGGGCCAGGGGCGGAACGATTCGCGGATTCTGGCCCGACTGAAGCTTGCGCGCGAGAGTTTTGACGAAGCCGCCATCTTCACCATTCATGGTTTCTGCCAGCGCGCACTCGGCGACGCTCCGTTTTCTGCCGGCCAACCGTTTCAGCTGGAGGCGGTGGAGGACGATAGCGAAGGCCTTGAACAGGTCGTTCAGGATTTCTGGCGCCGACACATTGCCTATCCTCAGGGGGAACTTATGTCTCCCGATGAACCCTCCGAGCTCTCTCCCAACACAGAGTCCTTGTCGCCGGTCGAGCCCATGACGCCGATGCTGGCCAATTACCTGGTCAAGCACAAGGATTCGCCGACCAAGCTGGCCGGGATAGTGAAGGCAGTCCTTGGGCAACCGCTCGCAGACCCCATTTGGCCACAGGATCTTGATCAGATGGCCCTGCCTGATGCGACGGAGATTGAGTCCGCATTTCACGAAACCCGGGCAATCTGGCAGCCGGATGCCGGTTCATCAGTCGTGGAGGAATTGCATCGTGCACTGGATGAAGAGCGTCTGAAAAAAACCAGCTACAGTCCCGAGAGAATTGATCAGGGATTTCAGGAATGGGCAGCCTGGTTTGCTTCGATGAACCCGACCGGGGGACATCATCGGATCAAGGACAACAAGCTTTCACTCTACCGTCAGGACAAGTTGGCGGTGGGGCAGGGCACCAAAAAGAACATGACGCCTCCGCAGCATGATTTTTTTGAGGCCGCTGAAAAGCTGTTGGCCGCCTGTGAAGCGCAAGACAAAGCCCTGGAATATGCGCGGCTTCGCCTCCTGCGGCGCCTGGTGGCGGAGGTGCCGAACGTCCTCCGCCAACGTCGCCGGCAACAGCGGGTGGTCAGCTTCGATGACATGCTGACCAATCTGCATCGAGCCTTGGTGACAGACCAGGGCGATGAACTGGCCAGGGCGCTGCGAGTGCGGTTCCCGGCGGCGCTGATCGATGAGTTCCAGGATACCGATCCCCTGCAGTTCGGAATTTTCCGGAAAATTTATGTCCCCGAGGGTGAGCCAGGGCTGCCACTCTTTCTGGTAGGCGATCCCAAGCAAGCGATCTATCGCTTCCGCAACGCAGATCTGCACACTTATCTTTCGGCGCAGCAGCTGGCCAATGCCAAATATTCATTGCCTCGCAATCAACGTTCGGTACCGGGACTCATCGGGGCGGGCAATGTCCTGTTCGCGGCCAATGAATCGGCTTTTCTGCAGTCAGGCATTGAGTACCGTCCCGTGGGCGTGGGCCAAAAACAGGCCACTCTGTTGCCTCTCACGGATACGAGCGGCGAAAAACGCGCCGACCTCCAGATCTGGACCCTCCGGACCGATGAAGGCGGGATGCCGACACGGGAGGACGCCAATCAACTGGCGGCCAATGCGACCGTTGGGGAAATTGTCCGATTGCTGAATGCCGGGATGGCTGAAGAAATCAGGATAGGGGACAGGGGACTGACAGCCGGGGATATCGCCGTGCTGGTGCGCAGCCATCGGGAGGGCAAGCTGATGCGGCGGACGCTCGAGGCCCAGGGAGTCGCCTGCGTGGAATTATCCTTGGCCAGCGTCTGGACCACACTGGAAGCCGAAGAGCTTGAGCGCATTCTGCTCGCCATCGCCGAAAAGCGAGACGGTCTGCTGCGGGCTGCACTGGCCACTGACCTCCTGGGCGGTACTGCTGAGACACTCGATGCGCTGGATCAGGACGAAGCCGACTTTTTTGCCCGGGTCGACCGGTTTGCCGGCTATCGGGATCTTTGGGAGAAAAAGGGCTTCCCGGTCATGTTTCGGCAACTGCTGCGTGACGAAGGGGTGGAATCCCGCCTGCTCGGTCAGCCATCCGGTGAGCGGCGCCTTACCAATCTCCTGCATCTGGGGGAACTGCTGGCCACGGCAGCTCAGACCCACGAAGGAATCGATGCCTTGCTGCGCTGGCTGCATGGCTGCCGCATCGAAACCACCGGCGGAGAAGGCGCCCAGTTACGGTTGGAGTCCGATAGCCAACGGGTCAAGATCGTCACCATCCACAAATCCAAGGGGCTGGAATATAACCTCGTGTTTTGCCCGTTCCTCTGGGTTGGCTATCGCAACAGCAAGCCCAGGGAGGCAGATCTTCGCCGGTACTACGATCCCGGCGTCGACGGCAGTGTCATCGACTTTGATCCGGCCAGTTACGGCAGCGATCCGGTCAAGTCGCTCATCCGGTTCGAGGATGCCGCCGAGTCTGTGCGGCTGATGTATGTGGCCTTGACCCGGGCCGTTTACCGAAGCTATCTGATTGCAGGGGTATACAGCAACGCCGGCAGAAATGGACCGACCTATGGGGAGGCCTCAAGAAGCCTGCTCAACTGGTTGGCCTGCGGTCAGGGGGTGGCTCCGGAAGATTGGATTGACTCCAAGAAAAATCAGCAAACTCCGGAAAGTATCCTTGAGGCTTGGCATTCGCTCACGCAAGGGCCTGGCGCGGAAGTCAAGGCCAGTTTGTCCATTGAGCCGCTGCCGGTGTTGGCTCAGATTCCCCAGCTTGACAAACCGAAATCGGACCTGGAGTACTCCGCCAGAAAGTTCTCGCGCACGATGGAAGAGGCCTGGAATCGGGGCAGTTTCTCGGGGATGATCCGTCATCGACCGGTCGGTGAAGAGGGGGCGGATCATGATCAGGATATCCAGAGTCCTAAAAAGCGTTCGCCCAAGCCGGATGATTTGGATGCGTCGGATATCCTGAACTTCCCCCAAGGCGCTTTTGCCGGCAACTGTCTACACAGTCTGTTTGAACATGCCGATTTTGCGGCCAGCACCCAATGGCCAACGGCGATCGATCGAGCGTTAACGGACTACCCCCAGCGCGGGGCTGAAACGGTGAGGGAGCAGATGGAAGGTGTTTTGGCCAATGTCCTTAACACGCCTCTTCCCAATGGCGCGGGAGACACCTACCTCCTGGTCCAGGTCCCACGGACGGATCAACTGCGTGAATTAAGCTTTACCCTCGGGGTGGACCGGGTAGAGGCTCGACCGCTTAACGCCCTGATCAATCATGCGGGGCTCGATGTCCCAAGGTTATCTTTCCGTGACATTCAGGGGTATCTCAATGGCGCCATTGATCTTGTGTTCCGGCAGGCGGGTCGCTACTACCTGCTGGACTGGAAGTCCAATCATCTAGGGTACTCGGTCCAGGACTACACCCTGCCACGACTCCGGGATGAAATGCGGGAGCATGCCTATTCCCTTCAGTCCCTGGTCTACACCTTGGCGCTCCATCGCTTTCTGACCTCTCGGCTCCCTGACTATGACTATGAGCGAGATTTTGGCGGGGCCTACTATCTCTTTGTCCGTGGGTTGCGTCCTGGTTGGAAAGACGATAACGGCTTTCCGACCGGCGTGCTCTATGAGCGAACCCCGTTGGAGACCGTGATGGCGTTCGAACAATTACTGCAAACCCATGAGCATGTCTGAGAAAAGTCCCCAACTCCCCAGTCCGGGTCAGCGCCTAGCGAATCGGTTTGCCATGCATCTGGCGCGGTGGTGCCAGGAAACGCAGCCGGACTCCAATGACGCGACAAGGGAACTGCTTAAGCAAGCCGCCCGGGAGGCGGTACTGGCGACTACTGAGGGGCATGTTTGTGCTGACCTTTCCGCCTGGCCGGAAGATGACCGAGCCACCTTGCTGTCGACCGGAATGGTCTGCCGGCCTGAGAACACTGGGGTTTTGCCGTTGATTCAGGATGGCGGAGAGCGACTCTATCTGCAGCGCTACTTTCAGCTGGAACGTAATTTGGCAGAATCGCTGAGGGCCTTGGCCCGGCCGGTCGAGGGCACCCCTTCAGCGAAGGCGACAACGCTGTTGAATGAACTGTTTGCAGACACCGGCGAAGTGGAGGTGGATTGGCAAAAGCTTGCGGCTGGCATGGCCCTGCTGAGCCGACTGACCATCATCAGTGGTGGGCCGGGTACCGGCAAGACCACCACGGTCATCAAACTGCTTGCTTGCCTTCTGATCGATCAGCCTGAGTGTCGCATCGCCCTGGCAGCGCCGACCGGTAAGGCCGCGGCGCGCATGGTCGAGGCCTTGCATGGCCAGGTCGCTCGTCTGACGGAGGAGGGACTGTTGCCTTCGGATCTGGCAGAAAAACTTCCCCGCGAGGCCCGGACCCTTCATCGGTTGCTCGGTGTGCGACCTGAGGGCGGGTTCCGTCATGATCGCGATCATCTTTTGGCGATCGATCTTCTGGTGGTGGATGAAGCCTCCATGCTGGATCTGGCATTGGCCTCCCGACTGCTGGAGGCTCTGCCGGCAGGTGCCCGGTTGATTCTGCTCGGTGACAAGGATCAGTTGGCGGCGGTGGAGGCTGGAGCCGTCTTTGCCGAAATTGCTGCAGATCCCAGCCTGACTCCCAACAGAGCCCAGGCGTTGTCCCGGCTCGCTCAGACCCCGCAGGCAGCTATCGTGCCTCCCCCGGCCATCCAGTCCACACCGCTGGAGGATGCTGTGGTCTGGTTTACCCGGAACTATCGCTTTCACGAAGCCCCTGGCATCGGAGAGTTAGCCGCCAGAATCAACCAGGGGATGGGGGAACTGCCTGACCAAGTCCCCCCGGCATTAACCTGGCTAAAGTCGGGGTTTACCCCAAACATCACCTGGGTGCCCGATGAAGGAGAGCCTCTCTCCGCATCGGTACAGAAAAGTCTTCTGGCGGGCTATGCCGACTATATGGCGGCCTTGCCCGATCGGGTAACTGAGGCCACCGATCTGGATGTCATCTTCAATGTTTTTAACCAGTTTCGGGTGCTGTGTGCAATCCATAACACGACAAGAGGATTGGATGCATTGAATCGACTCATCGCCGATTCAGTTCGCCGGAAAATCGGACAGGTCCTTGATAACGGGCACGGAGCTGACTGGTATCCGGGTCGGCCCGTCATGGTGCTGCGCAATGATTACAGCACCCGCCTCTTTAATGGAGATATCGGCATTACCCTCGCAGGAGGAGATGACGGCGCCTTGCAGGTGTATTTTCCGGGAGAAGGGGGCGATGGATACCGGTCAGTCCCTTTGGCACGGTTGCCCGAGCTTGACACGGCTTTTGCCATGACGGTACACAAGTCCCAGGGTTCGGAGTTTCAGCAAATCGCATTGGTTTTACCCGCTGTGAGCACTCGGGTGGTGACCCGAGAACTGCTCTATACCGCCGTCACCCGTGCACGCTCGGAGGTGCTGCTGGTGAGTCCTGAGTCCGTATTGAAGGAAGGGATCAGTAAGCAGACATCTCGACGTTCGGGGTTGTTGGCGCGTCTTCAGGAAAGCCAAACTTGACGGTCTAGGTACTTGATTAGGCGGGTCACTGTCAGCTAACACCAAAGCGGGAGAGCATCAAAAAGCATACTCTACTAGGGCCTGTTAACACTTATTCGGGTATAATTCGCCCATGGAAATCAGCGAAACCCAATACCAACAAATCGCCCACTGCCTCCCGGTTCAGCGCGGTAATGTGCGACTCTCCAACCTTCAGGTCCTCAATGCCATTCTGTATGTCGCCGAACAGGGCTGCAAATGGCGGGGCCTCCCCGAGCATTTTGGACCCTGGCACACGGTCTACACCCGCATGATGCGCTGGGCCAAGAGCGGCGTCCTGGATCAGGTCTTTGAGGCCATGCAAGCTCGGCAAATCATCCAGGTCAAGATTGAAGCTGTTTCCCTCGACAGCACGATCATCAAGGTGCACCCCGATGGTACCGGCGCTCAAAAAAAACGGTCCCCAAGCCATCGGCAAATCCCGTGGTGGCTGGACCACCAAAATTCATCTGGTTGCCGCGAGTGATCGCTGCGCAATCACCTTCCGGCTCTCCCCCGGCCAAGATCACGACGCGCCTGCGGGACGCCAGCTGCTGATCGATTTTGGGCCGGTGGCAGAGCCTACACCGCTGCTCATGGATCGCGCCTATGAAGGCGACGACACACGCCAATTAGCGCTGGATCTCGGCTATGTCCCCGTCGTACCTCCCAAGAGCAATCGTCTGGATCCATGGGAATACGACAAAGCCATGTATCGCAAGCGCAATGAGGTTGAACGGCTGTTTCGCCGACTCAAGGGATTTCGCCGTGTCTTCTCACGCTTTGACAAACTCGA
>DIVI01000158.1 GCA_002423305.1 Methylococcus sp. UBA6136 | reverse complement strand
GTGGATTTCCGGACCGCGCACCTTGAGAATGATGTCTGACTCAGACCAAACCCCAGCCCGGTCGGCTATCTCGCAACCGACACCACGGTATGCCTCATCGGAATAGTTGGCGCCTTCACCCGCACCGCTCTCCACGGAAACGGAAAACCCCAACTTGATCAGCTTTTCAGCGACCTCCGGTACCGTGGCAACACGCTTCTCGCCGGCGTGCACTTCTTTGGGAACACCAATTCGCATAAGCCAATCTCCTCGTTATAATTTCCTGGGCGCATGACACGAAGTTGGTGCGCCTCGTTATTGATTACGTGATCCGTTTCAGGGGATTAGATTTTTCAGGTAGAAAGCGCACAGGACGCTTATTCCCTGATTGTCTAAATGTTGCCGGGAAATTTGTAGCCGGCTGCAGTCCACCTGACCGTTCCTCGCGTAATCTATGTAATGGAAATGACTGACAGGGTCAACTCCGCATGTTCTTTTTACGGCTAACTTCAATGCCTCGCACCATCAGGCTGTCAATGCATTACCAACATGAATGAGCTTATCCAGGTCGATCAACTCACTCGTTTTTACGGCGACCATTGCGCTGTCGATAACGTCACCTTTACGCTTCAAAAAGGCGAAATTCTTGGTTTTCTGGGTCCCAACGGCGCCGGCAAATCATCAACCATGCAGATGATCTGCGGCAACCTGGCCCCTACATCGGGGCAGATTCAGGTCAATGGCCTCGATATTCTCGACAACCCCAAGGAAGCCAAACGCGAACTGGGCTATCTGCCTGAAATTCCGCCGGTCTACCGTGAGCTAACGGTGGACGAATACCTTCTTTACTGCGCTCGCCTTCACGGTTTGCCGCGGGACAAGTGGAAAGCGGCTCTTGATCAGGCCAAGGAGCGCTGTGGGTTGACCGATGTTCAGGATCGGCTCATTGGCAATCTATCCAAGGGCTACCAGCAACGAGTCGGTATCGCCCAGGCTATCCTGCACATGCCTGCCGTGATCATTCTTGATGAACCTACGGTGGGTCTTGATCCGCTGCAGATTCGCGAAATTCGTGAATTGATCCGAGATCTCGGTCAGGAGCATGGCGTGATCCTGTCCACCCACATTCTTTCCGAGGTCCAGGAATCCTGTACTCAGGTCCAGATCATCAACAAGGGGAAGCTGGTACTGAATGACAGCATCGAGGGGTTGGAACAGCAAATGCGTGCCTCTAGCCTTGTGGTTGAATTGCACAAGACACCGGATTTATCCAGGCTGGCGGTTATCCCTGCGATTCAGAAAATCGACGATCTGGGTGAGCACCGTTACCGAATTTTCCATGACAAGGACAGCAATCCGGCGGAGCAGGTGGCCCAACTGATCGTGACGTCTGGCTGGGGATTGCGTGAACTGACACCGGAGCGACGCAGCATGGAACAGATATTCATCGACATTACCCGACAGACCCCCGTTACCCAGGAGGCAGCCGCATGATGGCGTTGGTCATTGCCGGACGCGAATTCCGGTCGCTGTTTCTATCTCCCCTGGCCTGGACAATCCTGGGCGTTATTCAAATCATCCTGGCTTACATGTTTCTGGCGCAACTGGATTATTTCCTCATGGTGCAGCCCCGCATCGCCGGCATGGAAGAGGCGCCCGGCATCACGGATCTGATTGTCGCACCGCTGTTTGGCAACGCCGGCATCATTCTTCTGCTGGTCACACCGATGCTCACCATGCGGTTGATCAGCGAAGAGCGTCGAAATCGAACGCTGAGTCTTCTTTTCACGGCGCCCGTCTCCATGACCGAGATCGTGCTGGGCAAATACCTTGGAGTTCTGGGATTTCTGCTGATTACGGTGGGCATGATCCTGTTGATGCCCTTGTCATTGCTTTGGGGCGGTGGCCTTGATCTGGGCAAACTGGCCGCCTGTGTCATGGCGCTTACCTTGCTGCTGGCGGGATTTGCTGCCCTTGGCTTGTATATGTCAGCACTGGCCAGTCAACCCACCGTGGCGGCCGTCAGCACGTTCGGCGCATTGTTGCTTTTGTGGATCATTGACTGGTCATCGCATGCGGGTAGCCAGGGAGGGGGGGTGCTGGAATACCTGTCGCTGTTGCGTCATTACGAAGGCCTTTTGAAAGGGCTGATTACTACCACGGACCTCATTTATTTTGTTCTGTTCATCACCACGTTCCTGGTGTTGAGCGTTCATCGTCTGGATAACGACCGCCTGCAAAAATGAAGATCAACCGCAAGACGCATCTCGAAATTCGCCTACAGAATCTGCTGTTTAGCCTGTTGTTTCTGGTTGCCGTAGGGCTGGTGGCGTGGCTGAGTACTCAGTATTCCGCGCAATTCGACTGGACGGCCAGTCACCGGCATACGCTGTCGGAAGCCAGTCGCAAGGTTTTGGATCTGCTAAAGGCGCCCGTCTCCATTACGGCCTATGCCCGGGATAATCAGCAGGTGCGCGAGCCTATCCGTGACCTGGTGGATCGCTACAGCCGTTACAAGAGAGACCTGAGCCTGCAGTTTGTGAATCCCGACACACAGCCGGAAAAAGTCCGGCAGATGGGTATTCAGGTCGATGGTGAATTGGTTATCGAGTACGAAGGCCGATCTGAAAAGATTCAGGAAGCCGGCGAAACCAGCCTGACCAATGCCTTGCAACGTCTGGCGACGGCTGAAGAGCGAACCATCGTATTCATTGAAGGGCATGGTGATCGCTCTCCGCTCGGCAAGGCCAATCATGACCTCCAACAATTTGCCGATGAACTGAAACGGAAGGGCTTCACGATTGCGGCGGCAAATCTGGCCACCACGCCCTTAATTCCCGACAACACGGATGTCTTGGTCATCGCCGGGCCACGAACGAACCTTTTGCCGGGAGAAATCAAGTTGATCGAGGATTACCTCAACAAGGGTGGAAATCTCTGGTGGTTAGGCGATCCGGGAGAATTGCACGGGCTTGAGCCTTTGGCCAAGCAACTGGGCTTAAGATTCATGCCCGGTGTCGTGGTGGATGCTTCGACACAATTACTCGGGATCGATGATCCGACATTTGCCTTGGTCTCCGACTATCCGCCACATACCATCACCCAGGGTTTTCAACAAATGACCATGTTCCCCTCCGCGGCGGCATTGGATCAGATGGAAAAGAGCGATTTTGAAAAGGAACCCTTGCTCGCGACCCTCGCGCGTTCCTGGACCGAGCTGGGGCCAATAGAGGGCAAGATTGCTTATGACGCTTCCAAGGGCGAGCGGCAGGGACCGCTGGATTTGGGCTATGCCATTACTCGTCCGATTACCCCGGAACCATCGGATAAGGATGTCGAACATGACAAATCCGCGGCCAGGACACCGAGCGAACAGCGTATCGTCGTTGTGGGCGATGGTGATTTTCTCTCCAATACCTATCTCGGCAATGGCGGCAATCTGGAGTTGGGTATCAATATGGTTCAGTGGCTGAGCCGGGGTGATGCACTCATTAATATCCCGGCGAAGATCGCACCCGATCGCAAGCTGCAACTGTCTGCATTTGCCTCGGGCACGATTGCCGTTGGTTTTCTGTTTGTTTTGCCTGTGCTGCTGATCGGTATCGGTGCCTGGGTCTGGTTCAAACGCAGGAGTCGTTGAATGAGATCACGTCTATTCATCAATCTAGGCCTGTTAACCTTGATTGCGATCCTGGCGACGGTCGCCATTATGAAACCCGGGAAGAAGGAAGCTGAACCTTTTCCCTTGCTGGCCGTTGATCTCCAGGGAATGAAGCGAGTCACCCTGCAGAACAAGGAAACGCTGGTCTTTGAAAAACAGGACGGACAGTGGCGCCTGACGGCTCCATTTGCAGCACCCGTCAATCAGGTTCGCATCGGCCAGTTACTGGATGTGGCCAAAGCCACCACCGAGGCGAGTTATCCGCTCAAGCCGGAAGAAGCGGGGCAGTTCGGGCTCGACGCTCCTGAGGCCGTCCTCACTTTGGGTGACAACTCGTTGCAGTTTGGTGGCACGGATCCGATCAAGATGCGCCGCTATGTCCGTTTGGGCAATACCTTGCATCTGGTCGAAGACAACTTCTTCCATCACCTTACCGCCACCGCGACTGACTATGTGGACAAGCGACTGATCCCCGAAGGATCCAAAATTCAGGAAATTCAACTGCCTGGTCTAAAGGCTCTTAGAAATGCAGAGGGCCACTGGACGGTAGAGCCGACTAGTGAATCCAGCACCGACCTGGCTGAACTGGCTTCCGTCTGGGCGACGTCCCGGGCCATCGATGTGAGACGAATGGACGCCAAGGTGGTGGGTGAGACCATCCGTATTGGTCTCGTCGAAGGTGCGCCGATTGAGTTCATCATCCTAAAAAAGTCACCCGAACTCGTACTGGGCCGCAGGGATCTGGGTCTTCAGTACGAGGTGACCAGCGAAACCTCGCGAGAGCTTCTAAATCAGCCCAAACCCAAGTCGCAGACACCACCGGCCAATGAACCGGATGGCTCCGAAGATGAAACGGCAGAGCCGCATGACGATCGTGATGAATCCGGCGAGTCGGGGGAGGAGGGCCATGACGATGGCGATGAAGGTTGAATGGGACGACTGAGTTGACTGTGTCACAACGACGGCTCAACCAGCACAATGCCTGAGTTACCTGAAGTAGAAACCACCCTGCGGGGTATTCGGCCTCATCTTTCAGGGCAGATCATCGAAAGTCTGAACGTTCGCGAAGGAAGATTACGCTGGCCGATACCTTCGGGTCTGAGCGAGAAGTTACAGGGACACTCGATTCATGGGTTGGCTCGCCGGGGAAAATACATACTCATCAGCACCGGGCAGGGCACCCTGATCCTGCATCTGGGCATGTCCGGCAGTCTCCGGATAACCGAAACCAATATCCCCCCCCGCAAACACGATCATTACGACCTCATCCTTGGGGGCGGAGTCTGTCTCCGGTTTCATGATCCGCGCCGATTCGGTTGTCTCCTCTGGACCGAGGATGATCCGGAAGAACATGCGCTGATTGCGCCGCTGGGACCCGAACCCTTGAGTGATGGCTTTAATTCCGAGCATCTTCATGCCCGTTCACGTGGTCGCACCGCGGCGGTCAAGTCCCTGATCATGGACAGCCATGTCGTTGTAGGCGTGGGGAATATTTATGCCAGCGAGTCGTTGTTTCGTGCCGGGATTGCCCCGCAGCGCGCTGCCGGCAATATCT
>DIVI01000127.1:9957-10753 GCA_002423305.1 Methylococcus sp. UBA6136 | reverse complement strand
CCCAGTGACTGGCATCGGCAATCTGTTCCACGGTCAGATTTTTCACCCACGGCTCCAATCCTTGCAGGAGATTGATACCTAGATAACGATCCTGCTCGCCCCAGATGACGAGAGTGGGCATTTCGATGGGTCGCATCGGCTGACGCAGACCTCTCAGCAGCGAGCGAAAACCAGCCCGGTAATAGTTGAGGGCTGCCATAAGAGCGCCCGGCTGCGCCAGGGCTTGCTGATACACCTTCACGCTGGCCCCATCAAAGGCATCGGCATGAACAGGTTCATTCAGAAGCCGTTGCCTCAGGCCCGCAAAGCCGAAGCCGCGAATCATGAGCTCCGGCAACCAAGGTAGCTGGAAGAACACCACATACCATGAGCGAAGCAGTTGCTCGGGCGTTTTCAATGCTTCCAGATAGCGTTGAGGATGCGGAGCATTGAGGATGATCAGTTTCTTGACCACCTGAGGTTCGGACATGGCCAGTTGCCAGGCGATCACGCCACCCCAGTCGTGACCGACGACAACGGCGCTGTCTTCACCCAGGGCCTGGATCAACTCCTTCACATCCCCCACCAGGCACTCCAATCGGTACGCAGCGACGCCCTTGGGTTTGTCAGAGAGGTTGTAGCCCCGAAGATCCGGGGCAACGACCCGATAACCGGCCTCGGCCAGGGCGGGCAACTGAAATCGCCAGGCATACCAGCACTCCGGGAAACCATGCAGCAGCACAATCAGAGGACCCTTGCCATATTCGACATAGTGAAGACGCACGCCATTCACGGTCGCATAGCGATGTGGCGAAGC
>DIVI01000127.1:0-9884 GCA_002423305.1 Methylococcus sp. UBA6136 | reverse complement strand
GCCGCCCTGATGAGCACGGATGAATGCTCGCGGGAGATTGATCGTCTATCCTGATAGGCCACATCACGCCTTCAACATCATGATTCACACTGTCCATCCAGGTGAGCCATCGGCTGACACCGCCCACACTGCCAAGACCCGGCTTATTCAGGCCTTGGCTGAGATTCTGCCGCCCGCCAGTCTGCTGACGGCTGAGGAAGAACTCCGGCCCTACGAGTGCGACGCCTTGTCGGCCTATCGCCGATTGCCATTGGCCGTTGTCCTCCCGGAGACTGAGGCGCAGGTCTTGGCGATCCTCAAGGTATGCCATGCCACCAAGACACCCGTGGTTCCGCGGGGAGCGGGGACCGGCCTCTCGGCCGGCGCCCTGCCCCATCCCGAGGGCATTGTCTTATCCCTGGCACGACTGAACCGGATTTTGGCGATAGATCCCCTGGCGCGCACGGCAGTCGTCCAGCCGGGTGTTCGTAACCTCGCGGTCTCCGAAGCCGCGGCGCCGCATCATCTCTACTATGCCCCAGACCCCAGCTCGCAGATCGCCTGCAGCATTGGCGGTAACGTCGCCGAGAATTCCGGCGGTGTTCATTGCCTGAAATACGGCCTGACGCTGCACAATGTCCTGCGGGTGCGGGCCATCACCCTGTCCGGCGAGATCGTCGAATTTGGCCATCACGCACTGGATGCCCCAGGCTATGATCTCCTGGCCCTGATGATAGGCTCAGAAGGGCTGCTGGCTGTCGTAACCGAGGTCATACTCAAATTGCTACCGAAGCCGCAGACGGCTCGAGTGATTCTGGCAAGCTTTGCCGATGTCCGTGCGGCGGGCGAGGCCGTGGCCGCCATCATTGGCTCGGGAATTATCCCGGCGGGTTTGGAATTAATGGATCAGGCCACCACCCGGGCTGTCGAGCCCTTTGTAAATGCCGGATACGATCTGAATGCCGCCGCCATTCTCCTGTGCGAGTCCGATGGCACCCCAGAGACCGTCGAGGAGGAAATCACCCGGATGAGGGTTGTACTGGAAAACAACGGTGCCACGGCAGTTCGTGTTTCCCGTAACGAGGCCGAGCGTCAGCTGTTTTGGGCAGGGCGCAAGGCTGCGTTTCCGGCGGCGGGCCGGATTTCTCCCGACTATTACTGCATGGATGGCACCATCCCCCGACAACATGTGGCCACCATGCTCAGCGATATCGCCCAGATGGAGCGGGAATACGGCCTGCGCTGTATCAACGTGTTCCATGCCGGCGACGGCAATCTGCATCCATTGATCCTGTATGACGCCAATAGGTCAGGCGAATTTGAGCGCACCGAAGCGTTTGGCGCGGCCATCCTGAAACGCTCCATTGAGCTGGGCGGCACCATCAGCGGTGAACACGGTGTCGGGTTCGAGAAGATTGATGCCATGTGTGGTCAGTTCAGTCCTGATGAGTTAGACGTCTTTCATGCCGTGAAACAGGCTTTCGATCCCGATGGACTCCTCAATCCCGGCAAGGCCATCCCCACCCTACAGCGTTGTGCCGAGTTGGGTCGCATGCATATACATCAGGGACAACAGAAATTTCCGGAACTGGAGCGCTTCTGATGAGCATGGATGCGCTGAATCTATTTCGTGGCCAGATCCTTGAATGGCAACCCTTATGCATCCGGGGAAGCGGCAGCAAGGACTTTTATGGCGGGCCGCTCGTCGGTCAGGTGCTGGATACGCGTCCCTATTCCGGCATTGTTCATTACGAACCGACCGAACTGGTCATCACGGCGAGATGCGGCACGCCCTTGTCAGAGGTGGAATCCGCCCTGGCGAGATATCAGCAACATTTGGCCTTTGAGCCACCGCATTTCGGCCACGCCACGCTCGGCGGCATGGTCGCCTCGGGCTTGTCTGGCCCGACCCGTGCCGCCTTGGGGAGCCTGCGTGACCATGTGCTGGGTGTACGGATCATGGATGGCGAAGGACGGGTATTGCGGTTTGGTGGTGAGGTGATGAAAAACGTCGCTGGCTTTGATGTCTCCCGCCTGATGGTCGGTGCCTTGGGCACGCTGGGATTGATATTGGAGGTCTCACTGAAGGTGATGCCGATGCCGTTGGCGGAAGCCAGCCTCCGCTTCGAGATTTCACAAGATGAGGCACTGACCACCATGAATCGCTGGGCAGGAGAGCCCTGGCCCCTGGTCGCCAGCGCCTGGGAAAACGGCCTGATGACGGTACGACTGGCGGGCGCTCATGCGGCGGTGGCAGCGGCTTGCCAGACACTCGGCGGCGACCGGCTCGAACCTCTATCCGCCCGGCAATTCTGGCAGGGTCTACGTGAACAGACCTCCGCCTTCTTTGCCGGAAATCAGCCGATCTGGCGGCTGTCATTACCGTCCATCGCACCCCCCATCGCGCTTTCGGGGCCGATATTGATCGAGTGGGGAGGCTCCCAGCGCTGGCTGCAAAGTGACGCTCATCCCGACTTGATTCGGGAGGTCGCCACACAGAACGGTGGACACGCGACACTGTTCCGAGGGAGCAAGGCCCGGGATGACATATTTACCCCGCCGTCGGCCCCGCTGATGGAGATTCATCGTCGTCTAAAGCAACGCTTCGATCCCCATCAGGTTTTCAACCGGGGTCGGCTCTATCCGGAGTTTTGATGGAAACCCAGCTCGCTGATTTCATTCGCGATACCGCGGCGGGACGAGAGGCGCATGACATCCTCCGCCGATGTGTGCACTGCGGCTTCTGTAATGCCACCTGTCCGACCTATCAATTGTTCGGGGATGAGCTGGATGGGCCTCGGGGCCGCATTTACCAGATCAAGCAGGTGCTTGAAGGCGCAGAGCCGACGGCCAAAACTCGCTTACATCTGGATCGCTGCCTCAATTGCCGTGCCTGCGAAACGACCTGCCCGTCCGGCGTTGACTACACGCACCTGCTCGACATAGGCCGGGACGTGGTGGAAAAACGGTTGCCTCGTCGAACCGGGGAGGCTCTCGTTCGCGGGTTGCTGAGAAACGGGCTGACGAGACCCGCCTGGTTTGGTGCGGCCCTGCGTTTGGCACGGGTCGTCCGACCGATCCTGCCCCAATCCTTGCAGGCTCGCATCCCACCCGCCGTCTCGACAGCCGACCTTCCCGGTCCGCGCCATTCACGCCGCTGGATACTCCTGGCCGGCTGCGTCCAGCCCGCGTTGTATCCGAACATCAACGTAGCGGCCAAACGGGTCTTGGATAGACTGGAGATCGATCTGATCGAGGCGCCCGGCGCGGGATGTTGTGGGGCGATACGGCATCACCTCAATGATCCGGCAGGCGGCAGAGATGATGCCCGACGAAATATTTCGGCCTGGTGGCCACTTCTGAATGCTGGTGCCGAAGGGCTGTTGATGACAGCCTCCGGCTGCGGCACCCATGTACTCGACTACGGCCAGCTGTTGCGAGATGACGCTGATTACGCCGACAGGGCCGAGCAGGTGACCCAAGCCACCCGGGATATCAGCACACTGATCGCAGGCGAAGCGGGCAGGCTCACAACACTATTAAGCCAGTGCCCACCTTTGCCAGAATCAGGCCGCAAACTCGCCTTTCACAGCCCCTGCACGCTTCAGCATGGCTTCCGGATACGCGGCACAGTGGAGGCATTACTGACCGAGGCCGGCTATGAACTGACGCCCGTGAACGATGCACATCTCTGTTGCGGCTCGGCGGGGACCTACTCGATCCTCCAGCCTGAGATTGCAGGACAGTTGAAAAGGGACAAGCTCAAGGCCCTGATGGCACATGAGCCTGCTGTCATCGCCAGCGCCAATGTCGGCTGCATCGCCCACCTGCAGCCGGATGCGGGCGTGCCGGTCATGCACTGGATTGAACTGATCGATCAGCGGCTATCGCTAGCCGATTTGAATCAGGAGCCCCCTGTCTAAGGCTCGCAATCCTGCCCCTCGATAATGTTGGACAGGCTGTTGTAATGGCAAACCACCTTCCACTCCGGTTGGCCGTTTGACCCCGGCCGCAGCGCCCAGAAGTCAAAATCACCGTCGGCACGGTCGCCCATGTCATCCAGCCGCGTCCAGCCAGTCGCACCAAAATATTGGTTGGCCGTTTCAGGCAATATCTCATGGCGAGAAAGGCGTGGTGCCGACTTTTTATAACTGGCATTCAGTCCTGCCACCATCGTGGCGTCATAGGCAGCCAATGCGTAGGCATCGGGTGAGATGCCAGTCTTGGCGAAGCAGAGGTCGACAAGGGGCTGCCACTTGTCCCGCGCCATTGTGGGAGGTCCCAAATTGGGATTTGGGTAACCCACGTCCATGGCATATTGGGCCGCCACCGCATCATTTCGCAGGGCTTCGCTATTGGCCACCCCGTCGCTGCCGTACCAGCGCACCGTTTTCAGTAACGGAAATTGAGTCGCGGCATTCATCAGTCGCACGACCTCATCAAAGGCGGCGATATAGATACCCACTTTACTGGCGTCACCGCCGGCGGTCGCCAGCGCCTCGCCCAGTTGGCGATTCAGTTCAGCCACGACGGGGGTGAAATCCTGCTGGTCATCCGTGCTGTATTTGACGCCGGCCAACATCAGGCCACCCTCGGCAGTGAACTGCGACTGCAGGGAATCATGCAAACCCCGGTTACCGGCATCGTCACGCCAGGCGGGCACAAGGGTCTTGACGCTATGCTGACGCAATAATGCACGCACGGCTTCCGCTTCATGAGTGTCATTGGGCACCATGCGATAAATTCGATCGCCAGCCAGAGACAAGGACGAGGCAGTACTGCCCTGACTGATGATCGGGACACCGCGATTTTTTACCGGGTCAACCAGAGCCGCTACCTCAGCGCTCGATTGGGGACCAATCACGGATACCACGCCCTGGGCCACCAGTGCCCGATATTGCTGAACGGCAAGATCGGGTCGTAACTGGGTGTCCTTGATGATCAATTGGATGCGCTTGGCCGAACCATGCTGTTTCAGGTATGCGTTTAGCTCATCTCGGGCCAACTCCATCATGCATACACTGTTCACGCCCAAAGATGACCAGTTACCCGTCAGCGATGGCAACCCGCCCAGCTTGATGGTTTCCGCCTGGGCTACTTGACTTAACGCAAGCGAGAACATCACACCTGCGAGAACTGCGGCCAATGACCGGCCATGAGAAAAAATGGGGGTTTTCATGAGTCCGTTTTAAATGGGGTGGGGAGCGTTTGATGTGGGCAAAGTGCTCCAAAACTGCCCGGCAGGGAGAGTGCCGTCCAAAAATCTCCCTGATCCTGCGGATTTGCCATATTGCCAGGAAGACTAATGGGCACTCTTCTTGGCTTCCGCCTTGAAATCGTCCTTGTGCTTTGAAAGCTCATCGACAATGAGGTCAGCTGTTTTTTGGATGTCCTCTCCGGTCGCCTTTTTCTGCATATGGAATTTCACAGCCAGCGCATAGGGATTGTAGGCAGCGCCAGGCATCATACTAGGATCCTTGGTGGTTCCGAAGCGCATGAACGGCTGGGTTGGTTGCGGGCTGGCCAGGTCACTCACGTCCACCTGGACCTGCATTTGCGTCGACCCCAGCCCAAACCCGATGGCAGATCGCTCCATGCGATTACCCTCATCCACATCAGTGAAATTGCCCTGAATCAACCAGCCATCCTTGGGCAAGGTTCCCGAAAGCGATCCGATGCGCTCAGCGGCAAGCCCTTTGTCCTGCAGGCTATTGACGAGGTCTTCGGCCATCAGATCGACGATCTGGTGGGCCTTTTCCTCGGGCGAACCGCTAATGCCCGATTTAAAAAGCTTTCGTTGACTCAACCGCCCCAGCAAACCGCCCGTCTGCTCGACCTGATCAGGAACCCCGCCAAGGCCCGAGTCGGTTTTGATCGTGGACGCATCCAGCTTGAAATCGGCCACATAAACCCTACGCAGCGCACCCTCTGATGCCGTTCCGGTCAGCTTTTCATTGGCAATCTGCATCCCTCCGCGGATGCCGTTGCTGTCCGATTTACCCAGAAGCTGGCAGCCCGCCGTGGAAACAACAAGGCCCATGATCGGCATCAACAATAAAGCATTTTTTCGCATAGCTCTGGCTCCCTATTTGTTTTGATTTGGACGGCTGGCCATGGCAAGGCATTTGCCGAGGCAACCCACCGCTCGCGGCCAATCAGGTTGCCCAAGGTAGCCTCCTCGGCTGGAATCAGCGGCAAGCGCGGCGCATCTGATGGCCATCAGTGATGTCGTCCGCCGATACTGCCAGACAGCCTGGTTTCGGACAATCGATACAAGTTTTCGAAGCATGACCCGCTTATACTCCGTGGTCCAGCCCCGTCCTTGAAGATCACGCAACAGCACCCGAGGCCTTACCCATGGGCAGTCAACCTCAAATTTTCCGCCTGTACTACTTCTTGGACCCCATGTGCAGCTGGTGCTGGGCGTTCCGTCCAGCGCTCCGGAAAATTGAAGCGCAATTACCGGAGAACGTCGAGCTCATTCGGGTGCTGGGTGGTCTGGCGCCGGATACCGACGAAGCCATGCCTGAAGAAATGCGCATGAAACTGCAGGAAATCTGGCGGACGATTCAACTGAAGGTGCCGGGTACTGAATTCAATTTCCGGTACTGGGAAGTCTGCACACCCCGGCGCTCGACCTATCGTGCCTGTCGCGCAGTGATTTCGGCGGGTCAACAAGGTGACTACGGGCCCGCCATGATTGAGGCCATTCAACGCGCGTATTACCTCGAGGCTCGCAATCCATCGGATCGCGCCACCCTGATCGAATCAGCGCGAGACATGCATCTTGATGCCGAGCGATTTGCCCGCGACCTGGATCACCCCGCTACCCAGGCGGAACTGGACCGACAGATGGCACTGGCCAAAGACTATGGGGTCAAGGGGTTCCCCACATTGATCCTGGAGACCTCGCAGAACCGACGATTCATCGACATCAATCCCAACGACCCCGAAGGAATATTGGCGGACATTCGCACTGCGTCACCGTAGGTACGGGTCCTTATGGGAGCCCAAAAAGTAGCCATGCGGCCCCCACGTCTGTTTGACACAGATTTAAGCGTACCGCTTGGTTACGTGCCTGCTGGTTTCGAATCGCCCCATGACTATCCTCACGCAGAGTTCATATAAGAACTGTCCCTTGGCTTGGATTGACGAAGCGCAACCCGACACCTTGCGGCCTGGCGTTGTCGGCGTTTTCACAAGCTCTCAGGCAGAAGGGCCTCCAGCCGCTCCCTCAGGTCAGCATCCGATAGGTTCTCAAGCCAGGCTTGCCTGTCCGCATGCATTTGCCGAGCTCTCTCGGCAGAAACCCCACAGCGTTCGGCCGCGATCAGGTAGGCACGCTTGCGGGCCCCTCGATAGGGATCAAACCGGTGCTGATACTCCACCGTCAGGGCAACCCGCTGCTCGAGGACAGATGCCTGTGAGCATTCGGCTTGCTGTGCAGGGAGGGGCACATCCAGTACGCCCCGGCAGGGTGACTGCGCTGCTTCCAGCGTGAAGCCCGCGGCATTGGGATGACCCCCGCCGCCGAACTGCGTAGCCAGATTGGCGACGTTGAACTCACCGCGCGAGCGTAGCGAACACTCCCATCGCTGACGTTGACCATTAAAGCGGNNCGGTAAATAAGGCCGAAGGTTCCGGACTCCTTGGCCAGGGCTTCTCCCAGGTCACTCGCAAACTGGGGTGGCGCATTGACAGCCAGCCCGTGAACCCCGCAGAGATGCATGGCATGCCGACTATGCATGAGGCGTTGTACGCTTTGCTGTTGCTGGCGGCACAGCACCCTGCCCTCCTGCTCCAGCTCCGACAGACTTAACGATTCCACGGCATCGAAGGTTAACGGCAGCCGAAGATAAAGGGCCTGATTGATTTCCCGGGTGCCGGGCAGTTGGTGGTGCCAGAGATCGCGATCTTCGATGTGGGCCAGCAGATCCGGCATCGGCTGATGCGGGTGAAAGTGCAGCCAGCCCAGGGCACAGCCACTGCGTGTCAGATCGAAGTGGACCTGCAGGTTCGCCGGGATGGCCGGCTGATCCTCAAGATAACGCGCATAGGCGCGCTGGGCACTCTCATGGTGATCCAGGACCACCAGGCGTTCAGCATGGGCCGCCAGTTGAACCAGCAGCTCCGGGGGATAACAGAAATCGAGGATGTAAATAGAGGGTCCGGGGGGGATGTCGGGGAGCGGATCCCCATGCCGAACGGGTTGATAGACGGCAGTCACACCCAGTGCCTTCCACGCCGCCCAGGCGGCCCCCAATCCATCCAGGCAATCGGCATGGTAAAGCACCCAAACATCCGGGGATGAACTCAAGACTTCCTCCTGCTCACGGGTCGTTGTTGATCGATGATTCTCATGAGGTCTGCCGGGTCAGCATGATGACGATTTACCATATCACCTTGCCAATACGCCGCACATAGCTCGGATGATATGGCACACTCAATCAAGAATTCTTCAGTATCTCAGCGACCACCCCGACCAGATCCATGACAGCGCGTTTCTACCTGACCGTTCCCTTCGCCCAGAAAGATGAAGCCAAATCCCTCGGCGCCCGCTGGGACCCGACGCGTAAACGCTGGTATGTGCCCGACGGCATCGAGAAGAGCCTGTTTCAACGCTGGCATGCCACGGACACGGACGCCCCACCGGCGGCCACGGAACCCCAGAACGCCCAGCATCCGTCATCATCGAACCGGAAACAGGCATCCGCGGGCGTCGTCATCCCGTCCAGCAACCCAGATTTCGTTGCCTATTCCGGTGATGCCCCGCCGTGGGAGTAAACCGCGGGAAGCCTGTTTGAGCGCGTCCACTTTCCAGGGGCACACCCCAAACCATCTTTTTTTATCGGGAGGTTGCGCGCAGCGGGGAGCCGATGATGTGTTTCGGGAGACCGGCGTCAAAACCAGAATGAATGCCCGTGGGTTCAAGGATCAGGACTTGGAGCATGACAGGGAACACCCTGCCCTGCATGCGTTCCAGGGGTTACTTGATCTCGTCCGGGGCACACCCGTAAGGTGGTTGCCAACAACCCATTCAATGGCTACTAGAGACACGCCGTGAGATCCAAGCTTCTTGATGATCTTAAAGACCACGCCGAAGAGATAAGGATTGCGTCACATGATGAGATTCTGTCCTGGATCAACATGGCCCGTAAACTATGGCCTTTGATAGTCGTTCTTGTTTTGGGGCTTGCGGCCCTATTCTCATTGGCAAAACCTGCGCCACCAAGGGTGGTTCGACTTGCAGTCGGACACCCCCCTGACTACTCAAACACCATTGCTCAGAAATATGTTGCCTTCTTTCGGGCAAATGGCATCGACCTTCAGTTGGTGGAGACTGAGGGCTCTTTTGATAGTCTTCGCAGGGTCAGCGACGATGAGGATCCTATCCAGGCCGCCTTTGTTGAGGGCGGAATTCGGGATACTCACGAGGCTCACAAGGAGTTGATGTCCCTCGGGTCCATTGGTTACCAGCCCCTTTGGCTCTTTTATTGGGGGGATAAGGAAGAGGATGACCAATCCACGATCCATAGCCTTCTCAGGAAGAATGTCTCGATTGGCAATCTCGGCTCAGGAACCCATCAAAAAGCCCTGGACCTTCTACGTCTTAGCGGAATGGAGCAAGGCTCTAATATGCTGACTCTGCCACAAAAAGAGGCCAGTCTCGCATTACAGCGCCACGAGATTGATGCTCTTTTAATGATCGAATCGGTCGAATCCCCGTTAATACAGGAGCTTCTCGACAACCCCAAAGTCCGCGTGGCACATTTCGCAAGAGCCCGCGCCTATGCAAAACAGCTCCATTATCTCAAGGTACTTGAGGTTCCCATGGGCAGCTTTAGCCTGATACGAAATCACCCGAGCCGGGATATCGATGTTATCGCCACAACGACCAACATAAT
>DIVI01000174.1 GCA_002423305.1 Methylococcus sp. UBA6136 | reverse complement strand
AGAATCACGTCGACCCCGGCGCCGCCGGTCAACTCCATCACCCGATCCCTTAAGTCGCTTTGCCGGTAATCGATCGCTACGGCACCCAGTGACAGACAGGCATTGCATTTTTCCGGACTGCCGGCGGTCGCCAGCACCCGCGCACCATATAGCGTGGCCAGCATGATGGCGGTGGTGCCAATCCCGCTGGTGCCGCCGTGGACCAGCAAGGTTTCTCCCGGCTGCAACTGGCATCGCTCGAAGACATTTGACCACACCGTGAACAGGGCTTCCGGAAGCGTGGCGGCTGCGATAAAACTCAGACCTTGAGGGATCGGCAGGCACAGCGGGGCCGCCGCCAGACAGTATTCCGCATAACCCCCGCCGGTCACCAGCGCGCAGACGTTATCGCCCAGCGCAATACCCTGGACCACCTCACCCAGGGCAACCACCCGGCCGGCGATCTCCAGGCCGGGAATATCAGAGGCGCCGGGTGGTGGCGGGTAGAGCCCGCGTCGCTGCATGATGTCCGGTCGATTGATCCCCGCTGCCGCCACTTCAATCAAAACTTCCCCTGGGCCCGGTTGCGGTAACGGTCGATCAATCAGCTTCAGGACTG
Organism: Methylococcus sp. UBA6136; assembly: GCA_002423305.1. Classification (GTDB taxonomy): domain Bacteria; phylum Pseudomonadota; class Gammaproteobacteria; order Methylococcales; family Methylococcaceae; genus UBA6136. The sequence continues at coordinate 6,967 of DIVI01000174.1, read as the reverse complement.
ATGCATTCCCCGGTGTCTCTATGGCAATGGCTTTCATGGTCGATGGCAAGTTGGCCACGATGACGAGCGTGTCGGGGATTCCGGTCAGTGGGATTTGGGATGCAGTATGGTGTTACGCGGGGGCTGGCGGGTATCCGTCTCGGGATAATCCAGTGTGAAGTGCAGACCGCGACTTTCCTTACGCAGCAGCGCGCAGCGAATGATCAGTTCGGCGACGATAGCCAGGTTGCGCAATTCAAGCAGGTCATTGGTGACCCGGAAGTTACCGTAATAATCGCTGATTTCCTGCTTAAGCAGCTCGACCCGGCGCAGCGCCCGCTGTAGCCGCTTGTCGGTGCGGACGATACCCACATAGTCCCACATGAACCGGCGGACCTCGTCCCAGTTGTGCGCCACGACCACCTCCTCATCCGAATCGGTGACCTGCGATTCATCCCAGTCGGGCAGTTCGGGCGGAACGGGCCGTTCATCCAGCGTCGACAGAATGCGTTCGGCCGCTTGCCTTGCAAACACGAGACATTCCAGCAACGAATTGCTGGCCATACGGTTGGCCCCATGAAGGCCGGTGCAGGCTGCTTCGCCAATGGCGAGCAGCCCCGGCAGATCCGTGCAGGCCTTGTGATCCGTCAGGATGCCGCCGCATGTGTAGTGGGCCGCCGGCACCACCGGAATCGGATCGCGCGTGATGTCGATGCCCAACTCCAGGCAGCGCGCGTGGATGGTCGGAAAATGGTGCTTGATGAAATCGGCAGGGCGATGCGAAATGTCCAGAAAGACACAATCGGCGCCCAGTCGCTTCATCTCGTGATCGATGGCGCGTGCCACGATATCGCGTGGGGCGAGTTCTTCGCGCTCATCGAAACGTTGCATGAACGGGGTGCCATCGGGCAGTCTCAGTCGACCACCTTCGCCCCGCACTGCCTCGGAGATAAGGAAGGATCGAGCGTGCGGGTGGTACAGACAGGTGGGATGAAACTGGATGAACTCCATGTTGGCAACGCTGGCCCCCGCCCTCCAAGCCATGGCAATGCCATCCCCGGTGGCAATGTCGGGGTTGCTGGTATAAAGGTAGACCTTGCTGGCCCCGCCGGAGGCGATAACGGTATAGCGGGATCGAAAGGTTTCCACCTTCTGCGACCTCCCGTTCAGTACATACGCCCCCAAGACACCCCGATCGCTCAGGCCCAGCTTGCTGCCCGTGATTAGGTCAACAGCATTGTGATATTCGAAGAGATGGATATTGGCGTGCTCACGCGAACGCTGTTCCAGTGAGGTTTCCACGGCTCGCCCAGTCGCGTCGGCGGCATGGACCACTCGTCGGTGGGTATGGCCGCCTTCGCGCGTCAGATGCAGTTGGTGCGTGCCCCGATTGGACTCCACTTCGGTAAAGGGAACGCCCTGATCCAGCAGCCAGTCGATGCAGGCTTTTCCCTGAGAGACCACCAGACGCACGGTGTCTGGGTCGCAAAGTCCCGCACCGGCATCCAGGGTATCCTGAATGTGCGATTCGATCGAGTCCTCCGCATCCAGAACGGCAGAGATGCCACCCTGGGCATAGAGCGTGTTCGACTCGGACAAAGCCGTTTTCGAAATGACGGCCACCTGAGCGCGATCGGCAAGCCGCAGGGCCAGGCTGAGGCCCGCCGCGCCGCTGCCAATGATCAGTACGTCAAACCAGGGTGGTGTCATCGGAAGTCCATCGCTGAAGAGGATTGGGGGTCATCCTACTGTAATGAAATTGAACTGTCAGGTTTCGGGAAAAGTGATGAGAACGATCAGTCTAGGCCTTCTCGCATTGATTTCAACGACGCCTGCCGCCGCCGAACTCGTCGGCCGAGTAGTGGCCGTGCTGGATGGTGACACGGTCACCGTGCAGGAAACCGGCCAGTCTTCAAGAGATATTCGTCTGAGCCGGATTGATGCACCGGAGCGGAGTCAGGCCTTTGGTCAGCATGCGCGTCAGTCACTGTCTGCCATGGTTTACGGCAAGGATGTCAGGATCGAGGTCTCGGTTCAGGACCGCCAAACCCTAACCATGGGCAAGCTATGGCTGGACGGCGTCGACATCAACCTGGAGCAGCTCAGGCGTGGGATGGCCTGGCTGAATCGAGAACAGGCAACGGACCCGAACTACCATCAGGTTGAAGCTCAGGCGCGCAGTCAGCGAGTCGGTCTCTGGTCGCAACCCAATGCCCAGCCTCCCTGGGAGTATCGGAACCTTGGAGTTCGCTGGCGGGAGTGAGTTAGTCCTGGCGATTTCCGGTTCGGGTTGACGGTTCACCGGACGTCGCCCTGGGTCTAGCCTGCCTTCAAGCCAACAAAAAATCCCGCGATCGCACTGCCGCCCTGCGTCGACATCACCTTGAGCCGCTCCGTTAGTAGAGTGCCAGTCTCCTTCAGTGCCCCGGCCGCCTTCGACGCAACATCAAGAACGGCGCCATCCTTGACGGTAATCAGATCCCAGGACTCTGCCAGAAACAGCATTACCAGCAGTGCCCCGCCCACAAGGATGGCAATTTTTGAAACCTTCTTGGCAAAGAAGCCGACGGCCATGCCTACCAGAAAGGGTGCGCCTACATTGCCCAACAAGAAATCCGTAGAAAAAATGTCTGGGCTGATTCCCTGTTGGCTGCCGTTGGGTGTCATGCTGTTGCCCTGAATAATGGTTCAAAGGGCGGCAGTGTATCAAGTGCGCTGCTTATGAGAGAACTGATAGGCATGGGCGTGCGCTTTTGCCAGAGACCCCGATTTCGCGGGCAGGGGCTGGCGGCTGGGTGTCGGACAGTTGGGTGAAACCCTGTACTGGTATAAGCTGATGACCCTTCAATTCGGTCGAGCGACTATTGCTCCCGGCATCCCTAACCAAGGCATGGAACCATCGTGATCAAGTTCAGCATCCTCACCTTATTGCTTACCCTTCTTTACGGTTGTGTCGGCTATGTGCCCGGGGGAGGAGGTTTCATGGGTTATGGCATGGGTGGCTTTGGCGGTGGCGGTATGGGCACCCAGTATGGAACGGGCGGAATGGATTTCGGCACCCAGATGGGTGGCTGGAATGACGGATACGGCAACGACTGGGGACACAGTACACAAACCCCCAACGCCCCGCTCGACAATGATCCCCACGCCACGATGAGCTACCACAATCCCGATTTCATTAACGATCGGGGCTACAGCTATTACCATCCCGCGAGTGAGAGTGGCAGCAAGCAGTAGGCTCTCTACCCGCAAATCCTGAACCTATCGGTCAGATAGACCGGCTTCCCGGTTTTTCAACGCGACCAATGGGCATGACAAAGCTTGGTTCTGGAGAGGGTGAGTCGTGGACCGATCCTTCCAGCCATTGCATCGCTGCGAAGGCATCTTGCGGGGACGCATCGGGTTTTAAGTCAATGAACAGGTCGGGCATTAGGGCACAAAACTCAAGCCTAGCTTGTTCATATGCTGGCTGCGATGCCGCTCCTTGTCGCTGATCCGATGACTCGTCGAATGCCATGAAAGAATCAGCTGCGCCCCTCGACCAGATTCACGCCGACATTGATGCCCGTGTGCAGGCCATACGCAAATCTAGGCCCGATTGGCTCTGTCGACGGGGTTGTTCTGCTTGTTGTCACCGACTGGCCGAGATTCCCCTATTGACGCAAGCCGAATGGGGCTTGCTCAAGGAAGGGCTGGAAACGTTGCCCACCGCCGAAAGGGAAGCCATTCGCGACCAAGTCCTTGCTCTGGCCCAAACCACATCGCGCCCGATTATTTGCCCCATGCTGGATGAGGCCGCCGGGGCATGCCGGGTTTACGCCTATCGGCCGGTGGCCTGTCGAACCTATGGTTTTTTCGTCGAGCGCGATCTGGGCCTCTACTGCAAAGAGATTGAGGCTCAAGTTGAGCGAGGGGAGTTGTCCATGGTCATCTGGGGCAACCAGGATCGGGTCGCGCATGCCCTCAAGGCATTGGGTGATGCCCGTGACTTGACGGAGTGGTTTCATTCATGGACAGGCGTCCGGGATCAACACATGTCCTGACTGAATGTCATGTCGGAAGTTATCCCCAGAACCTGTGGATAACTCTGTGTGTAGCCGTGTGGAAAGGCCCGATTCATCGCGGTTCGGTTAAATTGGACACAAATTGAACGAGATCCCAAGTTATTGATATGTATGGTTAATGCCTTATTCTCCGCTGAAAGCCTCGAGAATTCAGGGGGATAGCGGGGGGTGTGTATAAGGCATGCCATGCCCATCGCCTTGAATTCAAAAAGTCAAGTTGAGTGGCGCATTTCGTACAATAAAATTTTGCTTTTTTAGCTCAAGCACTCGCCTATTCAAACAAGGCCTTTGTTAGACGTGGTTGTCTGGTTTACCCGCTATGATGGCTATCACGAGGCACCCTGCATCGGCAAATTGGCCTCCAGAATGGATGGCGGGTTTCGAGCGGTGCGCTTGCTCCGTTTATCAGGGCATGCGCCCCCTTTTTTGCAAGCGGGGTGAAGCCCGTCAGGCCAAGCCATTTTCGAGATCCATGTCCCCAATCAATTTGCGCTAGTGGCGTTTTTATCCAATATGGTTACCGATCAGAGCTTTCTCCGATTTTTTCTTGTGTTACCAATAGGGATCCTGTTGGCAGCGTGTTCCAGCATGGGGTCAAAAAACACCGAGAATACAAAACAGGTGGAAAGCAGCCAGGAGGATGACCCATTTTTGATACCCTCCAGGCTGCCTCTCGGCAAACCGCCGTCTGAGGGGGTAGAGCCCGCTACCTCGCCGGCCGGGCTCAAAGCGCTGATGCCTCTTCTGCCAACCCAAGGAACGGTCGGACATTTCTTGCCCAAAGGCATTAAGGATGCGGATGGGTGGGCCAGGGATATGACCGGGGCCTTCAATGCCCTCAAGCTGCCGCTGAATGAGCAAAACATCTGCGCCGTGGTCGCGGTTACCGAACAGGAGTCCTCCTTCAATGCCAACCCTCCGGTGGCCGGACTGCCAGGGATTGTGCGGGCGGAAATTAACCAGCGCGCCCAAAAGTTTGGCATCCCTGAGATGGCGGTGAATCTGGCTTTGGCAGTTCGTTCCCCGGATGGCCGAACGTATGCTGCAAGGATCGACGCCCTCAAGACCGAGAACGATCTGAATGCGCTCTACGCCGACATGACGTCGGAACTGCCGCTGGGCAGGCAACTTCTCGAGAGTTATAACCCGGTCAAGACCGGGGGTCCCATGCAGGTCAGCCTCAAGTTCGCGGAGCAGCAGATCCAGGACAAGCCCTATCCCTACTCCATCCAGTCATCGCTTCGGGATGAACTCTTTTCGAGGCGAGGAGGGCTGTATTTCGGAATCGCCTATCTGCTGGATTACCCGGCGGCCTACGACCAGATGCTCTACCGCTTTGCCGACTTCAACGCGGGTCGGTATGCCAGTCGTAATGCCGCGTTCCAGGTGGCCGTCCAGCAATTGAGTGGTCAGGCGCTGGATGCGGATGGCGATCTTCTGCGCTACTCGAATGGCACTGTCTCGGCTGAGCCCAGCCAGACTCAGAAAGCCGTGGTGTCTCTGGCGGATCGGCTGAAGCTGACCGAGGAGGAGATCGTCCGCGATCTGAAAAAGGAAAAGACGGCCGGTTTTGACAAAACCCAGCTCTTTCTCCGGGTATTTGCCCTGACCAACCCATCCGGAGCCAGGATGCCGCAAGCACGACTCCCGGACATCAGGCTTAATAGTCCTAAAATCACCCATGGCTTGACCACATCACGGTTTGCCAAGCGGGTGGATGAGCGCTTCCATGCGTGTCTGAAGCGAGGTTGATATCCATGGCATGGCCGCAGGTCAGTTAATTCGTGACCACTGTGTCCAATCCGCCTTTGCAAATGATTAAAAACTGAGCTACCCATTCACAATCTGTCTTTTTCCCAGGACGTTCAGGTAACCCACAGGAGGGCCCAATGAATTTGCGATTATGCTCGATCATGATCTGTTTGTTGCAGGCTACGTGTCCGGAGGTGGTCTTTGCCGATCTGGCGACCGCTTCCCACAAGGCCCCGGTCAAGTTGTCCAGTCCCAAGGCGGTGAAGCAAGTGTTTGAAGCCACGGAGTTGGTTACCCGGGACAGTGGGTGGTTAAAGACGCCGGCGATTGTTGCGGACTCCGTGTTCGTGAGGGGGATGGAAATCACGCCTGGCTTCGATCCCGAGGGCGGTAATGCGGAGCATGTGCTGAAAACCTATGCGCTTAACCGTGCGGGTGTCGGCCGGTGGTTCACCTTCGTGGCGGGTCATGACATGGTCGAGCGAATCCTGGTCGGTGGACAGTATGCGGCCAGCCGGGTGTTTTCCGATCTGGGGTATGGATCCAGCTTTCAATGCCGCCCGGAGAATTTCTATTGGCTGACGGTGTTCAAGCGTAGCGAGTCGGTCAAGCCCATGCCGGGCGTGTACTACCGGAATCTCCAGGCCTGGTTCAATCATGTGTTCAAGGCGAACGCCCCAAAAATCGAGGCAGACATTCTGGAGGAACTGGAGTCCCGGCGCTTTAATCAAATCACGGGGTGTCCTGTTGATGAGACCGGCAAGTTCGATAGTCGGAAAATTGACCAGTGCAATCCGGGATTCAGCACGGCGGTGAAGGCGCTGTGGGCCAACAACAAATGTTCCAACCCCGCCGCGCTGCTATACAAACCCGGGGATGTTTGCCCTACCGATGCAGTGTTCGGGTCGTTTGGAAGGCAGCCCAACGGTCAGCAGCTTCGTGCGTATCTCTATGCGGTGGGTGGCTTCAATGAGTTCTATACCGGCTATGGATACACGGCCAATGCCTACACCGATCCCATTGCCCGTGAATACTGGACTGACAATCGATGGATTCGGGATTTGCCCAAGGTCGAGTTGCTCCGGGTGCAGTGCGATGCTCAATCCGGCGTTGCCGCAACGGGCACGGGCGTGAATGAGCCGCGATCTTCGCCTTTCGTTGAGGTGTATTAG
>DIVI01000045.1 GCA_002423305.1 Methylococcus sp. UBA6136 | reverse complement strand
ATTAATCTACGCAGTGTCGACCTGAACCTCCTGACAGTGTTCGAGGCGGTCTATGAGGAGCAAAGCCAGGTGAAAGCCGCCGAGCGGCTGGGCATGACACAACCCGCCATCAGTCATGCGCTGGGGCGGTTACGCCATCTGGTGGGGGACCGGTTGTTTCAGGGACGTTCCAAGGGGCTGACTCCGACTGGCCAGGCAGACGATTTCTACCGGCGGGTGCACCAGGCGCTGGAATTGATCCGAGCGGAGCTGGCGGAGAGAAGCACCTTTGATCCCGCGACCAGTCAGCGCACCTTTGTGGTCGCATTGGATTATGGGGGAGGCGCATTGCTGGGGGTGAAGCTGTTTCAGCGTATCAGTGCATTGGCGCCCCATATCCGTCTGGTTCTCCGCTCCATCGATCCCGGTGAGGAGATTCCGGGGCTGCTAAGGGAGCACCGGGTGGATCTGGCCTTTAACGCATCGCGCTTCAAGGACGATGTGTTGGAACAGCCCATGACCTGGAAAACCCGATTAAGGGTGGTCGTCCGGAAGGATCATCCCCGGATCAAGGCGGACCCCACGATGGACGAACTGCTGGCGGAACGTATGGTAGTGGCCAATGTGTCCACAATCAGGACGGACGATCCAGCGCATCGTTGGCTTAGAGATCAATTCCAGGCGGTTATGGAATCGCTGATGGAGGCGGGCCAGGACGAGTTTTCGGGTTATGCGGGCTGATCAAGCCGACGTTGAAAAGGGACGTGTATGGCTTGTCGCCGTACAGCTTGCCCAGCATACTGATCAGAGTGGCTTCAGAGTGATATCTACCCGGACGGAGGTTGCGCGGAATGGAAGAGTCTTATGACTTGATGGGGGCGGTGCTGACCTCCAAGGCGAATGAGCACATGATCGGGTTTGCCGGGTTTGTAAAATCCGGAACAGTCCCGTTGGAGGGGGTTGTCAAGGTATCGGCCTTTCAACGTGCGGACAGCAGCGGTTACCTGACACTGACCTTCATCATCGACCGCGATCCTGGCGTGCCCAACTCGGCCTTGCGGCGGTTGGGTAAGCTCGATCCGAATGCCCTGCAAACGCGGCTCGGTTCCAACTTCGAGATGTTGATCGATTTGCCTTTAAATGAGTTTTCGGAAGCATCTCCCTTCCTGATCGAGGAGAAGGACGTGTACTTCCGGCATCTGCAGGGACAGGAAAAAAGCCTGATCGAAAACAGCGTATTCCCAGCGTTCAGTGAGTTGTTGGGGCTGCAGTTTGAGCCCCTGCAATCCTGGCAGGCGGAGGAGGAAAGTCCCCTGAGCCGCCTGCTGGCCGAGGCAGAAGCCAAGGCAGAGGCCGCATCGAAATCAGTCGTTCAGAATGACTCCAGGACATTGATGCAGAGAATATTTGGCCGGGGTTGAAAGATGTCTCCAGCGGAATTGTCGGCAGTATCCCGGGCATCGAGGCAGTGAATGAGGCTTCGAAGCATCTTTGGTCTGTGCGCGCTGTGTGTGGTCGCCCCGGTGGGGTGGTCGCAGACAATCCAGGGTAGTACCGGCAAAGTCACCGACAGTGTTCAGGCCGAACCCACCGAATCGGTGAAACATGCTCGCTTGTCCCGCTGGATACCCGTTTTTCAGGGAGTTGACCGATTGGAAGCCTCGGCGGAGATCCCTCGGCCTTTGCAAATACGGGCGATGCGTGTCGACTCGCACGCCAGCGGCATCGACTTTCTGGTGACGCCCTCCAATGGCGTGGCACCCAAGGATGTGGGTGCCCGCAGTACCTCCGAATTTCTCGTCGAGTTCAAATGCCAGATTGCCATCAATGGTTCCGTGTTTGATTCGTATGCCGAAAACCGGGGGGACCCCATGGATGTCCTCGGACTTTCCCTGTCTCGAGGGAATCGCTATTCACCCCCCAACCGCTGGGATGCCCTGCTGATCGGGACCGATCGCCGGGCTTGGATTGCCCGCGCGCCGGTGAATACCCGCCATGCCCTCAACGGGTTGAGCGGTTATTACGCGCTGCTGGTCAACGGCAAGAACCGGGGTGGTATGGCGGATCTGCATCCACGCACGGCGGTGGGTGTCAGCCGGGATGGGCGCTACTTGCTGCTGATGACGGCGGATGGTCGCCAGCCTGGTTACAGCGAAGGGCTGACAACGGCGGAAACCGCCGAGTGGATGCGGCGATTGGGCGCCTACCACGCGCTAAACCTGGATGGCGGCGGCAGCACGACCCTGGTGATGGAGGGTGCAACTGGCAAGCCGGAATTGCTCAACCGCCCAAGCGGTCCGCCATTTGGCCATGAGCGGCGCGTGGCCAATCATCTTTGCGTCTTTGCTCAACGGCGATGAGTGCGATGTGTCCAGCTAATAGCGGCAAGCTGCATAGGTTCGGGTGGGGGGATAAAGATTACGAACGCGCTTTCGCGGCGTTGCTGAAGTGTTCGGGCGAGAGAACCCATGTGCATGCTTATCTTCAGGAGGTTCTGCATGGCTACCCCCGGGACTCGCATGCCGTGGATTGGGGTGCGGGCAGCGGCGATTTGACCGCCTGGCTATTGGCGCATTTCGATCATGTCACGGCAGTCGAGCCCAGCCCCGTGTTTCGGGCCTGCCTTGCCAGGCAATGTCCCGATGCGTTGATGGTCGACGGCACTTTGAGCGGATACATACCCCGTTGTCCGGTCGATGTGGCGATTATCAGTCACGTCTTCTATCACCTACCTGACCATCAATGGGCTGCCTGTGCCTTGAGGGCAGCCCGTCAGCTCTCAGAGCGGGGCGTTCTTCTGATGATGCTGAAAGATCCGAACTCGGGCTGCAATCGGATGCTCGAACACTTCGGGGCGCCCCGCTTCAATCTGGTCGAACAACTCCAGCCCCTCATATCCGGGCACGGGGAGTTCAACTACACCCTCGATCGCGTCCCCGGATCATTTGTGACCACCCATTTCGAGGAGACCCTGGATATTGCAAGATTGATGCTCTGCGATCGGGATGACGGTGCTTTTTCGGCTATGCCCGACGAGGCGGAATTTGTTGACTATGTCCGCGAACATTTCTGGGATGAAGAAACCGGGCAGGGTGGTTGGCATTACGACGTGATGATCGCCTCCATGCGAAGACGCAGGGCTTGAAATCGGCCGGGGTGACCTGTTGTGTGACTCTTTTCCCCGTCTAAGCTTAATTTTCGTGGTTTTGCCAACCACTGCGCGTGATTCAATTCAAACGGAAGGCGGAGATCTCATTCCTCAGTTCATCAATCGCCCCTTCCAGTCGCTGCGTCGCATGGGTGGTTTCATCCAGGGCCTGGGCCGAGACCCTGACGCTGTCGGTCAGGCTGACCATGGAGTCGCGGATTTGCTTGGCTCCGGCCGACTGCGAGCGCATGCCTTCGTGGACGGCATCAAACTGCGGTAACAGGGCCTGAATCTGCTGGATGATCTCGCCAAAGCGGAGACTGATGTCGTGGGTGTCGCTGACACTGCGGCTGACCTGTTCGGAGAACTTGTCCATCTCCATGACGCCGCCGGTGACGGAGTCCTGCATTTCCTTGACCATCTGCTCGATGTCGAGCGTGGCGACGGCAGTCTGATCAGCCAGTCGACGGATTTCCCGGGCCAGCACGGCAAAACCCAGACCATATTCCCCGGCCTTCTCGGCCTCGATCGAGGCATTCAGGGAGAGGAGATTAGTCTGGTCGGCAATCTTGGTGATGGTGGTGGTGACACTGCTGATGGTGTTGGCCTTCTCGTTGATCAAGCCGAGTCGTGAGGAGATGGAATGGGTGGCATCGGCCAGGGTGCGCATGGCGCCCTCCATGTCACCCAGCGAGGACTGTCCGGAGTTGGCCAGTTCGGTGGTGTGATCAGCGACCTCGGTGATGCCGGACATGGTGCTGAGCAATTCCTCGGAGGTGGCCGAGATTTCCTTGGTCGCGGCGGCAATCTCGGTGGTAGTGGACCCGAGGTTACTGACCTCTTCACTCTGGGTCTTGGTCATGGCACTGAGACTGTTGGCGGTGGACACCAGGTCAATGGTCGAGCGCTGCACCTGACCGATCAGGGAATTGAGATAATTCACCATCTGGCCGAGGGCGTTGATCAGCTTGCTGATTTCATCGCTGCCTTCGGCCGAGAGGGTGGCGGAGAGGTCGCCCGAGGCGACGCGC
>DIVI01000073.1 GCA_002423305.1 Methylococcus sp. UBA6136 | reverse complement strand
TTAGCAAGCGCGTGAACAGTTACTGTTCCAAGTCGCTCGTTTCGAGTATTCGGGACATAAGCCCCAATATTCGGCTGAGTCGTTCAACTTCCTGAACGTCCCTTTTGCCCTTTTCAGCCTGGCGATATATCCGGCTTAACTCCTTCCTGATATGCGACGCGGTATGTAATCGCGCCCCTCTTGGTTCGCTCATGCGGTCTCCCTCGAAAATTACAGTACCACTTCGTTACAGTATAACATCTGTTATCGGTCGATTACTTGACGCAAAACAATCATAATCGGCCACTTTTGCCGGAGTCCTTCCACAATTCCAGCCTCTAAGGCCTCGGGGCCATCGTCAGCACTCGCCAGTAACCGGCAAATGGTTTCCTCAGTATCGGTTACAAGTTGCCAAACTCCAGCAAATCGCATTGCCGAAGATACTGGCTCATATTCCGGTCTGGGGTTTGCGTTGTGTCTCTGGTGGTCCATTTAAGCCCTCTGTAATGCCCGTGGCGGGGGTATTTTGTTGCGCCGGTAAATTTCAGCCCCTTTATTTTATCGGGGCTGATTCCGTTGGTTTATGTCAACGGATTCAATATCCGCCGATGGCTCGTTTTGCGAAGGATTTGTAAGCGGCTGTTTGGTCTCGGCTGCTCGTCCCGCTTGGTGCGTGATCGCCGCGTTTTTGGCGTATCTGGTACGCGGTCAGGATGCTTGCCGCCAGGATTTCCAGCCCATGCCGGGTTCCACCGTCCGTTGCATATTCGGTCTGCTTCAAGCTCCCCTGCACGCTGATCGAGTCGCCTTTATCGAGTTTCGACAGCTTGTCGGCGGTGTCACCGAACGCAACCACATTGATGAAACTAGTTAAGGCTGCTCCTTCCTTGTCTGTCCCGGTGCTGCATCGGATCGTGGCGTTTGCCCATCTGTTGCCGTTTGCGCTGGTTCCGTGTTTTGGTTCGCGGACGATTTGTCCGGCTGCGAGTGCATTTAACAATTTTTTGTCTCCCTGAATTGATTGCAGTCGTGTTTATCAGCCGCCCACCAGCCTTGAATCGCGAGTCCAGAATCAACGCCGACATTGCAGCGTGCAATTCCGGCATTGATTGCCGCGTGCCTGCAGCTTTCGCAGGTGACGCGGTCACTTGTTGCCGGTGGCGGGTTCATTTCGCGAATCCAATCCGCGTGTTCTTCTGAATCAGCCCTGACCACACGATGGTCGCCCCGCGGTGTCCAGCACTCAATCATGATCGGTGCGGGTGCGTCGTTAGCTGGCTTCAGATCATTGCCGCCATCTGCATCGAGGGACGTTTCAGACGACCGCAGCGCAGAAAGAAGCTCCGCCTTTTGGGATCGGATGAATTCGCGCTGCCTGTCGTTGAGGTTTGACGCCGGACTGATCGCCAGATTGCCGCGAGCGATTGCCACGGTGAAACCGGCCCCCTCGATGCGCTGGATGAAGTCGAAGGCATCCATCAGAAAACCTCCCAATCGCCGACAAAGGGAGCGGATTTCCCTACACTCTGATTTTCGTGCTCCCTTTGATTTTTGGAATCACTGAAACCCGCGTGGTTACTGGGCTTGTCCAAAGGGAGCAAGGGAGCATCAAAAGAGCCAAGAGCGCAATCGCTGGAAGCCACGGGTGGCGGGGCCTCTGTCAAAGGGAGCAAAGGGAGCACCGTTTTTTTGTTCGGGGATTGCGTGCTCCCTTTGAAGTCTTTGCCGTCATCGCTGAAGGTCCCTTCCGGCATCGACCATGCCCATTCGCCTTGGTAGCCATTCTTCCCTGAAATGACACCAAGCCTTCTCTTGGCATTTTTCAACTGGTCCTTCGAGTAGCCTTCATCACGCCCGGCCGAGAACACCTCCTTGGCTGTCTTGGGGCCATGCGACAGAAAGTCTTTCAGCCAGATATCAACTTCGCGTGCATCGGCCTCATCTGGCTGGGCTTCGTCTTTTGGAAATGCCTCTGCCCGGTTCAATATGTCGCGAGCGTTGCCTTCCATCGAGCTGCCCCAAGACAAACGTGAGGCAAAAACGCCGGGGAAGTCATCAAGCTCAATTTGGTCTAGGTCGTAACGGAAGCCTCCGCAGTCCGGGCCAAGGTTGGACTTGGACCGAACGAAAATCCTGGCTCCACCCTCTTGGTCATCGTCTGGCAACTTTGCTGCAGCAAACACTAATCGCGCCAGTGCACCGAAGGCAATCGAGCCAGTGACACGCTCAACTGGATCACGGCCAGACGTGCCCTTGCTGAAATGCGAAATGCCCAACACGGCGCAATCGAGCCGTTCGGCCAGCGTCACCAAGGGCTGTAACCCTCGCCGGACTTCGGCATTTTTGTGGCTGTCGCCTGCAATGGCGGACACGATAGGATCGACAATCAGGAGCTTTATCCCGCCAATCCGGGCGGCGGCTAACGCTAGAAGCTCAAGATGCTCGGCAGGGTCGAAGGTCAGCAAGTCATCGCCATCATTGACAGCCCCGACAAAGTGCACCCGAGCCATATTCGCATCAAGAGCCACCATTCTGGGGACCAAGGTATCCTTGGGGTCATCCTCGCCGGACCAGATCAGCACGTTACCAGCCTGGGCCATAGTTCCATCTGGCCAGCGTCCGCCACATGACAGGGTTGCCGCCAATGCGCTGGCAATCGTGGTTTTGCCGGTGCCGGGTGGTCCTGCCAAAACGTGAAACTTGCCAGCCGCCAGCCATTCGTTCCAAAGCCATCGGATCGGCTCCGGGCGAATATCGGCACCTGAGATCAGATTGACGCTCGGTCCTTCCATATCCCGCCCCGCTCGGGCGCGATAGTCTGAAAAACTAGCCATGCAGCACCCCCGATATTTCGCTCGCGAGGTGGGCGGCTGATTTTGCGATGAATACCGCGTCCTCCCGGGCGATCGGTTCGCCGTTTGCGAAGTCAGAAAACGCCAGGCTGCAGGCGCGCAAGTCGATTTCAATGGCCTCGAAAAGGTCCGGCCAAGGGATTCGCTTGACTCGGTCGCGGCCCGTGATTCCCCCTCGGGGTGCGCGGTCTGGGTACTCGGTCAGTCGCGGTGGATACAGGTCCGCCATCTCCAACCCGGCGGCTGCAATCACGGCATCCACGGGACACCCTGCAAAGCAGTGAGCCAACACGCGTCCATCTTCGCCTTCGCGAATCGAAAGCCCTCGGGATCGGTCGCCGTGTTTATGTGCGGACGTTGGACATGACGCGAGCCATGAACCCGGCCCGGTAGATTTCACTCGGTCTAGTTTGTCGAGTAATTTATCGGTCGGTGATACACTATAACGGCTCGTTTGCTTAGGGTCGGTGTACTGCCGGCCCGCCCTCTCAGAATGACGGAGTTTGCCTCCGTTAATATCTCCCGACATATTCAAACCTCGCGACGTTCGGCAATAAAAGCCTCCAGCCGGTCGAGGTCGAATAGCACCCTCCGGTTAATCTTTCGAGTAACGCCTTCCGCCAGTAACTCGGCTCCGTGTTTTCTGTGAAACCATTTCGCCGCGTGAAACGTCGGAAATACTGCCGGGATTTCGTTGGGCAAGTCGCCCAATGCGATTAGATTCTTCATTCAAGTAACACCCTTAGTAAGTTAAAACAGGGCGATTGCAGTCGCCTCGGGGTGTTATTGAACGGCTTTGAGCGCTAAGAATCCATTAAAATGAACGCGAAAATAAGTCGATTACTTTCGCGTAAGCAGATCAGAAGGTTAGTCCGGGAAACGTCTCTTTTCGCAGCTCCCAAACCTTGCGAATAGTCGCGGGACTGGTGGTGTAAAGCTCGGCCAATTCGATGATTCGGACCTTCGCTGGCTTGTCGCTGGCTTGGTATCTCAAGCAAATATTGAATCGGTCGTAGTCCGATAACGCGGTTGTGCGCGTCCGTCGGCCCTCGGGGTTGAGCCTCGCCAGTGCTACCCCAAGCGCAGGGAGACACGGGAGCGGCGGCGGTGTGCAGTTCTTCAATAGGCGTTGAAGCTCCGTATCGTCGCCGGTATTTATTGCCCGATCGAGCGCAAAAACGTATCGGTAAGGCGCGAGGTCGTCCGTTACCTCGCCAAAGGCACAACCCGCCATTACCTCATCGAATAATGCCGGGAAGTCGATATTCACCCGAATACCCGTCGAAGGTTAGCGGCTGATTGGTCGGTGCTTAAATGCGCGTACCTCTGCGTAACTTTCGAGTCCTTATGCCCAAGGATTGCGCCCGTTTCGAATAGCGACACGCCGTTCTGAATCAGCATTGACGCGGTGGTGTGCCTTAGGTCGTGAAACCGAAAGTCGCGGATTCCGGCATCCTTTAAGGTTTGCTTCCAGATAGTTTCAAACGCCATCGGCTGCGAAGGTATTCGCCGGCTAGGGAATATCAACGCGTCGGGTTTGTCCTGGTGCAATCGCAGTTCGGCAATACCGTCATCCAGAATAATCAGATACCTCTCGGAACCGTTTTTTGTTTCGCGCAAATGTGCGGTTTTTCGTTCCCAATCAATATCTCGCCAGCGAAGATTGGTTAGCTCAGATCGCCTTGCGCCGGTTTTGAGTGCCAGCAACACCAATAGAAACATTCTCTCCCATGATTGGCGTTTCGCGGCCGCTAGCAGTCGCTCCTGCTCGGCGGGGGTGAGGAATCTGACTCGCTGGTTATTCTCTGGTCGAGACGAAACCCGGGAGCAAGGGTTTCCCCAGTTCTTCGGGCAGCTACGAATTTTGACCGCAAAGCTGCAAACGGCGGAAATGGTCGCAAGGTAGCGGTTGACCGTCGCGTTACTGCGTCGCTTTGGCCTTGATTTGAAAATGGGATTCCCGTCGGCATCCTTGCCACGCCATGCTCTTCCATTTTGACTGGCAAGCTCGTCTAGTGCCTGAGCAATTTCGTCATCATCCAACTCATCAAGACGTTGGGAGCCCAGACGATCATCCCAAAAGCCCAGCTGCATCAATCGCGAAGGATCGCGGCCTTGGTACTCGGCGCGGTACTCCTTAATGTACTCGGAAAGGGTGAGGTCCGGATTGCGACGACGAAACTTCTCGGGACGCAATGACGGTCCCGAGGTCGTCTCTGGTGTGCTGGCGGGACCGCGTAAGGCGTTCGCCAGTTCTTCTGGTGTGATAAGTCCGGCCCGGAATCGCTCTAGCAACTCAAGGTCGGCTGTTTGCCCGGTTGCTGCAACTTCCGGGCGGTTTCCGTCACAGGTAACGGATGTGGATTCTGTTGTCATTTTTGCCTCCGAATGGTTGCCGAAACCCGAAATGGGTAACGGATTGTTCAGAGACGACGCAACACCCTGTTTTACTTACTAAAATGGCTGGGGGACAAGGATTCGAACCTTGGTTGACGGAGTCAGAGTCCGTAGTCCTACCGCTAGACGATCCCCCAAGTAATCCGTAAGCGCGATTAGCGCTTGGAGTACTGAGGACGACGACGGGCACCATGAAGGCCGACTTTCTTCCGCTCGACTTCACGGGCATCGCGGGTCACGTAACCGGCGCGGCGCAGAGACTGGCGCAGATTTTCGTCAAATACGATGAGCGCACGAGTCAGGCCGTGACGGATCGCACCAGCCTGACCGCTGGGGCCACCACCGGTCACGGTCACTACCACGTCGATCTTCTCGCCCAGGGAAACCAGTTCCAACGGCTGGCGAACGACCATCTGGTCAGTCTTGCGGCCGAAGTACTCTTCAACCGGTTTGTTGTTGACGAGAATACGACCACTGCCCGTCTTGGCGAAAACCCGAGCGACCGCGCTCTTGCGGCGACCCGTTCCGTAATAATGCTGTTGTGCCATGGAGATATCCAGCTTGACTCGTTAGATTTCCAGCAGCTTGGGCTGCTGTGCCTGGTGTTGATGATCGGTGCCGGCGTAGACCTTGAGCTTGCGGAACATGGCGCGTCCCAGCGAGTTCTTGGGCAACATGCCCTGCACGGCCGTCTCGATAATACGCGACGGATGGGTCTGGCGGAGCTTGCCGAGAGCCACCGACTTCATGTTGCCGATATAACCGGTGTGCTTGTAGTAAATCTTGTCTTTTTCCTTGTTGCCGGTAACACGTACTTTTTCCGCGTTGACGACGATGATGTAGTCACCGGTATCGACATGCGGGGTGTATTCCGCCTTGTGCTTGCCGCGTAGACGGCGTGCAATCTCGGTAGAAAGACGTCCCAGGGTCTTTCCGTCGGCGTCGATGACAAACCAGTCGCGTTTAACTTCGGCCGGCTTGGCGCTGAAGGTCTTCATTACTGCGCGCTCCAGAACAATAGCGTTGCGTGAAAAGCCGGGAAGCTTAACGGAAAGACAACGGCAAGACAAGCGGAAAGCGTATTTCCGGTTGTTTANNGCATCAACAACCCGCAGAAATCAGGCAGGCGAACCGGCTGGCCGGGTGTCAGACTCCTCGACAAACTCGGGCACCCACTCACGAAGCTGAACCAGCAAGGCCGTCTCGTCGAATCGCTGACAGGCCTGCGCGAGGGCATCAGCCCGCTGGATCATCTCGACCCGATCATGCGTCACGGAGCGGGCCAGCATGAGCTTGTTATGGGGGGTCGGCATCGGCTGCTCGTCTTCCAGGAACAGTTCCTCTGCCAGCTTTTCCCCAGGCCTGAGTCCGACATATTCGATCCGTATGTCCTGCCCTGCGGGTTTGCCCGATAACCTTATCATCTGTTCGGCCAGATAGCGGATCGAGATGGGCTGCCCCATATCCAGCACAAAGATTTCGCCACCCTGACCAACCGCGGCGGCTTGCATGATGAGCTGGCAGGCTTCGGGAATGGTCATGAAGTAGCGGGTAACGTCAGGGTGGGTCACGGTGACGGGACCACCCGCTCGGATTTGATCGCGGAACAGCGGCACGACGCTGCCGGCTGAGTCCAGCACATTACCGAACCGGACGGTGATGAATCGGGTGGCGCCGACACCGCTGAAACTTTGCACCAGTTTCTCGGCCGCGCGTTTGGTGGCCCCCATCACGTTGGTAGGCCTCACGGCCTTGTCCGTCGAAATTAGGACAAATTGGCGGACGCCGGCCGCCATGGCAGCTTCCGCCACAATGCGGGTGCCGATCACATTGTTGCGTATGGCCTGTCGCGCCTGTTGCTGCAGGAGCGGTACATGCTTGTAGGCAGCCGCATGAAAAATCACCTCAGGTCGCGTACGGTCGATGGCATGCCGGATTGCGACCTGGTCGGTGACATCGCCCAGCAGCCCGGTCAAGCGCAGATCCGGAAAGGCATCCAGCAAAGCCTGCTCAATGCGGTACAGGTTGAACTCGCACTGCTCATAAATGATCAGTTCCGCCGGCAAGAGCCGGGCGATCTGCTTGCACAGCTCGGAACCAATCGAACCACCGCCCCCGGTGACGAGTATTCGTGCGCCCTGGACGTGCGCCTGAACGCCATGCCGATCCAGCTGCACCGGAGAACGACCGAGAAGATCCTCGATCGATACCTCGCGCAATTGCCCGAATTGCTGTTCGGACAGCATCTCCTGGACCGATGGCAGCGTCAGAAATGGAACACGGGTGCTTTCGCAAATCTCAACAATGCGGCGCATATCCGCATCGGTAGCAGAGGGGACGGCGATGAGAATGGTTTCGATGCCCAGCTTATCGACCAATTCAGGGATATGTCGGCACTGACCACGCACCCGGACGCCGTGAATCTCGCTGCCTTTTTTTCCCGGATCATCATCCACCAACGCCACAGGCACATAGCGATGATCCCTGACCCGTAACAAATCCCTCACCAGCAGCTCAGCCGCGCGCCCTGCACCGACCACCAGGGCGCGCTGACCGAAGCCCAAGGGAACGCCTTTGTCTTTCCACATCCGATAAACCAGCCGCGGCCCCGCCAGCAGCAAACCCAGCAACATGACATAGAGGGGTAACACCGAGCGCGGCACATCCTCCATGCGACTGATGAAATACAGCGCTACCGAAATAAGCGTGATGCCCACCAAGACGGATTTGCCGATACGAATCAGATCGGGCACCGAGGCAAATCGCCAGACCCCTCGGTACAGTCCGAAATGCATGAACACTAGCACCTGGATGAATATGACCACCGGCAAAGCTTCAACCGCCGAGATGATGAATTTGTCGGGTGGCACCGCCAGGTTGAAACGCAACCAAAAGGCGCCCGACCAGGCCAGCACGACCATGATCAGATCATGCAGAAAAACCAATACGCGCAGACGAAGCTTGGGAGAGAGCAAAACCTTAAATCCTCAGGATCTCCCGGCACCCAGCCGGTAGGCAGTTACAGAAAGCGGCAGTATCGCGATCAGCAAGAAGCCTAGTTCCCATGTGGCATGCGCCGTCGCGAGCCAGGCAAGCGGCAACAACCACACAAGGTTGATCGTCAGCACCGAGAGCGTCACCTTACGATGACTGCCAAAACGACGTGAGGCTTGCTGATAAGCATGACTACGATGAGCTTCATACCAGCGCTCACCCCGACGAATGCGAATCAGCAGGGTCAGGCTCGCGTCAACCATGAAGACGGCGACCAGAATCAGCCAGGCCGCCAGACTCAGGGAGTGCTCGCGGGCAGACCACAGGGCCAGCAAAGCCAGCACAAAGCCGAGAACGCCACTCCCGACATCGCCCATGAAGATTTTTGCCGGTGGCCAGTTCCATACCAGAAATCCACAGGTTGCCGCAGCGAGCGCCAAAAGCACGCGTCCCTCAGGTGGCCAATTAGCGCCAGGAGCAATATGCATCAACACAGCAGCCGACAATGCAACGGTTACGGTCTCGGTACCGGCAATGCCGTCGATACCATCCATGAAATTGAAGAGGTTGAGCATCCAGAGCATGAAAAGAATCGCGACCAGATTCCCGAGCCAACCGATGAGATAGACAGTTCCCGCCACCTCAATCGTGTTCATACCGCCCATCCAGCTCAAGGCCCAGATAGCCACGATCGTTTGCACCAGGAAACGCCAGCGCGCGGGGACATGGCCATGATCATCGACGAACCCGATCGCCGCCAACGGGAGCAAACCTGCCAGCGCCATGACTAATCGCAGCGGAAGCAAGTCTCCCCAGAAGAGTCCAACAAGGACCAACGCAAGGGTCAGCACAATGGCCAGCCCGCCTCCTCGCGGCGTAGGATTGGCATGAGAACTTCGGTCATTAGGCAGATCAAGCAGTCGATGCTGCGCATATCGCAACACCCAACGGGTCAACATCGCTGAAGACAGGATCACCAGCCCAAACAGCAACACACCCAAGAAAACATTTAGATTTAGGTAAGGCGACACGACAATCAGAAAACCCTGCAGCACAAGCGGAGCATGTTAAGCGGAAAATCCGCCAATTCATAAGTTGCGCAAATGGCCGAAGCCGACGTCGCAGCTCAATCTTCGCCAGCTAATTCGACAACCTCATTGGCCTCCGCCAACAAAAGATCACGCAGGTAACGAAACAGCAGCCGCGCCGAAAGCGGTGCCCGCCCCGCCTCATGCTCCCTGTTCGCATCACGCACCCATTGACGTAACTTTTGTCGCTCTGCCTGGGGATGCTGACCGACAAACTCATTCACGACGCCGTCACCTTCCAGCAACATCCGATCACGCCAGCGCTCGCAGTGATGCTGCAAACGAACCAGTTCGGCACTTTCCCCCTTTAGCGCCACCAGCCCCGCCCTGATCGGTTCGACGTCGAGATTTCTCAGTAGCTTGCCAATGAATTTACGTTGCCGCTGAAGCCCGCCGTGAGCAGTTATCGACTGACCAATTCGGACTGCCTCAAAAAGCCCCTCGGGCAAGTCCAGCTTGGTTAACTGCTCGCGGGAGAGAGCCATCAGGTCTTCGCCCAAATCCTGCAAGGCATTACTTTGGCGCTTGCGGCTGGACTTGCTTGGACCGCGCACATTGAAATGTTCCTCTTCCTCTATTTCCAAGTCTTCCATGTTCTATATCGAGAGGTGGCTGCAAATGAGAGTGGATAAACTGGCCGCAGACAGAGATGGATACCGCTTTTAAACCGGAGCTTCAAACATCAATCGGCAACGGCTAGCCGCTCAGCTCGGCACAGCTCGCACAAAGTCCGCGGACTTCATACGACTGGTGCTGAGGTAAAAAATGCGCGTTGCGGATTTCACGGGTGGCTGCATCGATCAACTCCAGCGCGGGCCGTTCATCGACATTGTGGCAACGTTCGCAAATCAATAGCAATAGCTCATGTCGACGCTCTGGATGTTGACAACCGACAAAAGCATTCAGACTTTCGATGCGGTGAATCAGACCCTGCTCAAGTAGAAAATCCAAAGTCCTATAAACCGTCGCCGGCTTTGCAGACTTATCGAAGCCCTTCAAGGTATCCAGCAGGTCATAGGCCTTGACTGACTCATGATTGGACCAGATCAACTCCAGCACGCGCCGCCTCAAGGGAGTGAAACGAACCCCCCTCTCATCACACAGTCGCTCGGCGACGGCCAATGCCGTATTGATACATCCCTGATGATCATGTGCCGTCATCCCTACCTAGCCTCTCACTTAAATGGGTGCGATTGTACGCCCCGCATCAAACTGACGTGAA
Source organism: Methylococcus sp. UBA6136 (assembly GCA_002423305.1). Taxonomy (GTDB): domain Bacteria; phylum Pseudomonadota; class Gammaproteobacteria; order Methylococcales; family Methylococcaceae; genus UBA6136. The sequence goes on along the minus strand of DIVI01000073.1, from coordinate 31,190 downwards.
CCGCATCTGGTCAACATCATGAAGCATTGGATGTGCTTGATCGAGCAGCAGGCTATAATTCGCAGGCCTTGCGCTTGCCCCGGTAGCTCAGCTGGATAGAGCATTCCCCTCCTAAGGGAAAGGCCACACGTTCGAATCGTGTTCGGGGCGCCAACAAATCTAAAACTTAGAGCAATGCCGCTCAAGTCAAAAAGTGGCGAGGCTAAAGTGAGACTCAAGCCTATCCCCCCACTCACCATCAATCCAGCCATCAAGCTTAAGTCATTGACAGTGCCGCATAGGTCCATTGCAACATCGCCTAATTCCTGCTGGCCGTAAAGTCTATCCAGGCCAACTTGGGAGAGCTCCTTTCAATTCCCCCGAAAAAAGGAGCCACCTAGGCGAAGCGCCTCCCAACCTATCGGGTGGCCTCGTTGGGCACGAACGAGTTGGTCGATTGACTGCAGGCGCAAGTATCCTTGACGCCCCGCAATCTGTCAGAGGCTCTTGAGCAACCGAGAAGAAGAGCAAGAATCACCGGCACGCTGATCAGTCTGCACAAGATCATTCCTCCTGGGGTAGCGGTTGGTCAGCAAAGCGACAGAGATCGCCGATTCTGCATACGACCACATAGTTAATGCTTCTCCCACAACCCTCCGACCAGACTTTATATTCACTATAAAGCGGCTCACTTGACCAGTCTTCCATCCGGTCGCTTCTGATCGGTCTGTCTGCCAGCGCTTCCGAGCATTTCAAGTCTGTCATGGCACGTTTCTGGGCCATGATCTGACTGACCGATGAATGATCGTCAGAGTATAAAGGTGAGTCGGTCACACACCCGACTAAAAGAAAAAACAGAAGGAAACTAAGGGTTTTCATCTTTTTGTACGGCCTACATAGAATGGCGTGCGACGAGACCAAGAATAAAGTCGTATCCGCCATGAGTCGCGCCCGCCGAATTTCCAGGAGATGGTCTTTGATAGATGTGTTTCGGTGTTCGGACAATCTGACCCCATGAATGAACTGGTTTGTTCGTGCGTGGTCCCACAAATGGTTTTTTGATAGTCCCAAAAATAACAACAAAAAAGGAGAGTCGGCATGAAAATCAGCACCATCATCCTTACGAGCATCGCCTTTGTTGCCCTTGGCGATATTCTTCTGCTGCAACACAATCGCAGCAAAGAGGAGGAGTGGAATGACTTTCGCGAAACCCACCATTGCGTTCCAGTCAGTGTGACAGATGGCAGTAATCGCTCAGGCTACCAATGCGATGACGGTCAGGTCCATTATCGCTGGCGTCAAATGCGATGAATTCTGATCCGGACATCACTCAGTGGCCCTGACGTGGCCTGACCAAACCCACCCAGATAAGCAGAAGCCCCGAACGACGGGGCTTTTTACAGGCTTTCCTAACTGCCTAGTCCTTACTTGTGATACGAGACCAGTCGCTCGACCTCATTCTTGGAGCCGAGAATGACGGGTACCCGTTGATGCACACCCGTCGGCTGAATCTCGAGGATACGTTCACGCCCCGTTGAGGCGATACCACCGGCCTGCTCAATCAGGAAGCCCATTGGGTTGGCCTCGTAAAGCAGTCGCAGTCGCCCACCCTTGGACTTCAACTTCTCATCCATGGGATAGGTAAACAAGCCACCGCGCATCAGCACGCGATAAACCTCGGCCACCATGGATGCCAGCCAGCGCATGTTGAAATCTTTCTCGCGACCACCCGCCTTGCCCTGAACGCATTCGTCGACATAGCGGCGCATCGGCTCTTCCCAGAAGCGATGGTTGGACATGTTGATCGCAAATTCGGCGGTATCTTCCGGCACCCGGATATCGGGATGAGTCAGCACGAACTCGCCGACGTTGCGATCCAGCGTAAAGCCATTGACGCCCTGACCGGTAGACAAAATCAGAATGGTGGTCGGGCCGTAGATGCAGAAACCGGCCGCCACCTGAGACTTGCCCTTCTGCATGAAATCTTCGGCGGTGATGGTCTTCTTGCCCTCGGGAGCGCGCATGATGGAGAAAATGGTCCCGATCGACAGGTTAACCTCAATGTTGCTAGAGCCATCCAGCGGATCGAAGGCAATCAGATACTTCCCCTTCGGGAATTCGTCCGGAATCTGGATGATTTCATCATTTTCCTCCGACGCCATGGCGGCCAGGTGACCGGTCCACTCCAGCGAACGAATGAAGATGTCATTGGAAAGCACGTCAAGCTTCTTCTGAACTTCGCCCTGGACGTTTTCGGAGCCGATCACATCCAGATTGCCCGCCAGAGCGCCGCGGTTCACTTCGTGACCGATGCTCTTGCAGGCAGAGGCCACGTCGTTCAGCAACAGCGTGAGTTCACCGGTAGCACCCGGAATCTTCCTCTGTTCGTTGATCAGGAATTGAGTGAGATGTTGACCGATCATGATGTTCTCCTGAGCCTGTCGTTATGTTTATTTGTAAGCCGGGCAATGCGACTTCCAGTCATTCGGAGCTGCTTCGAGCACCTCCGGAATGCTGGCAATTTTCATGGCATTCGTGCCACCACGAGCGCCCATCAAATCGCCCTTGGTCAGGATCACCGTGTCCTCAGAATCCACCAGACCACGATCCATGAATTCCTGCACAATCGCGCGATTGAGGACCGCGTGATCGGCAATGCCCACCGGGTTGAAACTGATTGGGTAGACCCCGCGGAACAACGTCACCCGACGGCAGGTTTTCTCATGGGCCGTCAACGCATAGATCGGAATACCCGAACTGATACGCGACATCCACAATGGCGTCGACCCGGTTTCCGTCAGCGCACCAATCGCCCTGACATTCAGATGATTGGCGGCATACATCGCCGACAGGGCAACGGTTTCGTCGATGCGCTCGAACCGCTCGTGCAGACGATGCTTTGATTTTTCGCGGGGATATTTTTCCGCTTCGACACAGACCTGGGCCATGGCCTTCACCGCCAGGTCCGGGAAATCTCCAGACGCCGTTTCCGCTGACAACATCACTGCGTCGGTACCGTCGAACACCGCATTGGCTACGTCGGAAACCTCGGCGCGGGTCGGCACCGGATTGTTGATCATGGATTCCATCATCTGGGTCGCTGTGATCGCCACCTTGTTATAGGTGCGAGCCAGGCGAATCAGATGCTTCTGCACATGCGGCAAGCGGGCATCGCCGATTTCCACACCCAAATCGCCACGCGCCACCATGATGGCGTCGGACGCTTCGACGATCCCTTCGATCGTACCTTCCAGAATGGCTTCGGCACGTTCGACCTTGGCAACCAGGCCCATGTCGCTGCCCAGTTCATCCAGCATCTGGCGGGCTTCCTCCATGTCCTCGCGCGAACGCGGGAACGAAATGGCCAGGTAGTCCGCACCAATACTGACGGCGGTCTTCAGATCTTCCTTGTCCTTGTCCGTCAGGGCCGGGGCCGACAGGCCGCCACCCAGTTTGTTGATGCCTTTGCGGTTCGACAGGACGCCGGCCACGGTGACAGTACATTTGACGCGGGTACCGACGACGGCATCCACCTGCATGACGATAAGGCCGTCATTCAACAGCAGGGTGTCGCCCGCTTTCACATCACGGGGCAGGGGTTCGTAGCTGCAACCAACCTGGGTCTCATCGCCCTGGTCGGCAGGGAAGGACGTATCCAGATCGAACTTCTGACCGACCTGGAGGTGAATCTTGCGGTCGTCCTTGAATTTCTCGACTCGGATCTTCGGCCCCTGCAAATCTGCCAGTATCGCGACATGGCGATTAAGCTTCTTGCTGATGACACGAACCCGCTCAGCACGAGCGCGGTGCTCATCAGCGGTCCCGTGGGAAAAATTGAGCCGAACCACATCAGCCCCTGCCCTGATGAGCTTCTCGAGGACTTCTGGCGATTCCGAGGCCGGCCCCAGTGTTGCAATGATCTTGGTGCGACGAAAGACTTTAGACATGGAAACCATCTATCAGGTATGCATAGGGCCACCTCATGTGGCCCTACTTGTGGAGAGACTAATTTTGCTGGAAGCCGGTTTACTTGGCGTTCATCAATGCCACGGTGGTGTCCAGCATACGGTTGGAGAAGCCCCACTCGTTATCGTACCAGGACAGCACCTTGACCAGATTGCCAATGACCTGGGTCTGGGTCGCATCAAAATTGGACGAAGTGGTGGTGTGATTGAAATCGCTGGAAACGAGCGGCTCAACGTTGTAGCCCAGAATACCCTTGAGGGCTCCTTCGGAGGCTTCCTTCAGAATAGCGTTGACTTCATCCTTGTTGGTTTCACGTCCGGCGACGAAGGTCAGGTCAACGACAGAGACGTTGGCGGTCGGTACGCGGATGGCGAAGCCGGACAGCTTGCCGTTCAGTTCCGGCAGCACCAGACCCACGGCCTGAGCGGCACCGGTCTTGGTCGGGATCATGTTCAGCGCGGCCGCGCGGGCGCGGTACATGTCGCTGTGGTAAACATCGGTCAGCACCTGATCATTCGTGTAGGAATGGATGGTGGTCATCAGACCGGATACCAGACCCAGCTTGGCGTGCAGCGGCTGAACCAGCGGCGCCAGACAGTTGGTGGTACAGGAGGCATTGGAGATGACCTGGTCGGTCGCCTTCAGAACGCTGTCATTAACACCAAAGACGATGGTCGCATCGGCCGCATTGCCATCGGCTGGCGCGGAGATAATCACTTTCTTGGCACCCGCGTGAATGTGGGCCATGCACTTTTCCTTGTTACGGAAAATGCCGGTACATTCCAGCACCACGTCCACACCCAGAGCACCCCAGGGCAGCTTTGACGGATCGCGTTCGGAGAATGCCTTGATGGCCTTGCCGTTGACGATGATGGCGCCATCACCCACTTCGACGGTACCGTTGAACGGGCCATGGACGGTGTCGCGCTTGGTCAGGTGAGCATTGATCTTGGCATCGCCCAGATCGTTGATGGCCACAATCTCGACATCCTTGCGGCCGGATTCAAACAGGGCGCGCAATACATTCCGTCCAATACGGCCATAGCCATTGATAGCAACTTTAATCGTCATGCCTTATCTCCAGTGCTCTATCTAAAAAAGAGGATCAGTAACCCATTCCCCGCTCACCCCTTCGCGTCGTCCAGTCTCACGCGGAGATCAGTCTGGGCAAGGCAGCAAGCGGAAGATCATGAATCTAGCGAAACTTTCGGGCATTGCGCCCAGCGACGGAGTCATGCGCTGACATGACTTGTCCCGGCAAAATTAGGCGAAAATATAGCAAACCAGACCCATCCAGTCCATCAAAAAGCCGCAAGAAGACCCATCCGAATCAATTCGGATACAATCGCCGGCGGCCCGAAACAGCCTTCCCGAGCCGATTTTTTCAAGCCCAAGAGGACTGCCACCAGTGAACACCTCCAACGAGACATCCATTGAGCTGACTCCCCCGGAATCACTGACACCCCCCTCGCCCATCGCAGCGATCGAACCCGAACGCGCCGAAGGACTGGTCAAGCTGCAGCCCGCTAAAATTGAGGAGCTGGATAAAAAAGTCGAGGAATTCGTCAACCTCATCCTGAGGGAGCAGACCCAGAGCGAGGCCTTCAAAACCAAGATATCCGGAGTCCACACCCTAGCCAATGAGGAAATCCGCGCGGCCGCCAACATTTCCAATCGATTGCTCCAGCAACCGGTCAGGGCCATGAATTCGGGCCTGTTTGATGAGGGCTCCACCATTTCCAAATCGCTGGTGGATCTCCGCCGCAAGATCGAGGAACTGGATCCCACCAGGAAAGCCAATCTGCTTCAGCCGAAGAAACTCCTTGGCCTTATTCCCTGGGGAAGCTCGATACAGGATTATTTTCGCCAGTACGAATCGGCGCAAAGCCACCTGGATGCCATCATCAAGTCGCTTTACAACGGACAGGACGAACTCCGCAAGGACAACGCCGCCGTCGAGGAAGAGAAGGTCAACGCCTGGCGCATCATGGAACGTCTGGAACAGTACGTGTATGTCGGCAAAAAGATCGATGCCGCCATCAGCGCCAAGCTGGGAGAACTGGAAACCAGCGACCCGGAAAAAGCCCGCGTCGTGAAGGAGGAACTGCTCTTTTACGTGAGGCAGAAAGTCCAGGACCTGCTGACCCAGCTGGCCGTCACCGTTCAGGGTTATCTGGCCATGGACATGGTGCGCAAGAACAACTTGGAACTGATCAAGGGGGTAGACCGCGCCACGACGACCACCGTCTCGGCCCTGCGCACGGCGGTCATCACGGCTCAGGCCCTGGCCAACCAGAAACTGGTGCTGGACCAGATCGGCGCGCTCAACACCACCACCAGCAACCTGATCGAAGGGACTTCCAGCCTGATGAAACAGCAGGCAGGAAAGATTCACGAGCAGGCGACCAGCGCCGCCGTCGATCTGGACAAGCTCCAGCTTGCCTTCCAGAACATCTACCAGACCATGGACATGGTTTCGAACTACAAGGTACAGGCGCTCGACAACATGCAAAAAACCGTCGACGTACTGACCCATGAAGTAGACAAATCACGTACCTATCTGGATCGGGTTCGCGGAGAACAGGTCAAGAGCGTAACCGAATCCCTGAACACCTCAACCAGGGGAGAGATAAGACTCTGATCCCGGACCAGATCTCGACGAGGCTCCAGCCAGGCATCCAAAAGCTGCCCTTAACAGCATGATCAACCGGCCGTCAGCTTTTGATACTTTTGATAAAGCGCGTCCAGATCTTCTGGCCGGTCAGGATCATGGATGATGCACTCGACCGGGCAGACCCTGATGCATTGGGGTTTGTCGTAGTGCCCGACGCATTCGGTACAGAAGCCCGGATCAATCTCGTAAATCAGCTCCCCCTCTGAGATTGCCCCATTCGGACATTCGGGCTCGCACACGTCACAGTTGATGCATTCGTTGGTAATGAGCAAAGCCATGGCGACCTCAGGACTGATGAATTCGTTTCTGGCTCAACGCCACCTGCACCGCATCCGGCACAAACTCGGATACATCGCCCCCCAGCCTTGAAATCTCGCGAATCAGCGAGGAAGAAATGAACGCGTAACGCTCACTCGGCGTCATGAACACGGTTTCAATTTCCGGCCCCAGATGCCGATTCATGCCGGCCAACTGAAATTCGAACTCAAAATCAGACACCGCACGCAGCCCCCTGAGAATAACCTGACTCTCAGTGGCACGGGCGAACTCAACCAGCAAGGTATCGAAGCCCAGCACTTCGACGGTATCCATCCCCTTGAGGGACGCCCTCGCCAGGTCGACACGCTCGTCCAGACTGAAAAGGGGCGCCTTGTTCCGATTCTCCGCGACAGCCACCACCACTCGCCCGAACATTCTTACTGCGCGCTCGACCAGATCGACATGCCCCTTGGTGATGGGGTCGAAAGTCCCCGGGTAGATGGCGGTAATCTTCATGAGATGGTTTGTGGATTGCGTTGATAAAGGGCGTAAGCGACCTCACCCGCCTCCCCGTGACGGATTCTTTGCCAGGCCGCAGGCAGACCATCGAGCTTCAGTTCGCGCTCAGCTTCCAGATAGATGAGGGCATGCTCTGCCAACCATCCGCGTCGCTCCAACATTACACAGCTTGGACTCAACCAACCCCGGCGAAAGGGCGGATCCAGAAAAACAATCTCGAAAGACTCCGAAGGTTCGGCCAGGAAATGCCGAACATTTTCGTGCCGGACCTGAACCCGGGTCGCCGATAGCAACTCACAATTTTGACGGAGAGCCGCACAGGCTTGCCCATCGGACTCCACCTGAACCACCCGGTGAGCTCCTCGTGAAGCCGCCTCGAAACCCAATGCACCGCTCCCCGAATAGAGATCAAGACACCGTGCTCCTGGAACATCCTCACGCAACCAGTTGAACAAGGTTTCCCTGACCCTATCCGGCGTGGGGCGTAATCCTTGAGTCGCTGGAAACCGGAGCTTACGGCGGCGCCATTCCCCGGCAATGATGCGGATTTCGTTACGTATCGAACCATGAGGGGATTTGTTCAGAGGCGCCCTCCCGAACCAACCTTGACCCAACCCGATAACATCATGGGTTTACTTTGCGCCACCACCCACCAGCACGGTTTGCAGTTTGGTCATGTCGACGCGCGCCTTGAAGGCCCGTTTGACCTCTTCGCGGGTGACGGCCTGGACCTTCTGCGTGAACGTATTGAGGTAATCCATCGGCCGATTGAGGAAGCCGATGTTGGCTACTTCCGCCGTCAATTTCTGGTTACTGTCGAGACGCAGCACAAAACCACCCACGATGTTTTTCTTGGCGTCTTCCAGTTCCTTGTCCGTGGGTCCCTTCTCGATAAAGTCCTGCACTGTCTTCAGGGCAACCTGCAACGCTTCCTGGGCTTGGGCGTTCTTGGTCTGGAGTCCGACGATAAATGGCCCCGCCACGCGCATCGGGTTGAAATGACTGAATGCGTGGTACGCGAAACCGCGTTTTTCACGCACCTCCTCCGAAATCCTCGACACCAGCGAACTGCCCCCCAGCGTGTGATTCCCCACGTAAAGCGGGAAATAATCGGGATCATTGGCCTTCATACCCTGGACGCCCGCGAAGATATGAGTCTGTTCGGAGGGATAGTCCATCTTGCGGGTCTCAGCACCCGCATTGGCAACAGGATCAGCCAGCGGTGGCAGCATCTCACCTTCCGGCAAATCCGCCAGCAACTGTTCGGCCATGCCTTCCGCCTCGGCTCGTTTCACATCGCCGACAATGACCACGATGCCGTTTTTCACCGTGTACGTCCGTTTGTGAAAGTCCACCAAGTCGTCGCGACTCAGCTTCTCGACGGTCTCCTTGAGTCCCTCTGGTGGGTGTGCATAGGGATGCTGGCCATAGAGAGCATTCATGAATGCGATTTGGGCGATTTCCGCCGGATCTTCACCGTTCTGCTGGATACCCATCAGGGTCCGGTTCTTCTCGCGATCAAAATCCCTGGCTTCAAATCGTGGATGCGCCAACACGGTTTTGGCCGTTTCCAAGGCCACAGCTAGCTTCTCCGGATGAGTCAGGCTGCGCAAACTGAGATGCGCCGAATCCCGACCCGCGCCAGCACCAAGCAGGGCACCGACATTTTCCAGTCGCTGCGCAATCGCATCGGCATCCCACTCGCCGGCCCCGGTATCGAGCATGCCGGAGGTCAAGCTGGCCAGCCCAAACTTTTCTCCATCACGGGCACTACCCGCATCAAAAACCACGCGAACATCCACCAATGGCAAGCCCTCGGTCGCCACAAAAAAGACACGGCCGCCTCGAGCCGTCGTCCAGTGCTGGATGTCCGGCACAGCCAAGGCACTGGCACTGAAAACCAGCGTGAGCAAGGCAAGCCAGACGACTTTGAACGGATTCATGATGGTTTTAGCGAACATGGTTACCTCCTGTGGCCGCATCTTCCGGTGCCGGCATACCTTCGGGCAATGGCAAGGGTTCGAGATGAGCAATGGTGAGATGGTCATCCACCAGGTATTTCTGGGCAACGGCCTGGACCTGCTCGGCCGTCACGGCATTCACCTTGTCGACATATTCCCCGACTTTCTTCCATCCCAACCCCACGGTTTCGGCAGTACCAATCTGCATCGCCTGATACATGATTGAATCCAGTTGATAGACATGACTGGCCGAAACCTGTGCTTTCACGCGCTGCAACTCCTCTGCGGTAATCGGCTCCTCGCGCAGGCGGCGGACTTCATTCAACAGGGCGGTTTCCAATTCAGCCACCGACTTGCCCTGCACCGGAGTGCCTTCCAGCGTGAACAAATTCGACAGACGGGAATAGAGGTCATATCCGGCACCCGCCGTCGCCGCGATCTGCTGTCCACGAACCAGACGACTCGAGAACCGTGCACTGTTGCCACCATCGAGAATCCCGGCCGCGACCTCCAGCGCATAAGCCTCAGCCTCGTCCGCTGCCGTTTTCAAAGAATGGGTTTTATAGCCCATCACCAAATTTGGCAACTTGGCCGGAACCTTGACGGTCAGGCGACGCAAACCCAGCTGTTCGACCTCGCCCTGCAGCTTTGGGGCCGGCAACACGCTCTTTTTCAGTGGGCCGAAAAACTTTTTGGCTTGCTTGAATACCTCGTCGGGATTGACGTCACCGACCACCACCAGGGTGGCGTTATTCGGCGCATACCACAGCGAATACCAGCGCTTCAGATCGTCCAGCGTCAGCCCGGCCACGTCATCCGGCCAACCGACTACGGGATTCTTGTAGGGGCTATTGCTGTATGCGACCGACTCGAAATGCTCCTGCATTTTGCTGCGCGGCTGATCATCCGTCCGCAAGCGACGCTCTTCGAGCACCACCTGATGTTCCTTGGCGAACTCAACCTCGATCAGCTTGAGATTGCGCATGCGATCCGCTTCCAGCTCGAAGCTGACTGGCAATCGGGTTTTTTCCAGCATCTGGAAATACGCCGTATAGTCTTGGCCGGTAAAGGCGTTTTCCCGCCCCCCGTTTGCTGCGATAATGCGCGAGAAGTCTCCCGGCGGGTGTTTTTGCGTCCCCTTGAACATCATATGTTCCAGCATATGCGAGATGCCGGTGATACCGCCATATTCGTTGCTGGCACCGACCTTGTACCAGACCTGTGAGACGATGGCAGGCGCCCTGTGGTCCTCCTGCACCAGGATTTTCAGGCCGTTATCCAATTGATATTCATGCACCTGGGGCTCGGCTGCCTGGAGCGACAGCGGCGCAGCCAGCAGGATGATGCAGAGTCCGCGTATTAGCATCTGACGTTCTCCCTAGCGTGGTTTGCTCAAGACGAGGCGGTGACCCGCCAAAGCCCCACATTGTAAACGAAAGCCACTGCCCAACATGACCGCGACTGTCCCCGCTCAGACCTCCACACCGACCTGGCGCGCCTATCTTGGCCTGTGCAAATTGAGGGTGGTGGGCGCCATTGTTTTCACCGCCGTGATCGGCATGTTTCTGGCTGTCCCGGGCCTGCCACCCTTGGCCGAAACGCTCTGGGGCGCGCTGGGCATTGGTCTTGCCGCCGCCTCGGCGGCCGCGCTGAATCACGTCTATGATCGTGAAATCGACAGCAAGATGGGCCGAACCGAGGACCGTCCCCTGCCCCAAGCCCAGCTCAAACCTCAGCAGGCAAATACCTTTGCATTGATCATCGGGACGCTATCGATGGTGATTCTGACGGTCTTCGTCAATCCGCTGACCGCTGTGCTGACATTTGTTTCCCTGATTGGCTACGCGGTGATCTATACCCGCTATCTCAAGCGGGTCACCACCCAGAACATCGTCATCGGGGGCGCGGCCGGCGCAGCCCCTCCCGTGTTGGGCTGGTGTGCTGTGACAGGTGCGGTCCACCCGCACTCGCTGCTGTTATTCCTCATTATCTTCATCTGGACGCCGCCGCATTTCTGGCCACTCGCGCTTGCCAAGAAGGATGAATACCGTCTGGCCGACATGCCCATGCTTCCGGTCATCTATGGCGATGATGTCACCAAGCTGCACATCCTCGGTTACACCATCCTGCTGGTAATCTTCAGCCTGCTGCCTTACCTGACCGGCATGAGCGGGCTCATTTATCTGACCTCCGCCCTTCTGCTTGGCGCGGGTTTTCTCTACTACGCGATTCGCCTGAAGCGGGCCAAGGACAACAAACTGGCCATGCGTACCTTTGGCTATTCCCTGCTTTATCTCGGCGGCATTTTCAGTGCGCTGCTGGTGGATCATTACCTTCGATTCTGATCTGGCGACAGCCCCCAACCGACCGGGTCTGCCTATCGCCGGACCGCGCCCATTGACGTGATCATGCTCTACCACCCCGTTCGCAAGAAAATAATCCGCCGGACTCCCGGCCAGGGCACGTCCCGGATCGCCGATCTGCCCCCTCTGCTGCAACGCCTTTACGCGGCGCGTGAAGTGAGCGAAGCGGAGGAACTGGATCGCTCATTAAGCCGGCTACCCGCCCCATCCCGTCTGTCGGGCATGACCGAAATGATCGAACAGCTGATCGATGCCATCCGCCATGACCGGTCATTGCTGGTTATTGGCGACTACGATGCCGACGGCGCTACCGCCACGGCAGTGGCGGTCAAGGGACTCCGCGCCCTGGGCTTGAAACGGGTGGATTACCTGGTCCCGAATCGGTTCGAGTATGGCTATGGCCTGACGCCTGAAATCGTTGAACTGGCCGCGCAACGACAACCCGATCTGTTGTTGACGGTCGACAACGGCATCTCCAGCCACGAAGGCGTGATCGCCGCGCAGTCACGAGGCATGAAGGTGCTCGTCACCGACCACCATCTGCCGGGGGCCACCCTCCCCAGCGCAGACGCCATCGTCAACCCCAACCTGCCGGGTGAAGATTTTCCCAGCCGATCACTCGCCGGCGTCGGCGTCATGTTCTATGTGCTGATGGCTCTGCGGCAGGCCCTGCGGGAGAACGGACATTTTCAGCGTGCTCAAACACCAGAACCCAATCTCGGCCAACTGCTGGATCTGGTTGCGCTGGGCACGGTGGCCGATGTCGTTCCGCTGGATCACATCAACCGGATCCTGGTTCATCAGGGCCTGCAACGTATCCGTGCCGGCCAGGCCCAGCCCGGACTCCTCGCGCTGCTGGAAGCCGCCGGTCGCAAGCCGGGCCAGACGACAGCCAGCGATCTCGGCTTTTTTGTGGGTCCCCGCATCAATGCCGCCGGTCGACTGGATGACATGAGCCTGGGGATTGAATGCCTGCTGACCGGCAACCCAGACACGGCCCGCGAGATGGCTGCCGAGCTCAACGGCCTCAACCGGGATCGCCGGGGCATCGAGGATCAGATGAAACGCGAGGCGCTGGCAATTCTGGAGCAGCTGGATACCGATGGTGCCGGGGCTCACGCCGGACTCTGCCTGTTTCAGGACGACTGGCACCAGGGGGTTGTCGGCCTGGTCGCCTCGCGGATCAAGGACCGGATTCATCGCCCCGTCATCGCTTTCGCGCCATCCGATGCCGAACCGAATCAGCTCAAGGGCTCGGCTCGCTCGATCCCGGGCATCCACATTCGCGACGTACTGGCCGACATCGCCACCCGCTACCCGACGTTGATCACGCGCTTCGGCGGCCATGCCATGGCTGCCGGACTGAGTCTGGATCGTGAGCGCTTCGATGAATTCGCGGCCGCTTTCGAGATGGAAGTCCAGCGTCATGCCAAGGAGGTCGATCTCGAACACACCATCCATAGCGATGGTACGCTGGACACCGGCGAGATCTCACTCGCCACCGCTGAGTTGCTGGAAACCGCCGGTCCCTGGGGCCAGGGGTTTCCGGAGCCGCTGTTCGACGGCCAGTTCACTGTAGCCGGCAGCCGCATCGTCAGCGAGCGGCACCTGAAAATGGTGCTGAAACCGGCCGGAGGCCAGCAGCTCATCGACGCCATTGCCTTCGGACTCGACAACCCCGGCGAGTGGCTACGCTGCCAGGAAATCCAGGCCGCTTATCGGCTCGACGTCAACGAATTCCGAAACAATCGGACCGTACAGCTGCGTGTCGAGTACATGGAAGCGGTCGCTTAAGGGAACCTCTGAAAATTATCCATTTATGCTTCGACAAGCTCAGCAAGAACGGATAATTTTTTGTTTTATATAGAGCTCCTCTCGCACTGAGCTTGTCGAAGTGCAATTTTAGATGCCCCCTTAGGGCAACCTCGCCACAATCAGCTTGAAGCCACTGTCCTGCACCTCGCTCTCAACGATGGCGGACAGGGCTTGAATTTCGCCCTCATAGGGCAGGTGCCGGTTGGCGACCATGAACAATCGGCCACCGGGCTTGAGGGCCTTGAGTGCGGCTTGGACGAAACTCCGCCCCAGCGCGGGCAGGGCGCCGCGACCGACATGAAACGGGGGATTCATGAGCACGAAGTCGAACCCGCTCACACCGAGACCCGCCGTCACATCGGCCCAGTGAAAATGCAGCTCGCAACGCGACTCGAATTCCGCCAGATTGCGCCTGGCCGCATCCAACGCCTTGCGTTCGGCCTCAAACAAATGAAGCACCCTGATCCCCGGCGCCCGCTCCAGGGCCATCCGGCTCAGATAGCCGTATCCGGCACCCAGATCCGCACCATACCCAAGAAGATCCGCGGGCAGGCTTTCCGCCAGAAGTCGTGAACCCAGATCGATGCCTTTCCAGCTGAACAGTCCGGGACAACTGTAGTATCCGGTGGCCTCCACCCGCCGCAGCTCCCCAGTTTGCTTCCAGGAGTGCAACAACGCCAGATTCATCTGATCGCTGCGCTTGATGGCATGAAAGACTCGACACTTGTGCTTGCAGAAAGACTCGACACTACCCATCAACTCGGCCGTGCGACGTTCTAGCGACGGGGCACCCAGAGTGTTCGCCGCCGTCACGATCAGAGTGCCCCCCTCCTCCAGATTTTCCGCTGCAAGCGCCAGATGATAGAGGGCTTCCTCGCGATGCTTGGTGGCAAACACGATAGCCAGGCGGACCCCAGTCATCGTTGACTCGTCCTGCAAATAACCCAAACGAGACAATTCATCCGCCAGTGGCTTATCCGTCTGGATGACATTTACTTTCGCCGTCTGCCTCACCAGGGCCAGGTAGTTTCCCGGGACTGCCCGATAAACCGCCACGACGCCCCCTGCCGGGATCAATTCGCGCGCTTCACGCTCGAGAAATACGTCCAGCGCGGCCGATTGAGATTCCTGTTCGTTCATGAAAGATTATTCCGTTGCTGAAACCGGGCCTAACATTCTGACCCATTACACCCGCTAGGCCCATGAGCCGAGCGCAAGCCTTATCTGCCGATAAGATTCGATCGGTCCACCATCAAAAACAACATCGCAAGATCATGGTAACAACCCGATTGTGTGACCACTTTCCGTCAAGACCGGGAATTCCACCCACCTCTCGATCAGTGGGTTACCTCGGCTGTTTCAGCCCGCCGCATGCCTACCTGCTGATCGAGCAGTATGGCGTAACGGTTGGCCAGCCAGATCAGGCGCTCAAGCAGACTGGTCGCTGGCAACAGACGTGCCTGACTGTCCGGACCCAAGCCACTCTCGGCCCGAATCAGACCCTCCCGCAGGTGCTTCATGACACTGGCACGATCGGAGGTCAGCGTGAGCAGCAACTGACAATCGGCCGACTGCCCTTCCTGAAGGGTCTCATCCAGCACCATCAGCACGGTGCAAAATCCCTCGACCATGCTGTGACGCAGATTGAGAGCGGCCGGCTCGGCAAAATTTTCTTGCAGCAGCCCGAGCAGACTCAAACAGCCCTCCTGCAGATGAGTCACAAGCTCATTGCGAGAACGCACATTCATCAGCCGTTCCAGCGTGTCATGAGATTGAGGATGTCCCATCAGACGATCAATAAAATGCTGACATTCCGTCGCCACCGACCGACTGGCATCGTAAAGCTCACGACCCGGGCAGATCTCATTCTCCACCTCATCAGGTCTCAGCTCGTCAAGCTGACGAGACAAGAGACCGATCAGGCGGGCCTGTTCCTTTTCCACCAGATCCAGCGCAGTCTCGGCCTCGTCGACCGCCTGCTCATAAAGGTAGACGGGCTGTGATAAGGCCTCGACCGGATGCGGCGGACACCAGTAACGCGCCAGACGCTCCAGAGTGCCGGAAAGAATCGAAGCGAGCGACGCTGAAACCAGCTGCATCAGCAGGTAAATAATGGCCACCTGATAAGCCAACCCGCCACCCAGCTGAGCGGTCCATGCCCTCAAGCCCGTGATATCGGTAAAGGTTTCAAGCAGAAGCCATGGCAGGAGGATAAACACCCCGAGCGCTTTGACCCAAAGCTGGATCAACACCAGCTGGCGGCCCGTTCCGGTCAGATTACCGGCCAGCAGGAACGTACCGAAACCGGAACCCAGGTTGGACCCCAGCACGATCATCAGCGTTTGATCGAGTGTCAGTATCCCGGCGGTCGTCATGGTGACCGCTATCGCCGACATAGTCGACGAGGACTGGATCACCAGCGTCAGCACCACACCGGCCATGAATGGCAACACCATGGAACCCTGCGAAAAACGCATAAGGGAACGAATCCATTCAAGATCCTTGAGCGGTGAAGCGCCGTGCTTGATCAGCCACAACCCGAGAAACAGCATGCCAACACCAAACAGCGCGCCCACCAGGTGCCGATAGCGATCGTTGTCATTCAGGCCGAAATAGTGGCAAAACCCCACTACACCCAACAGATAAAACACGGCCAGGTGAATATCGAGGGTCGCCAGGAATACCAGCAGCGAAGTCCCGACATTGGCCCAGGCCAGCACCGGCAAGGCCCGCCGCATACCCACCATACCGCTGGTTACCAGGGACACGACAATGAAGGTCACAGCATTCGAACTTTGCGTGACGATCCCGGCAATCACACCGATAACGGCGGAAGCAACGCTATTGCCAGTCGCCCGGGCGACCCAACTGCGAAAGCGGCGCCCGGTCATCTGCTTCATATGCGAGCCGATACCCCGAATACCGATAAAGAAGAGACCCAGCCCGGAAAACAGATCGGCAACTATCTCCATCGCGGGATCAACGCCCTCCCCGGGGGCGGAAACCAAGCAACAAGGCCAGCACCAACAGGGCACCCACCCCGGTAATCGCCATATTCAGCTGCTTCAGCCCCTTATAGCGGGCAATATCGGCCTGGCGGGCATCGTGTCTCTGCGTCTCAAGCTGCCCATGGATGCGGGCCGTGAATTGATCGAGCCGGGCGGTAAAGGGCCGATCTACTCCACGCAGACCCTGGTCAATGGTAGCGGCCTGCGCAGACGTAACGTGGTCGCCGACTGAAGACAACGCCGCCCTATAGCTAGCCTCGAGCTGACCATGTTCGGCCAGCAACGATTCAATCTCCGTCTTCTGCTCAGGCGTCGTGATTGTCAGCAGGGCACGCAAATGCTCGTCAACATCACGTCCATTGCCCTCGAAAAACTGACGGTATTGCTCGAACTCTTGCGAGGAAGATCCACGCAACAGGATATTTTTCCAGTCCTGTACCTGATGCTTGAAAAAGATTTCAGCACGCGACGCGCCATAGGCCGAGTGAAACATGGCATCCAGCCGATGCTGATCCTCGGCCTGCTTTTCCGCCGAATAGAACAAACCGAAAATCGCAATGCCGCCATTCAAAAGCACCACCATCAGGATAGCGCCGGCCAGCGAGACAAAGGTTCGCCCACTCATTCCGGAAGTTTTCTGACTTGAGTCATACATAAGGTCACCCTCGTGGATTGGCACCCGACATGAGCACCCTGGATTTTAGTGGGATCAAGCGAGCCTGTCAGAACCCAACCTCCCAGCCCTGCCCGGCAAGCACTCAATCACAGATCACACACGCATGGTCGAAAATCTCAAATATGGGTCCATCATCCATACCACTTGCCAATGCCAGCGGATACTGAGCCCCACTCTTGCCAAGCCGATAAAACGATTCGATGGTTCTCAACAGATTGATGTTATTGACTCCAACTCGGTCCGGCAGGGCGTATCGGCCTTTCTTGCTGAGGTGAGCCCCATAAAAGACCATGGGAATCTGATTGGGGCCGCTGGTGTCGTCGCTCTGCTGAAACTGAAGGAGGGGCGATGTCATGCCCTCCGGATTGGTGCCACCGTCGATTCCACCCCCTCCCTGAGAGACCGGCGTCGGCCAATCGGCCGTTGAATCCTCGTCAAAGGTGATGATCAGCAAACTGTTGTGCGTCTTGGCCCACCTGGCATATCCCCAGAGATTTTTTCTCAACCAGGCATCGCCGGTTCGAACCGCCTTGCGGCTTTCCTTGTAATTGGCAACAGAATCGCCCTTTTTGTTATAGCTATGCATATCGTGATTGAGTGCCGGAATCACGAAAGAGACGGTGGGCAGTAGTTTGAAACCGTCAGCCGTCTTGGGAAAGTGGAGCCCGAAGTCTCGGGTAACCGCCGCTGGATTCCCGTCGAAGATATTGGAAAATCCCAACCAGGGCACATGCTTGGTCGCATAGGTATCGGTATCGACCCAGACATCGGTGACCGGCTTTTTCGAGCCCGAATCGACATATCCAAAGAAGAAATTCGGCGACGGCGGATGGTTGCGCAGTTCCAGCCAGAGGTTGTTCGTATCGAACACCGGACCCGGATCCGAACTTGGCCAGGGGGGATCATCTGTAGTGATGCCCTGGTTGCTGCCGGAAAACAACCAGTAATAATTGGGCTGACTGGGATGCTGCTCACCAAAGGCATTGCTGAGCGAGACCCCGCCCTTAACCAGTTGCTGATTGATGAATGGCGCATCCGTAGAGCCGATCACCTGCTTATATCCACTGTTTTCCAGAACCACGACCACCACATGATCATAGCGGGGCGCCGAGTGGACCCCCTGCGAAAGGAAGAGGGCCAATAAATTGAGAAACCGGAGATTTGAATTGATCTGCATGAGGTTACCTCCTGAATGCACCGACACCGCACCGATATGGCGTGGCGCCAGCCAGTTTTACTGGCTTTTCGGAAGGTTGTCACCGCCTATCAAAGAAGCGACGCGGGCATCACCCGTTCAAGCAGCGATTGACGAAATCAAACCTGACTTGAACCGATGCTCAAAGGTGCGCCAAGCCTATCGTCACGAAACAGGACATCAGGGGTCATCAGAGCAGCAATCCGCGGGTTTTTGGATAAGATTCGGGTAAATCTCAGGCCATTGCGTTTGCCAAGCAGTTTTTCAGTCAGCTTGTCAGCGAACAGCTTGAAGTGATTTGTCGTTCAAAACGCCATCCACCAACAAGCTTTGTCTCATTGGCAAACTCGGTAATGAAAGAGGATCAGTTAAAGGCCGAGCGTGGGGAGTTGTCTGAGCGTTATGTCCGTTGTCAGCAGCAGCGTATAGAAGGTGATCAAATGCCGTCTGGTTTAGGTTTATGTTCCATTGACATAAACCTCGGCTGTCATGAGTTCAACTGCTACGACTGCCACAATGGCCCGGGTGGCGGTGAATGATCCTGGCACACTTATCCGCTGACCTGAAATCGCGTGGGCAGATTCGGCCGCCTCGCATATGAAACCCTGCCACGGCGTGGTTTCCGTGAACTAAGTCCGGAACTTTATGTGGACTGCTAGAATGCGCCCCACTCTTCTATCAGCTGAATTTCCGCAAAACACCTTGCTCAATGAACTGGTCAGAATTTTTCGATATGGGCGGTTACGCCCTCTATGTGTGGACCTCCTATGGCTTGATGGCCTTCATCCTGGCACTCAATCTCGTGCTGCCACTGAAGCGCCGTAAGGAAGTGGTTCGCAAGATCACCCGCCTGCTGGCTCAAGGAGAGAAAAAGCGATGACCCCTCGCCGCAAACGCATGCTCGTCGTCGGGCTTATCCTGCTGGGAGTGAGTATCGCCGCCTTTTTTGCCCTGACGGCGTTCCAGAAAAATCTGCTCTATTTCTTCACCCCCACCCAGGTAGCAGCAGGCGAAGCGCCCAAGGGCTACCCCTTCCGGGTCGGCGGTCTGGTGGTACCCGGTACCGTTCAACGGGAGCCTAACACCCTGGCGGTGCGCTTTTCGGTCACCGATGGGGCGGCCACCATTCCCGTGACCTACACCGGCATCCTGCCGGACCTTTTCCGGGAAGGTCAGGGCATCATCTCGATCGGCAAAATGAACGCTCAGGGCATCTTCGAGGCCAGTGAAGTGCTCGCCAAGCACGACGAAAACTACATGCCGCCCGAGGTGGCCGACTCGCTCAAGCAAGGCGGAAAAATGCCCACCACTTACAAGGACTATCAACGATGACTTCGGAACTCGGGCACCTGGCGCTGATTGTCGCCCTGCTGATGGCGATTCTGCAGGGGACTTTCCCACTGGCGGGGGCGGCACAAGGCGTGCCGGTGTGGATGTCGGTAGGACGGGCCGCCGGACGAGCCCAGTTTTTCTTCCTGGCCGTGGCCTTCGCCTGCCTGATCGACAGCTTCATCGTCAACGATTTCTCAGTGCGCTATGTTGCCGAGCACTCCAATAGCGATCTCCCGCTTTACTACCGGATTGCGGCTACCTGGGGCGCCCATGAAGGCTCCATGCTGTTGTGGGCAGTGATACTCGGGCTATGGACCTTCGCCGTCACCGTCTTCAGTGGCAGCCTGTCGGAAGAGTTTCTGGCCCGGGTGCTGGGCGTCATGGGCCTGATCAGCGTCGGCATCCTGCTGTTCATCCTGCTGACCTCCAACCCCTTCGAGCGACTGGTGCCGATGCCCAGCGATGGCGGGGACCTCAATCCGCTGTTGCAGGATTTTGGCATGACCATCCATCCGCCCATGCTCTACATGGGTTACGTGGGTCTGAGCGTCGCCTTCAGTTTCGCGATCGCCGCGCTGCTGGGCGGCTCGCTGGATTCCGCTTGGGCGCGTTGGTCGCGGCCCTGGACACTGGTAGCCTGGATTTTTCTCACCTTCGGCATCGTGCTCGGCTCCTGGTGGGCCTACTACGAACTGGGCTGGGGCGGCTGGTGGTTCTGGGACCCGGTGGAGAATGCCTCGTTCATGCCCTGGCTGGTAGCAACAGCGCTGCTGCATTCCCTCGCCGCGACTGAAAAACGCGGCGCCTTCAAGGCCTGGACCGTGCTGTTGGCAATCTTTGCCTTTTCCCTCAGCCTGCTCGGCACCTTCCTGGTCCGCTCTGGCGTCTTGACCTCGGTACATGCCTTCGCCTCCGACCCGGCGAGAGGACTGTTCATTCTGGTTTTTCTGGCCGTGGTGGTGGGCAGCTCGCTGCTGATTTACGCGCTGAAGGCGCCCGCCATCAAGGACACCGCCCGCTACACGCTGATCTCGCGTGAAAACCTGCTGCTGGTCAACAATGTGCTACTAGTCACGGCCGCCGCGAGCATCCTGCTCGGTACGCTCTACCCGCTGGTGCTGGACGCCCTGCACCTGGGCAAAATCTCCGTCGGCCCTCCCTATTTCAGCAGCGTTTTCGCTCCCTTGATGGCACCGGCGGTGGTGCTGGCCGGTATCGCCCCGCTATTCGCCTGGCGGGAGGCTTGCGTGCCGAAGCTGATCCAGCAACTTCGCTGGCTAGCACCGCTGTGCCTGCTGCTAGGCGTCGCCGCCACAGGTCTCTTCTGGAGCGTGAGCGACATCAAGACGCTGGCGGGCCTGAGCATGGGGTTCTGGCTGGTCGGCAGCGCGGGCCTCTCACTCTGGAATCGAATTCGTCTGCGCGAGACCGCCCTCGCCGGTGTCCGCTCGCAATCGCTGAGCGTTTACGGGATGACGCTGGCGCATGTCGGCATTGCCGTTTTCCTGGTGGGTGTTGTGCTCTCGAGCAGCTACAGCGAAGAGAAAATTGTGCGTCTGGCACCGGAAGACACCGTTCAGCTCGGCCCTTACGCATTTACCTTCAAGGGCGTCACCGACGTGGTCGGGCCCAATTTCAGGGCTCAGGAAGGGTCGTTCATGGTTGAGTCCGATGGCAAACCCATTGCCAGCCTGAATCCGCAAAAGCGCATCTACAAGGTTCAGCGCAACACCATGACTGAGGCCGCGATCGACCCAGGACTCACCCGCGATCTCTATGTCGCACTGGGTGAACCCATGGATGGCGCGGCTTGGAGCGTGCGCGTCTATTACAAACCCTTCATTCGCTGGATCTGGCTGGGCGGTTTGCTGATGATGACAGGCGGATTGTGCTCGGTCAGCGACCGGCGCTACCGGCTTGCATCATTGAAGAGCCCGGAACCCCATGCCGCTGCAGACATGCGGAAGGCCTGAAGCCTGTCGCACACCCCCAATACCCATCTCACTTGTTGACCCGGCCGAAATTCCCATGCGCTTTTTGATTCCCCTTGCCGTGTTCGCCATCATGGTCATCTTTCTGGCCATCGGCCTGAAACTGGACCCCCGCGAAGTCCCCTCGCCCCTGATCGGCAAACCGGCCCCGACCTTTAACCTGCCGCAGGTGGCCGATGCCGCACAATCCCTGAGCCCGGCCGACTTCAAAGGGCAAGTCGCGCTGGTCAACGTATGGGCTTCCTGGTGTGTATCCTGCCGGCAGGAACATCCCGTCCTGCTGCAACTGGCTCGGCAAAATGTCGTGCCGATTTACGGCCTCAACTACAAGGACCAGCGCGAAGCTGCCAATGGCTGGCTGACCCAGTTCGGCAACCCGTATACCGCCAGCGCCTTCGATGCGGATGGTCGGGTTGGCATCAACTGGGGTGTGTATGGGGTGCCGGAAACCTTCGTCATCGACAAGGCCGGCCTGATCCGGCACAAGCACACCGGCCCGGTCACGCCGGAAGCCCTGGAAAAGGACATTCTTCCGCTCGTCAGGCAATTGCAGGGTGAACCATGATGAAGCCCTGGTTACTGGGATGCCTCCTGATACTAGGCACCGGCCCCACTCTGGCAGTCGAGGTGCGTCGGTTCGATGACGCGGACAAACAGACCCGCTACGAACGATTGATCGAGGAACTGCGTTGTCTGGTTTGTCAGAACCAGTCCCTGGCCGACTCGGACGCCGATCTTGCCCGGGACCTGCGCGACGAGGTCTATGGCATCATCCAAAGCGGCCAGAGCGAGGAAGAAGCCATCCGCTTCCTGACCGATCGCTATGGCGACTTCGTACTCTACCGTCCGCCGGTCAAACCCATCACGATCCTGCTCTGGCTGGGCCCCATTCTGGCCCTGCTCGGCGGCGGGCTGTTTCTTTGGTTTCAAGCGCGACACCGAAACACTGAAACCGACGTCGCACTCTCGGCCAGCGAACGGCAGCGCCTCGAACACCTCCGTCAGCGTCTGGGAGACAAGGACAACGCATGATCATGTTCTGGATCACCGCAGCACTCATGCTGGTGCTCGCCTACCTGTTTTTCCTTCCCGCGTTGCTGGGCAAACCGCGAGCTGACAAAGTCAGCCGTGCCAGACTCAATCTCGCGCTGCATCGACAGCGACAACAGGAATTGTCACTGGAAGCGACCAGCTCCGAAGATTTAAGCCGCCTAACAGCGGAGTCGGAAAGAAATCTGCTGGGCGATCTGGAGACCGGCGACACACCGACAAATCGGCCACAGCGGGCGGGCCTCGGCGCCGTCTATGTTGCGCTCGCTCTCCTGCCCCTGGCCGCCTGGCTGGCCTACACCCAGTGGGGGCGGCCCGATCTGCTCGAGAATCCACCGGCCAAAGCCATGGCCGACGCCAAAGAGGCGATTGACGGACTGGCCCAGCGGCTGCAGCAAAATCCCAACGATCTCGATGGCTGGGTGCTGCTGGGAAGATCTCTGCAAGCCACCCAGCGTCCGGCGGAAGCGGCCAAGGCGTTCGAGTTTGCACTCAAGCTGTCACCGGGCAATCTGGAACTCAAAAGCTATTGGGCCGAGACGCTGGCCGAGGCCAACCAGGGCAATCTCGCAGGTCGCCCCCTCGAAATCGTCAAGGAAATCCTGAGCGCCGACCCCAGGCACAAGGCCGCGCTCTGGCTGGCAGGGCTGGCCGCCGCACAGTCGAATCAGATCGGCGAGGCGATGAAATACTGGAAGACACTGCAGGCCGAGTACACTCCAGGTAGCCCGGAAGCGCTGGAAATTACCGACTTCATTGCCAAACTGGAAGCGGATTCCGCCGCAACCAGCAACCCGCCTCCCCCGCAAGCCGCCGAAACGGGCAAGCGCCTGCATGTGAAAGTCACCCTGGCCGATGAGCTGAAGCAAAAAACCCTCCCCGAGGACACCGTTTTCATCTTCGCCAAGGCCGCCGAAGGACCGCCCATGCCGCTCGCCGTGGTCAAAAAACAGGTCAAGGACTTGCCGCTGGAAGTCGTCCTGGATGACTCCATGTCCATGATGCAGGGCATGAACCTGTCCGCGTTCGAGCAGCTGGTGATTGGTGCTCGGGTATCAAAGTCCGGTCGCCCGGTTCCGTCACCTGGGGATTTCGAAGGACTGACCGAGCCCGTCTCGCCGGGGCAGGAGGCTCACTACAACGTGACCATCCAGCGAGTCATTCCGGACGCGAAGCCCTGAACATCGGGGCGCCCTGCGCCCTATCCCCACAACCACGCCGCACCGCGCACGCCGCTGGAATCGCCATGACGCGGGGGTAGCAAAAGTGTATCCACCCGGTCGGAGAAGATATAACGACCCCAGCGCTTGGGCACTTCCTCATAAAGCCGGTCGCAATTTGACAAACCACCGCCGAGCACAATGGCATCCGGGTCCAGCAGATTGATGACATGGGCCAGCCCGCGCGCCAGACGATCCTCGTAACGCTGGAAAGCCAACTCCGCCTCGGCATCCCCCGACTCGGCCCTGGCCAGTATCTCCACCCCGGTCAGCGATTGGCCCGACTGCTGGAGAAAATCCCGCGCCAGACCCGGACCTGACAGAAACGTCTCGATGCAGCCACGTTTGCCGCAATAGCACTCGGGGCCGGGGAGCTCGTCCGCTTGCGGCCACGGCAAGGGGTTATGGCCCCACTCGCCGGCAATCGCATTGGGGCCCTGCAACAGGCGACCCTTGACGACGATGCCGCCACCGACGCCGGTACCGAGAATGACGCCAAAGACCACCGGCCGCCCGGCCGCCGATCCATCACTGGCTTCCGACAAGGCAAAACAGTCCGCATCATTGGCCATGCGCACGGGCCGTCCCAGCACCCGCTCGAGATCCTCGATCAAGGGCTGGCCGTTCAGACACACCGAATTCGAGTTCTTCAGCCGCCCGGTGGCCCGGGAAACCGCCCCCGGCGTGCCAATCCCGACACTGCCGGTCTCCCCCCGTTCACGCTCCGCCCGCAACACCAGCTGGCGAATGGTCTCCAGCGTGCCCCAGTAATCGCCCTGTGGCGTCGCCTCGCGACGGCGACAGACTTCAGCACCATCCGCATCCAGAGCAATAAGCTCGATCTTGGTGCCACCCAGATCAATGCCTAACCGTATCGCCATGACTCAATCACCGTGGGAGATTTGTTCAAACCAGGCCATCATAGGATCGCATCAAGCCGCCGCCCGCTCCCGAATCAGTTCCAGCGTCTCGACCAGCTTGGCCACCTTCGCTTGCGGGAAGATGCCCAGCGGACCCTGTGCATTGAGATCGATAAAGGGAGACTCGAACAGCCTGCCGGGTTCCATCGCGCCAGTGCGGGTCAGCTCATCGACGATCAGTTTGACGAACTCGATCTGATCGGCGCCGGGGTTGCCGCCGGTCAGGAACTCGTTGAACAACTGCATCACCGCGTCGCGTTCCAGTCCGATCAGCGAGCGGATGAACAGACCCAGCCCATGGGCCTGTTCCGATGCCTTGCCGATCAGCTCCTTCGAGCCGCCGGCCTCGATCAGCATCGTTTCCAGTGACGCCAAGTCCATCGGCGTCAGCGGTTGACTACGCCGCAGCCGCTGCAGCGACAGGTGGTCCTCGTGCTGCAGCAAATACTGCCGGGCCTTGTCCTTGAACTTGGCCATGTCGAGCCCGACCGTCACATCGGGCAGGGCGATAATCGTCGGATCGTCGATCAGCTCGTCCTCAAAGTCGGTGTAGACCACGATCTTCTGCCCCTTGGGAATCAGCCTGATCAGCGCCCGCAGCTGCTTGCGCACCGTCTCCAGCATCGGCGTGGTGACGCCTTCCCACCATTCCTCGGTCATCAGGTTCTGTATCAGCACGAGATGGGCCTTGATGGCCGGGATGTTGGACTGCTCCTCCAGTAACGCGGCAATCTGCTGGATGCGCTCCTTCAAGGCGTTGAAGTCGGGGGTCGCCTTCAGCACCGCCAGCTGGGTGCGCAGCATCAAGAGGTCGAAGCGCTTGGCGTCCTCGTCGCTGTCGATCAGCTCGGTCGGCAAATCGGCCACCTTCTCGGCCAGCTCACTGAAATCATCCGCCGAGAGGGCCTGCCACGCCTCGGCCCTGGCGAACTTCTCGACCGACTGCCGTCGGGGCCGCACCACGAAGTTGTGGACATTCATCCCCGCGACCCGATCGCGCAGCAGTTGGGCAATCTCACCGCGCAGATGCGGCTCGGTGCCGGGCGCGGGCGTGGTCACGTCCTGCAGATTGGCCACCGGATTCAGCACATCCAGCGACTGGATCAGGTCCAGTCGCGCCTTGAACAGCCGTGTGCTGAGCGATTCAGTCAGCGACCCTTCTGCCCCGGCGCCCGGCTGGCTGAAATACTCCAGATTCTGGCAGTAGTCGAACACGTAGAACTCGGTCTTGTGCTGGCCGGGACCAAACAAGTCGAAGCACAGCCGGGTGCCGCGTCCGATCATCTGCCAGAACTTTGTCTTCGAGCGTACCGGCTTGAAGAACACCAGATTGACCACCTCGGGTACGTCGATGCCGGTATCCAGCATGTCCACCGAGATGGCGATCTGCGGCAGCTTGTTGGGGTTGGAGAAGTCGTCGATCAGCGAGTCGCTGTACTCGGTCTTGTGGGTGATGACGCGGGCGAAGTGGCCCTTGTACTGCGGGTAGTTCTTGTCGAAGCGCTCGGCGATGAACTCGGCGTGGGCCTGATTCTTGGCGAAAATGATGGTCTTGCCCAGCGTGTCGCCACCCGCGACCTTCAGCCCATTGGTCATGACATGGGCCAGCACCTTGTCCACCGTGTTGGTGTTGAACAACCACTGGTTCAGCGCGGCGGCGTCGACCTCGGTTGGCGTGGTGCCGTCCTCGTTCCATTCCAGCGCGTCCCACTGTTCCTTCTCCTCATCGGACAGATCGTCGTATCGGATGCCCTGCCGCTGGAACTTGAGCGGCACGGAAATGGCGACCGGCGGCACCAGATAGCCATCGGCCACTGCTTCGTCCAGCCCGTACACATCGGTCGGCACGCCGGACTCCAGATCGAACAGGCTGTAGGTGTTCTTGTCGATCTCATCCTTGGGCGTGGCCGTCAGCCCCACCAGCCGGGCATCGAAATAGTCGAAGATGGCGCGGAACTTCTGATAGACCGAGCGGTGCGCCTCGTCGATGACGATCAGGTCGAAGTGACCGACGCCGAACAGCCGCTCGTCACCTTTCTCGGCGTCGATCAAGCCCATCATGGTCTGGTAGGTGGAGACGAACACCCGTCCATGACCGTGCTTGTCGGTGACCAGATTCACCGGCGAGGCATCCGGCAGATGCTGCTTGAAGGCGTTGACCGCCTGCCGCACCAGTGCCTTACGGTCGGCCAGAAACAGGATGCGCTTGGCCCAGTTGCAGCGCATCAGCAGGTCGCAGAGTGCGATGACCGTCCGCGTCTTGCCCGATCCCGTCGCCATTACCAGCAGCGACTTGCGCAAATGATCGCGTTCAAAGGATTCGGCCACCCGGCGGATGGCGCGCGTCTGATAGTAACGCCCGGCGATATTCTCATTGATGGTCGCCACTGCCAGCGGCTTGCGACTGGTCCGGCGCTGGATCAGCAGTTCCAGCTCATCACGCTTGTAGAAGCCCTGCACGGCACGGGGTGGATGGCTGAGGTCATCCCACAACCAGTGCTGATATCCATTGGAGAGAAAGATCACCGGGCGCTGCCCGCACATCGCCTCCAGGCAATCGGCGTACAGTTTGCCCTGCTGCTGCCCGACCATCGGACTGCGCTTGGTGTGCTTAGCCTCGCACAGCGCCAAGGGCTTGGCGTCGTCGGCCCACTCGACGTAATCGACATAGCCCTTGCGTCCGCTTCCTTCGGCTCCGCTCAGGGTGCGGTTAGGTTCATCATCCCGGTGGCTGAGCGGAGTCGAAGCCGGCATGCCGGTGACCTCGACCTCCAGATTCTTCTGTGGGTCCAACTTCCACCCGGCTTCCTTCAACAGCAGGTCGATGAAGTAGTCGCGGGTCTCGGCCTCGGAATAGTCGTGGGTGTCCGGCTGTGCAGTGTTGGCCTGCTTGGCGGCGGCGACCTCGGCCCGCAGGCGCTGCAGTTCCTCGTCCAGCGCGGCCTGAGTGCTGAGTAGCTCGGATAGCTTCTCGTCCTTCTCGTGGAGTTGGGTTTCCAGCGCCCGCAGTTGCTCCACCGGCACCTTGGGCTGGGCAGCTTTGGGCAACTGGTCCGCCGAGAAGCGCAGGTCAGGATCGGGCCGCGACCGCTGGCCGTAGTTGCGGGCCAGCCAGTAGCAGAAGTGGAACAGCTCCCGCGTAGCCACCACCGCATCGTTGACCGACACCGGACGGGTGCCGTGCACCGCCAGATTGCCGAGGTCTTTGATCAGCTTGGCCTTGGTGAACAGCGCATCGCCGACCACGCTGCGGAAGGTCGGCTCATGGATCAGGGCGCTGAGGTTGTCCTGATAGGGCAGGCGCAGGCTGCGGTCGAACTTGTAGAGCCACGCCACCGCCAGTTCCAACGTGCGGCGGGCATAGAAGATCGACNNGGCCACTCGGCTTCGAGGTAGGTGAAGTGGGTCATGGGCTACTCAGAAGCCATACTATCCAGCAGGGCGAGGCTCACGACTGAGCGGCCCAATCGATATCAATCGGGGCCAAAATATCGGTCTCGCTCACTACGCTGCCGGCCATCGCACCGAACAAGGGATGTTCGGACGACACCGGGATCAGCCTGGCCACTGGCTTTCCCTGTTTGGTGATCAGCAAAGGTTCACGCTGCTCGGCGACTTCATCCAGCATTTGCAGGCACTTCGCCTGGAAATCGCCGGCGGCTATGATGTGTTCCATGATGCTCTCCTGCCGTGGTGTGGTGGATTTGGATGTTAACGTTATACAAATAACGTCTGCCGGTCGATGGCGATCGTGCTCCGCGACCCTGCCGACGAAAGGGTGCTGGAATCCGCGCTCAACGGCCGGGCCGATGCGTTGATTACCCTGAATATCGACGACTTTTCTCCAGCCAGCCATTTACGGCTGGCCGTCATCCCACCCGGCGCCTTTTTGCGCCGCCTGCAACAGGAGCCAGTCTAATGGCCAACTATGCCTTGCGCGTCCCTGAGTCACTGTTCGAATATGCCCGCAAAGTGGCGGAGGAGGAGCACGTGTCCATGAACCAGTTTTTCGTGGCCGCGATCGCCGAAAAAGTCTCCGCTCTCAAGACCGAAGCCTACTTCCGTGAACGCCAGGCCCGGGGTGAACCCATCGCCTTCGATGCCTGGCTGGCCGCCAGCCCGGATGCCCCGCCGCTCCAAGGCGACGAATGGCCCTGATCCGGCTGTGCCGAGCGGGCGGCGGGCGAGCGCATGTCAGGAAGATAGGAAAGGGTTGATGAGGGTCAGGCGGCCATCAATCACTTGGCCATGCTGCATGTCCTCGCTGTAAAGCGTGACACAACCGGCATCCAGCGCCGCCGCCACGATCAGACTGTCCCAGTAGCTGAATGAATGGCGCTCCCTCAATCCGGAAGCCAGGAGATGTTGTGACAAGTTCGTTGGATGAATCTCACAGTCACGATACCAGTCCACAATCATTTCGCGCAGACGCGCCTCGGCAATCCCTGCTTTCTTGATGAGATTGCTGCTGGTTTCCCGTATTACCTGCGAGTTGACCAAGGGTCGGTCGAGGGCTAGAACAAACTCGGCTGCCTCCTGATGTTTTGCGTCACTTTCCTTTGGAACCAAAGCATAGAGCCAGATATTGGTATCGACAAACACCTTAACGGGCATTGGCCTCCTCCCTGCTCAAGGGTTTGAAGTCGTCAACCCCCAGGGGGTTATTGATCCAACGGGCCATGGAAGATTGAGCGAGTGTCCTGACTTGGGGCTCATCCTTTTTGGCCTTTTGCGCCAGAAATTGGGCAAAATCCAGCACCTCGGCCTGCTTGTCTTCGGGTAGTTGTTGGAGCGTTTCGATCAGTTCGGCGTAACCCATGGTGGACTCCTGAAACGGTGGGTAGAGGGAGTTTACAGCTCACCCCGGAAGGCGCGGTGTTGGAGGGAGGCAAAGAGGGAATCCATTTCGCTCAGTGACTTAGTATTGGTCAATTTGTGGCTTGTCAGATCATTGATATTTTCTGTGAATTCCTGCTGAAGACGGATTGGCGGGACCAACACTTTGAATTTTTCTACGACCCGCATGTATATAGTTCGATGCGTTGAGCCTGAGCTAAGAGCGCGCAAACGGTGGCGAGCTGATAAAAGCGCCAACATTAAATATGTTGGAGTAATTCTTGCCCCACATACCCAGTTCACAAAGTCTTGAGACGTTGACATATCACGCCCCATAATTGTCACAAATCCTACGGACGCCGTTCGAGATAAGCATACAGTGCCCTTTGGTAATCGAACGGCCGAAGAGTTGTCTAGGCCTTGTTGGGTCACACACTGTAGCGTCTTTGTCGCGATGGACCCGTCAAGCCCCCGTATATCGGTCAAACTTATCCATGGAACCTCACCATTCCAATACTCCTCACGCTCACGGTCAGGAGTATGACCAGTTGCGAGGCGGGCAACATCAGTCAGCAACTCCCAAGACCAATCTTGCGGAATGCCATAACGCTCTTGGGCTACATCCACAACTGGCCCATCGAGCCCCCGAGTAAACATCTCGTTAAAAATCGACTGCGTGAGCTGGTCGAGTTCCGCCAAGGCTTCCCGGCGCTTGGCTCGGAGGGCATCGGCTTGGTCGAGGATGGCGGCGATGCGGCGTTGTTCGGGGAGGGGTGGGAATCTTGTCTTGATTGGGGCTAATGATTGCCTAGTTATTTGGGGTTGAGCTGCGCCAGTGATAGCAGACGAAAGATCGATCCCCCCTCTCAAAAGGTGTTCTAGATAACCAAGGTCTATGTTGTCCGATTTAGGGCGAACAACCATTGCATTGCCGTTGATCCAAGCCTTAGGGCTTGATTTATTTACCGTTCCGCATGTTGCTCCACGGCAAGTAACCAAGAGTTGTGGTTTCTCATGGTTGAATTTGTCATAGCGCCCAATTACGCCGTTTGCTCCAAACACTTCATAAGGACCATCCTCGACAAGCTGCGCAGTTGAAATTGTCTGGGGTTGGTAGAGTTCACACGCTTCCCCCAACGTGACTTCGCGCCACAAGTTCATTTCAGATCCCCTCCAGTTCATCCATCCCCGCCTGTATCTCCGACTCCAAGTCCCGCAACCGCGCCAGAATCTCCCGGGGCGGACGGTGCTCGATCTCCCACGACGTTACAAGCCAGAAGGTTTTCATTTCAGCATCCATGAGGCTTCTCCATTTTGGCCGGTTTCCTGTTAGCTTGATGTTCCGTGTCGGGCTGGTGTTGAGTGTGGCCGTGAGGTGATTCGGTGGCGCGTCCGGCGTTCCCTTCGACTCCGCTCAGGGCACGCCC
>DIVI01000242.1 GCA_002423305.1 Methylococcus sp. UBA6136 | reverse complement strand
CTTTGATAATGCTCATGGTCGCCCGCGATGGCGGTCAGGAGTTCAGAGTCGGCGACAGCCTTTTCCTCTTCGGTCTCCTCGTGATCCAGTGAGGCAATATCACTGTCGGCCGAGAGTGTTTCGTAAGCGGCAAGGAACGCCTTGTTATCCTTTCGTACCCGACGTAGGACGATGATCTTGATAGTCATGACTACCATGGCCATCACAAACATGATGCCGGTCAGCCCAATGACCACCCAGCCGTCGATGGTGACGTTTTGGATGATGACCCCAAATGAGCTGTCACCGCCTGAGTCCTGTCCCTCGTCCCCGCCCAGGGTCACTACCGTGAAGTCGGGGCTTTGGCTGCGTGCTGATAGTTTCAGCCAATCCACAGAACGAGCAATTGTGGAGACCTGTACTTCGTCGATCAAACCATTGAAAAAGCTGCCGGAACCATCGCCACCCAGATTAATAGCGGGATTCATGGCCATGAGTGCAATGGGCACTTCAGATACGTTATTGCCATCGACAAACAGTTCGAGTTTGTTGGCACGCAGTACCAACCCCGCATGGTGCCACTGATCCGCTACCGGCAAGGCGGCTGGGGGGGTTTCGCTTTTCGTGCCGGCCGCTGTGTATCGAGCAACCAACCCGCTCGGCGTCATCACTAATTCCAGGGAGGATTGAGCATCCGCAGCCTTGAATATATGTGTTTCGGAAATCGGCTGCTCTGGCTTGATCCACGCACTGAAGGTCAAACCATTGGCGGGTTGCAGTGCCAGTGAAGGGGCTGCATTGACCGTTATGACACTTTTGCCATCGAAGCGGGCGGCTGTTCCGATCCAGCCGGCCGGATCGGGGGCCGTGTTTGCGGAGGCCGCATGATTGTTGTTGGCGGTGGCATCCTGCGGAACAGGATCCTTTTCATCGAAGTGGTAGACCAGCGCCATGCTGGCATCGAAAACACCCTGACCACTCTCGGGGGGAGGTGCATCTTCGTTGCCGTAATACAGGCTGAATTTGTCCGCGGTCATACCGGGCTGAAGTTGCGGGAGTTTCACCCAGAGCAGGGCCACCTCGTTGATGGCATCGAATTTCTCGACCTGAAACTTGAGCGGTGTCTTGTCATCCTTCATGAAGCGGATATCCTTTCCGCCCTCGGCCAATTCACTGAAGTAGCTGAAGTTGCCTGTATGGAGCCGGACCAGCACGGGAAAGTCAGTCAATGGCTCCTTGAGATCGGCGCCCGTCATGCCGGTATCGACGGTGATCTCCTTCCGTGAATTCCAGTCATCGTTCCACCAGGCATGGGAGGAAGCCGGTACAAGAAAAGCCAGTATCCATAGCCAGCGCATGAATGTCCTCATAAACTCTCATCATTGGGTCACGAAAGAGAGCAAGAGTATATCCACCGTTTGTGACGGCTAGATGTATGAAAAATGACAGGAAGATTACAAAAGCGTTACAAAAAATGTTGTCCTGCGCATGAGCACATAACGCGGGGGTCTATTTTTCTCATATGCTCGTTGAGCAAGAAAATATCGGTGGGCTGAACAAAAAAAGGGTAGCGGCGCTGGGCCGCTACCCTTTTCAGCATGGCGCCTTATTTAAAGGCCGGTAAGCCACCGAGGTAGCCCACCTCGGCTTTGTTTGGATCGATATACTTTAGGATATTGCTGTAGGTTGGTTCCAGGGTGCTATTCTTGTCCCCGGCATGCTGGTAATTACTCATGATATAGCTGTAACCAGACATGTTTTCCACCACCTGCAACCCTGTCGATTCCGCACCCATGGGCAGGGACAGGATTCTGGACAACTTGCCGGTATCGACATGGTAGGCCCAGAGGTAGTTATTGACATGGTTGCTGGTATCTTCACCTATGAAGAGAACGCGCATTTTTTCCGCGTACCAGACATTGTCCGGGCTGGCGATTTTGTCCAGCACCGACTTGTTGCCTTCCTTGTCCTGGGCTTTCAGATCTTCACCCACAACCAGCGCCGACATGGTCACTGGTACAAACCGGCTTTTGATTGGCTCGCCCTTGGTATCTTTCGGAGCAACTGATGAAAGCCCCAATTCGTATACGGCACCCGAACTATTTTTCTTTATGCGGATATCGTTAGCTGTATCGGAGGACTTGTTTTCCATCCCGTTGGACATACGTGCCATGGCCACATAGGCCTTGTTATCCTTGGCGTTGTAGGCAACCCCCTCAAATTTCTCGAACTCAACGGTAGCGCCCAGCATCGCCGCATAACGGCGGGTTTCCAGGAAGGCAGCGAGGGTGGCAATCGGTACCCCATTGAAGTTACCTTGCTTGAGGCGCAGATCTTCCACGGTGGCGACTTCATGCCCGTGCTTGATGCGGGTAAAGCCAGCTACCGGGGTGGCCCCGCCAGTGGTGCTGACATCAAACAAGTCGTTAAAACTGACGCCGGCCTTCACGGCTGCCTTGATCTGATCATTCCGGGCATGTCCCAGCTTGATCCAGCTCAGATTGGCGCTGCCGCCGTCGGTGCCATCGGGAGAAATCTGATTCCATTTGGCGGCATAGAGGGTGCCCTTGGAAAGATTCCTCGCTTTGTCGGCCACAAACATGCTTAGCATCGTGTAGGTGCCGTCATCGCCTTGAATCGCCGTTCGCGAATCACCCATGAATTGCACTTTTTCGCGTGAAATGCGACCTAGGGTGTACCACTTTTCGACAGCAGATTTCCCATTCAGGGTAACCCTGACTTCCGGTACCCTGCCGTAGTCATAGGGAGAGGCGTTGGGGGCTCCATAAAGGACCCGGAAGGCGTCCATGCGAGCGGTGTATTCCAATCCCGTGCAGGCTGCGCTTTTTGCGTAATCTGCATCTACTTCGCAGCGGGCATCCGGTTCATACTCCTCAGAACCCAGGTGGGTATTCCACGGGGAGAGACTGCCCCCGCAGGGAATCCACAGGCCATCGACTTTTGAGAAGTCCACCTGGCTGATTGACTTCACAGAGAGTTCTCCGTCAGCTCGGGTTTGATTGAGGCTGGCCAAGGTCATGGTCATGGGCAGTTTGCCGTACCAATTGATGCCGGCACTGTCATTGTTCTCATATTCCCATTGCGTCACCAGATAGGGCTTGTTACCCACTCTGATCAGGGAATTTGCATCAGGAGTTTGTGGAATGAAGGGCTTTCCATTGCTATCAACAAGTGGTGTGCCATTCTTGTCGTGGATTGCGGCCGCGGCCGATCCATCGCGGGTTTTATCGGTATCGGTATTGTTGAAAAGATTGACAAAGGACAGCGGAAAAGTCTCGGTCTGTCCATTGGCATAAGTCACAATGGCACGTGACTTGGTATAGGTGGAAGCACGTTCCTGATCCGATAGTCCGTTGATATCGGTAGAGGTGAATTCTATGGACTTAAAGCCCCCGGTGTATCCCCCAAACATATTTCCTGCAGCCATTCCTGCGGGGACGTGGAAGGTGGCCGCAATGGCCACAGTAATAAGAGTACGGCACATTTTAAGTTCCTGATTGGTGGTATTAGGAACGTTGAATTATTGCCGAGTCTTATGACTTGATGATGAATTAATTGTTAATTTGTGGTGACATATTTATGAATAAGCCGGCCAGCCTATGTTACGGTCGACAGTCAGATATCCGTACATGTCGAGCCCCCTGGCGTCCCTCAGGCCAGGCCCCTCGGAGGCTCATCTGACGAGGCCAAGGGCATTAACGAACGGTGTTTCGACGTTCCCGGAAGCGGGACGATGCCACGACGCCATCGTCCCCATTGATATCCTCGAAAAACCCGATGAGTCGGGATAAGAAGGTTGAACTCAATCTGATTTCAACCAGGGGGCTTATCCCTCACGCTTTTCTCATGAAGACATTAGACACAGCCCGGCTTGCCTTCCTTGATATCGACCACAGCACATTCACCAAAACCAAGGATATCCACTTGCAGAGGGGTAAAGCTTGATGCGTTTTCAGCCAATGCGTTCTTTTCCATGGCCTGATTGGTGTCATTGTTGACAGCGGATTCGGCAGTCTGGGTGGCTTGATTAGAAGCCGAGGCGGCTGCGGATGCTGCGCCAGGGGAGGCGACGGGAACCGAGACACTGGTACTGGGTACACCCGTTGAGCTGCCGCCCACGTCAATATTGCTGGCCCCCAGAACGGCGGTGGCCGCGATGGTGATGTTGGATCCGCCGATACCGGCTTCGCCCGCATCAACCACACCACGTGGTGCCGCCAACGTGACATCACCGGGTCGGGTGACCGTACTGGCGGCAGTCCGGATACCGCTGCCGGATACCGCCGGCGGTACCTCAACCTTCAGGTTGCCCTGTTCATCAAAGGTGATGATGGGTGGGGGAACGGCAAGCGATGCCTTGGAACCACGGCCGGCATCGATGTTGCCATTGGACGACCAGAGCGTGATGTTGCCGCCATCCAGCGCGAATACACGGGACTGGTTAACCATGAAGTTATCGTTAACAAAGCCGTTAATGTTGCCTTCGCGCTGGGCAACGATGCCCAGCTCACTGGCTGGCTTGGCACCGGCAAAGGCGACCGCGAGACCGGCATTCACCAATCCGCCCGGTACCATCATGTTGATGTCGCCGCCATCCACTGTATGGATCCGGCTAAAGAACAACTTGAGGTCACCCGCATAATTGTTGTCCTTCCCCGCACCGGGATAGAGGGCGTC
Source organism: Methylococcus sp. UBA6136 (assembly GCA_002423305.1). Lineage (GTDB taxonomy): Bacteria > Pseudomonadota > Gammaproteobacteria > Methylococcales > Methylococcaceae > UBA6136. The sequence continues at coordinate 6,896 of DIVI01000242.1, read as the reverse complement.
AATGGCGGCGTAACCACCGCTGTAATCAGAAGCTCTGCCGTTCTTGGCTGCAAGTGTTGCAGCAGCCTGGATTTCTTGAAACAGGATCTTTAGTAGAAACTCATGTTGCTGTTCTTCAGGAAGTGTTTCATAGGCCGCAGCAGCATCGGCTGGGGTAAGCGTTTCACCCGTTCGCTCACTCATGTAGGTGGTTAATAGAGCCGCGTAGGTGCTCGATGTGGGGTCATACACCTTGGCAAATCCCGCCCAGTCTGCCCCTTTCGCGACACCGGCCTGCACCGATATGGAGGCACCTCGTTCTGCGAGCGCACTATTGTTGGTATTGCCTATCGTGTAGGCCCCAGCGGATGCCCCTAGATCCAACGTTCGCCCGGCGGTCAGCCAGAGTTCACCAGGCCCTGCCACACGAATTTCTCGTGTCAGGTTCACCAGATTCCCTTGCTCATTGCGCGGTGTGGTGAACTGGATGTCCCGACCCGCCGAGATGTTGGTCAGTGCATAGTCCGAATGTTGCAGTTGGAAGCTCACATCCTTGATGTCTCGCCCCGCCTCCACATTGGCGGCCTTTGAAAGGGAGAACAACAAGGCATCATTTGAGCGAATATCACCTTTGGCGTAAATCAATGCCGGTTCGGGATCACCTTTATGAACAGGCGTTTTGGCATGGATCAGATTCGAATTACCGAAGGGCTGCAGGCGCTGATTGGCATCCTCCCAGCTGCTGGCCGGGTTAGCAATGCCAGGCAACAGGCTGGCATCTGCATCCGAAAGGGTGACGTTGACATTGTTACCGGTCAGTCGTGTCGTGATGTTTCCACCGGCCAGCACGGTGAATTCGCTTTTGGCCCCCGGATAAGTAACGAACGAGTTGCCAAAAATGACATCGCCCTGAAGAGCCACAGCCTGGAAGCCTGCGGGATATACCGACAGGGCTTCCTGTGAAACGCCGGGGAAGCGTAATTGGTTATTGAACGGCCTGAGCGCGTTAAGAGAGTCGATCAACTCAACCGTCTGGTTGGCCAAGGTGACATTGCCGGCTAAAGCCTGCAATGAAACGCGACTGTCCCCCGTATAAGTGAAGAAGTAGTTTCGGCTGCGCGCATCATTGATCACCGTTGGGTTGATGGCCGCCGCCAACTCGATGTCATCACCCGCGCGCAGGTTGAATTGTGAATCACCCAGTGCCAAAACGGGTCCGAGATTGTCGCCAGTTTCGGAAGTTTTGATGGAACCGGCGGCACGAATATTGGCAGTACCACGGCCGGTGTAGAAGGTTCCACCAAGCACATCGCCACCAGCATTGACCTCCAGATCGCCACCACCGAGCACCTGCACCACGTTAGTGTTGAAGTTGTTGTTTGTGGGGTCGCCGGGGTTGGCCAACTCACCCACCTGCTTGCCGGTCGTGGCGATGATGGCCGACAAATCCGTCACATCACGACCTGCATTCACCACAATATTTCCGCCACCCAGTGCGCCGATATTCTGGTTGAAGCTGCCAAACGGCCGGGTCGATCCTTCTGGTCCACCAATATTGATAGCCCAGGCGGTCGGTGTCTCACCGGTGTGATCGTTGTTTTGTGTCCAGTTACCTGTTCGCGTCATCCAGCCATCGAACAATTGCCCGGTCCTTGCCCCGATCACATCCCGGCCCGCTGTGATATTGATGTCGCCGCCATCGACCGGGTATTCACCGAGGAAGTTATTGGCGACAAACGCATTATTGAAACTGCCATAACGATTATTGTCCGCACGACCCGCGGTATAGACCGCCGAGCTGGCATTGGTCAGGACAAAATCTTCACCCGCGGTGATATCAATGTTGCCGGTCCCTGTGCGAATCAGGCTGTTGGCCGCTACAGTGACGTTTTTGCCCGCATCGAGATGAAAGCCCCAGGATTGACCCGTTTGCAACTTATCCTTGACCGCGATGGACGTCCCGCCAACGGCTGACAAATCAATGCCATTGGCATCATCCTTGAAGCCGTCGGACAGATTGCCCTTGATGTTGATGTTGCCCAGCGCCGTCAGCGACAGCTCCCCTGCACGCCCACCATAGCGCCAGTCGACCAGATTCCACCCAGCGGCATCGATTGTCAGGTCACCCTTGCTGCGGATGTCCAGACCGGCCAACAAGCCGCCCGGAAGACCCAGCCGCCCTTCGATAGAGTCGGCATTCGCCATGAAACTGTCGGTCTCACTTTTCCAGGTGGTGATGTCCTGTTCGCTGATGACTCCATTTTTGTCATAAGTCTTGACGGCCTCCAGGGTGGTGTTGCCAGACCCCTGGACGGCACCGGCTATGTCGCCCGCAAAGGCCACATCTTGGCCATTCCGGTCAGTTCGGAAGCGCACTTCTCCAGTGGCCTCGCCAGACGTGTTGCCGACATTCAGTTGGGCCCCACTCTCCACCGTGATGCCGCCTTGACCATCACCGTCGGTATCCACCGCGCTGGCTAGCAGCAAGCCCCCCTGTGTGGATGTCCCCTGCACCGTGAGGCGACTGGAGTTGGCGAAGCGCAGTGCATCGGCCGCATTCAGCCTAACTTGGGCATCCTTCCCCTGAGCGGTGATTTGTCCGGCCATTTGAATGGCGCCTTGATCGGCAATTATGGCGATGTTGCGCGCATCAAGATTCTCGCCGTTATTCAGTGCCCAATCACCGGATCGACCCCGCAAGCTGATCTGATCGGTAAAGCCAGCTGTCTTTAGTCGCGCACCGAGATCACCCAGTTTGCCAACCGAGTTGGTGTCTCCCGCATCAAGCATGAAGCGTCCTCCGGTTTGGGTGCCCTTGGCATTCAAGTCACCCGCCAAGGTGATCTGCCCCTTGGGCACCGTCAATTCGAGAGAGCCGCCTTCAGCGCCACCCAGCTTCAGCATCGAGCCGCCTTCTACCGCGATATTGCCGTTCTCAGCCAGTAATTGAATTCCACCACCAGCCGTCTCAATAGATTTTTTGCCGAGCGTGGCCAAACGACCCGAGACATCAATTTCGGCTCCCTGGGCAAGGGTCAAGTCCCCACTGAGGGCATTCAACTTGACACTTCCCGATGGAAAGAGCATCTGACTGCCCTGCTTGATGCTGTCTGCGGTGATCGCCAACCGGGCACCCAAAGCGTCCACCGTGGATCCGGCGGCATTCCCATCTGCCAGGATATCGACTGAATAGCCCGTAGCGTCAATGCGGGTGTTGGCGCCACGTTCTCCCGTTATACGGGGGGTCTTGATGACCAGGTTGGTGCGCGCGGTAAGCTGGCCATCCTCGACACCGGTCAGGCTGTTGCTGATATTGAACTGTCCGGTTCTGAAGCCTCCCAATTGATAGTCGCCTTGGCCCAAAGTCAGTTTTTGGGTCTGAATATCAATCTGCCCGGTCCCATAGCCTTGCCTGTTGGTATAGGCATCGTTGTTATTTGCAATAGTCAGATTTTCGGCGGTGAGCTTGGCGGTCTTGTCTGCATTGGCAAACCCGAACAACCCACCCGATTGCAATGTCAGATTTTTTGCCTTCAGGTCTAGGCTGCCAAACAGGCTGATATCCGAACCGCTGTTCAGAACGAGTTCGTCGGCCTGGATGGCGTCTAACTGGCCTTGTCCCAACTGGAGACCGCTTGCCCCATCGCTCAATTCGCCCAAGCTGATACGCTTGGCACCCAGGGCTACGGAGCCGCCGTTCATGACCAACTCCCCATCCAGCAAGTTCTCTGCTGTTGCGTCCAGCATCATAGCCCCGTCATCGCTGATGATTTTGGCGCCAGTGGCCAGCACGATTGAGCCGGCATTCCCTCGCACATTGGTGCGTTGCAACGAAGCTTGTTCCCCTGTGCTGACCCTCACAAATGCCGCGTCCCCGTTCAGTTCATAGATCGGTTTTTGCTGAGTTTGGTTAGCAGATGCACCGTCCTTGGATAATGAAGAGCCACTTTCAAGCGCCACTTCATTCTTGGCTGCGAGCAGCACTTCTCGACCCTTTAGATGTGCTCCATCCATGAGACGGATGTTATTGGTCTGGACATCAAATTTCGTACCTGTATCACTGCTTGCTCGAATGCCCCCAATCAAAATACTGGCAACATTCAGGCTGTTCAATTTGTCAGCTGACAGCGCGACCATGCCATCCACCGCCGCTGAAGCCAGTTGCCCGACTACGGCGATATTGTCAGCGGTGATGTCCAGCCGGCCCCCTCGGCCATCCGCAGTGGCGCCAGCATTGATGAACCCATCCAGGTTCAGTCCGGTTTTAGCGGCAAGCACCATAGCCCCTGCGTCACGCGGTAAATAGGGTATGGGGGTCTCTGTTTCGCTGGCTTTCTTGCTGTAGAAAGCATTTGCTGTGTACTGTGAAAACTCGGATCGCTTGCGAACCAGATTGCCGCGCTCAACCACGAAACCGCTCCAGCGTGGATCACGTAGGTCGGTATTCGCGACTGTCCGATAGCCCGCCACGACCGCGCCGCCATTGGCAGTACCCAGCTTTCTGCCCGGCAACAGGTCGGTCGATCCTGCCTTGGGCGTTACCAGAAATGCCCCCGGCAATAGGGCATAGTGGGCAGGTAACAGCACATAATTCCCTGCAGCAAGTCCGCCCCCACCGGCAAGATAGATGCTATCGCCCACGTTCAGGCCACTGCCCGGCAATTCCAGGGGATCGACCGGCGCGGCCTTATTCTGGTATGCGGGCATGACGGCAAAAGATCCCTGATAGCCTTGGCTTGAAGGATCCAGTACATCGTAGGAACCACCCAGTCCCGGGATGAACTCATAGGCGATCAAATCACCGCCCCCTCGTGTATCGATTTCCGCCCCAGTTGCAAGCGTAACCTTGTCCCCATTGAGCGTCAGACGTTTTTCGGGTGGCTTCTCATAGATCAAAGTCTGTTGTCCCAGGGGGAGGATCCAATCCAGCCCGCCCTGAACCTTACCAAACGGGATTAAACTGCCCGCCGCCGAGTTAGAAGTGATACTGCCATCGGTTAACGTCAGCGTGTCCCGAGCCTTCAGTGTGATCTCACCCAGCGGGGCCCTAATGGTTCCGGACTGTGTAATGTTTGGAGCCTCTAGCGTCAATTTTCCGCCCGCCGAAAGCAAAGGGGCCTTGTTCGCTGGACCGGTCTGTTCCACGGTTAACTGACCAGCTTCATTTCCCTGAACGGCGATTCGAAAATCGGAGAGGGTCGTGGGATAGAGTTGGCTGGCCGAAAGCGTCATGTCGCCACTCGTCAGGAACTCACCCAGAAAGTCTCGTTGTTGTTGTTGGGTGCGAACCCCTACAAGACGAATGTCACCCTGACTTTCCAATCTGATGTTGCTGAATCCCTGCGTGGCCGAGGTGCCCACCAGATCTATGAGACCACCCGCCACATTGAGCGTGCCATCACCTGAGCTCGGGCGGATACTCCCCGGCCGGGTCTGGGATGAACCCAATGCAACATACGGTGCATTGACCGTGACCTCCCCGCCGTTTGTTTCTATTGGATTCCAGCTGATGATGGAGGCATCAAGGGTAATGCTTCGGTTGGCCGCCAAATCAACCGCACTGTTGAATTCAATGCGATCAGGTGTCTTGAAGTTGAGTTCAGAGAAACCACTACGTCCGAGTTCGTTGGCAGCAAGATAGCTGTGGCCGTAATTCTCTTCGGGGATATCCTCCCCCTGCTTAACCATGGATCCGCCAGATCCATTGGCGGAAATTGAAATCACATTTGGGACTGTGGGGAAAGGTAATTGTCCGGGGACGATCTGGCCGGGTTCTTTTCGAGTGTAGGGATTCATTTCCACTTGCAGCGTGCCGCCTTGTGCGCCTACCCCGCCGCCCCTGGCTTCCATACTGCCCAGTATGTTCATACCCTCGGCTGATCTGAGTTCAATGCTCCCCCCATTGGAGGCGACCAACAGTTTGTCTCCACTGACAGGGCTCAGGTTGCTTTGCCCTTTAGGAACAGTCAAATAGTCGGCGGTACCGGCAACATTCATGACCGAACCCTGACTGGTTTCGATGAATCCGCGATCAGCATGGAGAGTGATTCTTCCACCATCCAGAATTTCACCGACGGTATTCTGAGAACGGTTCTGATAGGTCTGACTGGTTCCGCTGACATCCAATTGAGCAGAACTTCCCAGCCAGATGCCCTGGCTTGGAAGAAAGCCGAGATCCGTGACGGTTGGCGGCGAGACAGTCATCGCGATCTCACCGGCTTTGGCTGTGAGTCGACCATTAACGAGGATGTTGCCATCGGAAGTGAGGGTGAGCTTGCCACCCGCGATGGTCTCTAGCTCTGCTCCCTCCCCAATGCGGATTGCAGCCTCTTTTCCACCAAATCCCACGTCCTGAGAAAGCTTCAAGTCGAGCTGACCGGCGGGTCGTTCCAACTCAGAAAGCGTTTCGATGAGGGTGAAATCCGACAGGTTTTCTCCACTACGACGTCCGGCCGCGGATGGATCGAACACTCGGTTTTGAACCGATAGTTTTATCTTTGCGTTATCGGCGACCTCTATTCCACTTTTGTTGGACCCGATTTGGTAATGTTCAAAACCCCCAGCAGCAAAAAATCCTGGATTCAAAAACAATGGGTTGGCGTTGCCCTCACCGGTTGAGGTTGGATATCCTCCGAGTATGACCTGATCCGAGGTCAATGCTAGGGTACCGCCTTTTCCGCCTGCTATGGCATAGCCTGCCAATGCGCCCTGGATGGACAAATCGGAACCATCGATACCGGCTGCGGCCATCGCGATTGTTCCGGCGTCACCTGCGGTGATGGCCCCGTTTGCACGTCGTTGGGCACCGCCACTGACATCAATCAGGCTGCCGGCGCGCATGTTTACATCTCCTTCGGCCCTGATATTGACTGTTCCACCCGCCTTGTGGATGGTCGAGTAATCGGAGATGTCCTGTC
>DIVI01000135.1 GCA_002423305.1 Methylococcus sp. UBA6136 | reverse complement strand
GAGATCCAGTCCCCGATCATCAAGGAGAGCACGGCGACGAATTGCCCATGAGTCCAAAAGTCGGGCACTATCCGAGCATGGAATTCGTTAGCCACCCTATCCATCACTCATAAAACGGCATGTCCCACATCGGCATTCTGGAAGATAGCGAGGTGTTGCGCGTGGAGCTTGCGGGCTTTTTTTTCCAACGCGGCCACACGGTATACCAGGCGGGCACCCTGGCCGAATTCTGGCCACTGATGGAACACATCGAGTTGGCCATACTGGACATCAACCTTCCCGATGGTGAGGGTTTTGACGCGGCAAAACGGATGCGGGCCGAAAAGCCACGGAGCGCGATTATCCTTTTGACAGCACGGCAAAAGCTGGAAGACAAGCTCAATGGACTCAACGGCGGCGCCGATGTCTACCTCGGCAAACCGTTCAAGCTGCTTGAGCTGGAAGCCTATGTGAATTCTCTGCTGCGAAAAGTCGGGCAAGGCTGGCGTCTGTGCAGCCAGCGCCGCGCGTTGTTGAGCCCCTCGGGGCAACAGTTGCTGCTCAAACCGCCCGAATATCAAATTTGCGAATTGTTTGCAGACCATGCTGACGCCGTCATTGACAAAAGAACCATGGTGGAAGCGCTAGGTCACGACTGGTGTAGCTACGATCTTCGCCGCCTGGACAAATTGATCAGCCGGCTACGACTGCGGTGGGAAACCCTGCAAGCCGAACCCTTCCCCCTCAGGACGGAATTCAAGGCCGGCTATCGCTTTGATGCCATGCTGACCAGACAATAAAGATCATTCCGCTGCGTCGCGATGAGGCAGCCACACAGAAAATTCGGCTCCCTCTCCGATCCCCGCCTCTGCCGTCAGCGTCCCGCCCTGGCTTTCGATGATTTGACGGCTCAAACTCAAGCCCAGCCCCAAACCGGGTAGATCCTTGACCTCGTCCCCACGAGACCCCGGTTTGAATAACTGCTCCAGTTCTTCAGCCTTGATACCAGGCCCCATATCCCTGACGATCAGGTAAACCCCGCGGCTATTGTGTTCCCCGCGCAACAGGATGGCGCTGCCAGAGGGTGAATACTTCACCGCATTGTCGACCAGATTACGCAGCGCCAGCCGGGTTAAATCAGGGTCACATATAAACCGTTCCGGCAGCCTGTCGCTGTCAACACCAATGCGATGCCCCAGGGCACCTACCAGCCCCGACTTTCGCGCATCCTCCATCAATTGCCTGAGATCGCAGGCCTGATACTGGGGCCCTTCGCGCACCAACGAATAGCGATCCTCATGCAGGAAATCAGACAACATCGAAGTTAACCGGGCCGAGGCTTGCAAGATGCTGGCATAACGAGTTCTTCGCTCGCTTTCGGAGCTGCCTTCCTCCTCCATCTCCAGTCGCTGAGTCACCGTATCGATCACCGTGAGCGGGCTCCGCAACTCATGGGAAAGTGTCGCCAGAAATGCCCGCTGTTCCACCATGACCTGCCTTTCGGACAGTAGCGACACATTGAGCTGACCCATCGCGTCACGCAGCTCATGTGTGCGTTCATTTACCTGCGCTTCAAGCGTCCTGCCGTAACCCTTTTCCATCGCCAAAGCCGCCCGCTCCGCCGCCAACTTTTCCTCTCGGGCCTGTTTGTAGCGATCGCCCAGCGCCAATGCCAATAACAAAAATTCCAGCGTGGAACCGATGTTCATGGCATGGGCGGTCCACGGGTTGGCGGTAATGTGGAAGCCGGGAAATTCGGTCAGCCGATACAGCATGATACTGAGCACCAGACACGCCCACCCCGCAAACATGAAGCGCGCGGGACGGTAACCCAAGGCCATCACCCAGCCCGCCGTCACGATGTAGAGTAAAGTCAGCAGAGAGCTGAGCAGCGTATAAAAATAGAACACGTGGCCAATCGGAACCGCCACACCCCACTGATCCAAAAGCGACCCCGCAATCGGCAACAGCATCAAGCTCGTCAGACACCATAGCCCCAGGTAAAGCCAGGGAAGACGGCCACGCACATCAAGGTAATGGGTGACAAACAAAGTGGCAGGCACATGGGCTATCGCCACCAGCACCAGATTCATCTGATCATTGAGCCAGCCATGGTCGCGCCAGAGCGCCATCATTCCGTACCCACTAAACCCAAACATCCACAAAGCGAACGCGAAAAGATAGAGGCTGTAATACAAAAAGCTGCGATCGCGGATGGAAAGAAACAGCAGCAGGTTGTAAAGCATCAAGGCGAAAGCCGCCCCAAAATACAGACCCAGAATCAGATCGTCGCGTTTTTCAGCGTGAGCAAAGGCCGAAGGTGTCCATAATCGCAATGGCACGGCATCAAAGATGCCGGTCCTCATGGCCATACGCAACAGCACGGTCCGCTCCGATGACGCCGGCAGAGAAACTGGAATGGCAAAGTCGCGTGCCTCGATCGGCCGTTGTGAAAACGGCCGCTGATCACCGGTCTGGACTCGCGACAGCAGCTCCGAGCCGGAGAATATCCATACATCCAGCTCGTTGAGCAACGGCCAGCCCACCTCAAGCACCCGCGACTGCTCCATCGTCGCATCATTCTTCAAATCCAACCGAACCCACCAAACCGACGTGGAATAGCCCAGCTGCAAGCTGGGTTCCTCACTCACTTCCCAGGCATCCGCCGGCAATTGCAGCACAGTGGGCCCATCCAGAACCCCGGCAGAATCCTCATGGACGCCGACCTGATGGCCCAAATTGAGCCAGGAATCCTGCGGCGAACCAACAGCCACAGGCACGATCCCGCCCGGACACACCTGAGCCCAAAAAAACAGCAGACCGGACATCAACCAATAAAGCATTCGCATACGTCGATCAGTACCGGGAAGGAAACAAACCGGTCACCAGGGAGCCTTGAAACCAGGGCGGAGACTAGCAGAGACCGGGGACGGTGAAGGGAAAACCCGCCCGCTGGTCAGAAAATGTCAGAACTTTGGTCTTGAGCGAGTGTGGAAATAAGCCTATAAACCGGCCAGACGCCATGAATTGTTCCAAGCATCGGAGCAGGCAATAGCGCCACCAGACAGCTGGCATACGGCAATCAACACCATGAGATCAAGAGGATATAAAACGATGCGCAGGTACCTGCTTGGGCTTTTTTTACTGAGTGCTGTAGTGATCCACCCCTCGGCATGGGCATCACTGGACCCGACTGGGGAGGGCACGCCAACTCTCGGTCTGCGTTCATCCATATACAAGGCGAACACCAACTCGTTGCCCGAGCCACCTAATAGCGGGTCATCCATCACCATCACCAAGAAATACTTCAAGGTGGACGCCGGCAGTTCCTTTGTCTGCGGCATTCGCCAAAAGGATCGCGGCCTAGATTGCTGGGGGCTCAATGATCTGGGGCAATTGAATGCACCGAAGAAAGGCAAGTACAAAAAGCTCTCCCTCGGCGAGATGCATGGCTGCGCCATTCGTCTGGATAATCGCCTGGTGTGCTGGGGTGATCCCGGGTCCACACCCAAAGACGAGGAGCTAAAAGGCCACTATCTGGACGTGTCTTCGGGGGACTCCCACACCTGCGCTATCCAAAAGAAGGGCGGGTCAATTCAGTGCTGGGGTAGCAACCTTCAGGGGCAGCTGACTCCTCCCCAAGGTCGCTTCAAATCAATCAGTGCCAGGAATAATCAAACCTGCGCGGTCAGCACAAAAGGTCAGGTGCTGTGCTGGGGCGAAGACGCTTTCGAAAGTTTTATTCAACCCATGGGTGTCTTTACCGATGTGACCGTTGGCAAACTGCATGCCTGTGCGGTGCGTCAATCCGACAACGGGGTTCAATGCTGGGGTAACAACTTCTTTGGTGTCCTGAATCCACCCGTCGGCGAAAAGTTTTTGGAAGTCCTGAGCGGTGACTACCATTCCTGCGGGGTTACGCTGGATAAGCGGCTGGTGTGCTGGGGGCGAGATCAGTGGGGGCAGGTGTCAGGGATACCGCCCGTCGCAACTCGTTCGGTGGGCGCCGGCGGGGAGCTCACCTGTCTGGTGGATGCCAAAAGACAGATACTCTGCAAGGGAAGCTATGACTACAGCGGACCTAGAGGGAATGGTGTGCAAAACTTCACCCAGGCCGCTGCCGGGGAGGATGCAAAATCCAAATCCGGTGGCATTTGGGGTTTTATCGGCGGGTTGGCGGCCAAAGGGGCGGGTTATGGGTTAAAAGCCTGGGGCGAAAGCATGGAGACGGGATCCGGAGGTCAAAAATTCGTACTGTTTGCAGCGGGACTCCTGGGCGCCAAGCCAGATGCCAACAAACAGCGCTTTGAAGCGATTCAAATTCAGCTGAAAGATGTGCAGCAGCAATTGACCCAAATCGAAAAACAGCTGGACGATACCTACATTGCTGTGCAAGCGCTCTCCTGCCAGACAGCACTCACACAATTCACGCAATATCGGCAAACGGTGGACAGTGCTCATGAGGCATATCAGCGACTGGTTTCCCGGGTTCTGCTGGATCTGACCCGGCAACAACAGGGCCTGGGGCCCGACCCGACCACACCAGGGCAGATCCAGGCCTTTATGGATCAATGGGATGAACCCGTCCAATCGGCTCTCCGGGATGTCCTGCGAGACACTCACCGGTTTTTGGTCAGTAACGAATCCCCTCTTATCACGTGCATGAATGCGGGTTTGGAAAAATGGCGTCAAACCGCCCAGCACCCCTTTGATGATCGGAATCT
>DIVI01000078.1 GCA_002423305.1 Methylococcus sp. UBA6136 | reverse complement strand
ACATCCATTTTGCCTGTCGGCTGCCAACCCCAAACACGGTTTGCGTGCGGGTTTCGTGCAAGGTGCAGCGAGTGCAATCACGAACGCATTGCTCGAGTTCATCCCAATCGAGAACCAAGGATTGAACGCCTTCCGACAACGCTTCGGTGGGGTCGGTCATGAATAAGCAGGACGTAGGTCCGTTGGGTACGGGAAACCGCGGCGTCCAGATGTCAATGCCCATGGTCTGCAGGCGATCATGTCGTGGATCAGGGCGACTCATCTTGAGTGGATCGGATCGCTCAGACGTCGCCCGCAACCTGGGGATGCATCCGTTGACTCGGAGCCCGCAGCCGATTCACGGCATGGATATAAGCCTTGGCGGAGGCAATCACGATATCGGTATCGGCGCCCTGTCCATTGACGATACGGCCGGCTTTTTCCAACCGGACAGTGACCTCACCCTGAGCGTCGGTGCCGGTCGTGATGTTGTTGACGGAATAGAGCAGCAATTGTGCCTGGGTTCCCACCAGAGACTCGATTGCCTTGAGGCTGGCGTCCACCACGCCACCGCCCGAGGCCGTTCCGGTCATTTCTTCCTGATCGATGCGCAGGGTAACGGAAGCCATGGGAATCTCGCCGGTTTCGGAACAGACCTTCAATGCAACGAGATGCACGCCCTCCTCTTCCGCCGCCAATGCGGCATCACTGATGAGGGCCTGCAGGTCTTCATCGAAGATTTCGTGCTTCTTGTCCGCAAGATCCTTGAAACGTGCGAAGGCGTCATTCAGTTCCGCCTCGGAACCAAATTCGATGCCCAGTTCCTGCATGCGGGTCTTGAAGGCATTGCGTCCGGAATGCTTGCCCAGCACCATGCGATTGGCCGTCCAGCCAACGTCCTCGGCGCGCATGATTTCATAGGTTTCACGATGCTTGAGCACGCCGTCCTGGTGGATGCCGGATTCATGGGCAAAGGCATTGGCGCCGACAATCGCCTTGTTGGGTTGCACCGGGAAACCGGTAATACTGGATACAAGCTTGGAACAAGTCACGATTTCGCGGGTATCGATGTCCACATGACAGGGAAACACGTCCTTGCGGGTCGTGATCGCCATGACCACTTCTTCCAGCGCCGCGTTGCCGGCTCGCTCACCAAGGCCGTTGATGGTGCACTCCACCTGACGAGCGCCGTTGAGCACGGCGGACAGTGAATTGGCCACCGCAAGGCCGAGGTCATTGTGACAATGCACGGAGAAAATCGCCTTGTCGGCGTTGGGAATGCGTTCGCGCAAGCGCAGAATGGTCTGGCCGAACTGGTGAGGCAGGCTATAGCCGACGGTATCGGGGATGTTCAGCGTGGTGGCGCCAGCATCGATCACGGCCTCCAGAATTCGGCAGAGAAAATCCTCTTCCGAACGGCCAGCATCTTCCGGTGAAAATTCGACATTATCGGTGTACTGACGGGCGCGCTTCACCGCCTTGACCGCATGCTCGATCACCTGCTCCGGGGACATGCGCAACTTCAGCTGCATGTGGATCGGCGAGGTGGCAATGAAGGTGTGGATTCGCGACTGGGGCGCATCGCGGAGCGCCTCACCCGCACGATCAATATCCTTGTCCAGCGCGCGAGCCAATCCGCACACCACACTCTCCCTGATGGTCCGGGCAACGGCCTGTACCCCTTCGAAATCACCGGGGCTGGCCGCCGGGAAACCGGCCTCGATGACATCCACACGCAAGCGCTCCAGAGCCTTGGCAATGCGAACCTTTTCCTCGCGGGTCATGGAGGCGCCGGGGCTTTGCTCGCCATCGCGCAAGGTCGTATCAAAAATGATGAGTTTGTCGGTCATGGGGGAATCCTCTTGCTGCGTTCGTGTTTTTTGGCCGGGGAAGCTGTTGCTGCGTGGTGTCTTGATGCCCCTCAGGGCAGCAGAACTCCCGGCATCGGCTCACATGCTTGAAGCAGGAGATGGCTCACGGCACCCAATGGCGCCTGAGCGGAAAACGAAGAGAGAAAAGTATGCATCGGGGTGATTTGAATTCGCATGGATTCACTATAAAGGCCACAACCGTCTCCGACAAGCCGACACAGACTCAGACCTTGGCGCCCCGTTCGGAACGCATGCGACGGCGAAGCACCAGGGTCAAGACCAGCCCCGATATCGCGTAGCAGGTAAACAGCGTGAACAAGACCAATGGCGGATTGGTAAACAGGAAAGCGAACACCAGCATAATCAGGATCGCCCAAATGAACGACACTCGCCCGCGGAAATCGATCTGCTTGAAGCTGTAATAACGGAAATTGCTCACCATCACCAATCCGGTGAAGATCGACAGGCCGACGGCCACATATTTGACTGAATCGGGAGCAATGTCATGGGTCACGCAGACCCAGATGAACCCGGCGAGAATGGCTGCAGCGGACGGACTGGGCAGTCCCTGAAAATATCGTTTGTCCTGGGTATCGATCTGCGTATTAAATCGCGCCAGGCGCAGCGCTGCGCCGGCCGCATGGACAAACACCGCCACCCAGCCCAGCTTGCCGAGACTGGACAGCACCCAGGAATACATCACCAGCGCCGGCGCCGCGCCGAACGAAATCATGTCGGCCATGCTGTCGTATTCAGCTCCGAAAGCACTTTCGGTATTGGTGAGTCTGGCAACGCGTCCATCCAGGCCATCCAGTACCATGGCGAGAAAAATGGAAATGGCAGCGACCTCGTACTGGCCATTCATGGCAGCGGTAATGGCGTAGAAGCCGGCAAAGAGCGCCGCCGTTGTGAAAAGATTCGGCAACAGGTAGATGCCGCGCCGACGATTTTTCTTGGGAATATTCTGTTCCATCGCAAATCCGGACATCACAGGTTGGGGGAAAGCTTGGAGACTGATGCCGCTTGACCGGGCGCTGATCCGTTCAGCTGAGCCCAAACAAGAAAGGGTGAGACCAGCCCACCCTTTGCATAATCGATTCTTCGAGCGATCAGTTTTTCGTCTGGTCGACGATCTTGTTGGCCTTGATCCAGGGCATCATTCCACGCAGACGCTCGCCGACTTCTTCGATCGGATGTTCCCGACCCAGGCGGCGTTTGGCCTTGAGGGTGGCCGCACCCGCCTGATTTTCCAGGATGAATTCACGGGCAAATTCGCCAGTCTGGATTTCGCGGAGGATTTTCTTCATTTCCAGCTTGGTCTGTTCAGTAACCACCCGCGGACCGCGGGTCAAGTCGCCGTATTCAGCCGTGTTTGAGATCGAATAACGCATGTTGGCAATACCGCCCTCATACATCAGATCGACGATCAGCTTCAGTTCGTGCAGGCACTCGAAGTAGGCCATTTCAGGGGCATACCCGGCTTCCACCAGCGTCTCGAACCCGGCCTGTACCAACGCCGTCGCACCACCACAAAGTACGGCCTGTTCGCCGAACAGGTCGGTTTCGGTTTCTTCGCGAAAGCTGGTTTCGATAATGCCGGTGCGGCCGCCACCAATCGCTGAGGCATAGGAAAGCGCCAGCTCCTTGGCTTTGCCCGAGGCATTCTGGGCCACGGCAATAAGGTCCGGAATACCGCCACCCTTGACGTATTCGCTGCGAACTGTGTGGCCTGGGGCCTTGGGGGCGATCATGATGACATCCAGATCGGCGCGCGGCTGAATCAATCCGAAATGGATGCCGAAACCATGGGCAAATGCCAGTGCCGCACCCTTCTGGATGTTCGGTTCGATCTGCTCCTCATAGAGCTTTGCCTGATGTTCGTCAGGCGCCAGAATCATGACTACGTCGGCCGACTTGACGGCTTCGGGGATATCAGCGACGGCCAGGCCCGCATTTTGGGCCTTGGCAGCGGAAGCCGAGCCGGGACGCAAGGCAACGACCACGTCGACACCGGAATCCTTCAGGTTGTTGGCATGGGCATGACCCTGAGAACCGTAACCAACGATGGCCACTTTCTTGCCACGGATGATGGAAAGGTCGGCGTCTTTGTCGTAATAGACCTGCATGTAAGTTCCTCGAATGATGATACGTTCAGATTGAAAATCAGGCGTGTAATCCACGCTCGCCGCGAAGCATGCCGGTGGTGCCGGAGCGAACCACTTCGATGATCAGGTCTTCACTGATGGTCCGCAGAAAGGCATCCAGCTTGGACTTTTCACCGGTGAGTTCGATGACATAGGTCGTCGGGGTCACGTCCAGGATGCTGCCGCGAAAGATATCACAGAGCCGCTTGACCTCGTCCCGCATGGGGCCAGACGCCCGGACCTTGACCATCATGAGCTCACGCTCGATGTGGGAGGACTCCGACAGATCGATCAACTTGACTACATCGATCAGCTTGTTCAGCTGCTTGGTGATCTGCTCGACGATTTCATCGCTGCCCGAAGTGACGATGGTCATTCTGGACAAGGATCCGTCCTCGGTGGGCGCGACCGTCAGGGTTTCGATGTTATAGCCTCGAGCGGAGAAAAGACCGGCAACACGCGAGAGTGCGCCAGCTTCGTTCTCGATAAGGATGGAAATGATGTGGCGCGTCATGACAGCTCCCTATCCACTGATACCCCGGGCGCCATGCGCATTTCGTGATGCGCCTTGCCGGCCTCGATCATCGGATATACGTTCTCGGCCGGATCGGTCAGGAAATCCATGAACACGGTACGATCCTTCAGCTTGAAGGCTTCCTCAAGTGCTGGACGAACATCTTCCGGTTTGTCGATGCGCATGCCGACGTGGCCATAAGCTTCCGCAAGCTTGACGAAGTCCGGGATGGTCTCGAGATACGACTCTGAATAGCGGCTTTCGTAGGAGAACTCCTGCCACTGACGCACCATGCCCATGTAGCCATTATTGAGATTGATGACCTTGATCCCGGTCCGGTATTGGAGGGCCGTAGCCAGTTCCTGTATGCACATCTGGATACTGGCTTCACCGGTGATGCAAGCCACATCCGCTTCCGGGTGCGCGAGCTTCACGCCAATCGCCGAAGGCAAGCCAAAACCCATGGTGCCGAGGCCACCGGAATTGATCCAACGACGCGGTTTGTCGAATCGGTAGAACTGCGCCGCCCACATCTGGTGCTGTCCCACATCGGAGGTGACAAATGCCTCTCCGTGTGTGACCTCCCATAGCTGTTCAACGACGTATTGCGGCTTGATCCGCGGGCTCGAGCGATCGAAGCTCAGGCAGTTGATGGAACGCCATTTCTCGATCTGTTCCCACCAGGAGGCCATTGCCTTGGCGTTCGGCTTTTCTCCGGTTGCTTCCAGTATTTCGAGCATTTCATCCACGACGGGGCCGACTTCGCCGACGATGGGCACATCAACCCTGACTGTCTTGGAGATGGACGCAGGATCGATATCGATATGAATAATCTTGGCATGCGGGCAAAACTGCGCGAGCTTGCCGGTGACGCGGTCATCGAAACGTGCGCCAACGGCGAGCAGCACGTCGCACTCATGCATGCCCATATTGGCTTCGTAAGTCCCGTGCATGCCCAGCATCCCGACAAACTGATGATCACTCGCGGGAAAGGCACCCAGCCCCATTAAGGTGTTGGTGATGGGAAAGCCCAGCCAACGGGTCAGCCGCACCAGTGATTCGGAGGCATTACCCAGGACGACGCCGCCACCGCTGTAGATCATCGGCCGCTTGGCCGACAGCAAGAGATCGACAGCCTTTTTGATCTGCCACCGATGCCCTTTTACGTTGGGATTGTAGGAGCGGATGGCAACCGATTCGGGGTACTCGTAGGCAATCTTGATGTTGGGGTCGGTGATGTCCTTGGGGATATCGACCACAACCGGACCGGGACGCCCCGTGGTTGCGATGTAGAACGCTTTCTTGATGGTTTCCGCCAATCTGGAAAGATCGCTCACCAGGAAATTGTGCTTCACGCACGGCCGAGTGATGCCGATGGTGTCGCATTCCTGGAAGGCATCGCTACCGATGACCGGAGTTGGCACCTGACCGGTGATAACCACCAGCGGGATCGAGTCCATGTAGGCCGTGGCAATGCCCGTGACGGCATTCGTGGCCCCAGGGCCAGAGGTCACCAGCACCACGCCGGGTTTGCCGGTCGCACGGGCATAGCCATCAGCAGCGTGAGTTGCGCCTTGCTCATGACGAACCAGAATGTGCCGGACGTCGTCCTGCCGGAACAGTGCATCGTAGATGTGCAGGACCGATCCACCGGGGTAGCCAAAGATGTACTCGACTCCCTCATCCTTCAAACACCGAACAACGATTTCAGCGCCGCTGAGCTTCACGCAACCTCACCATGGCCATAAAAAATTCAGGGCGTCATGACGCCCGGGAATGGATCAAGAAATGGTTGACTAACTTACTAGGACTTAAGGGCATCGTCAAGGCACAAGCGGGTGAATGACGGGGCAATCAGACTCCCACACCCTGCTGGCTACCCAGTCGTAAAGCAAGGATTATGACCGGGAAGACGCCCCTACTTTTGCTGTCGCCAGCGGTAATGAATCTTGCCGTCATCGCAGCGCCACCCGCCGCGATTACTGCCATCGGACGCCCCCACGGCCTGACAATGATTCGCCTCGACAAATTTCTGCCAATCCTCCTCGCCTTCGTGGGCGGTCACGATCAGATAGGCGACCGCCATCAAGGCGACTCCCATCCCGGTAAATACAGCAATTACGGTTGGTTTCATGGTCATGACCCTCTGCTACACACCCAAGTCTTCGACTCTCGAAGCCCGCCCCTCAAATACAGCCCGGCGGTTTCGGCAGACCGGCCACCATGCAGGTGTATTTGACAGGACTACCGGCAAACAGGCCATTGAGATAGCGCGAATTGCCCTTGTCCGGACCCAGCGCTTTTTCCACGGCTTTCACGAACATCCGATTATTCGGCAGATGGCGAAAGCGGGCATGATATTTCCGAATGAAGGAGATGATCTCCCAATGCGCCTCGGTCAATGTGAGCGGGATGCGCTCTGCCAGTTGATGCGCAACCGTTTCGTCCCACTGACCGACCTCCAGCAGAAAGCCATCCTCGGTGGTCTCGGGGCTACTCGGTTTCATCGGGTTGCCCTCAAGCCCAGGTCACACTGCGAGTATGGCGAACCGTCAGCCCGACAAAACCCTCAAAATCAATGAGCGTGAAAGCTGGCCGTACTCGGGTCCTCGCAATACCGCGCTGTGACAGGTGCTCCTGCAGTACGAATAGGTCGACATCCATGCCTTCGGGCTTGCCACTTGGAGCCATGGCTGTGTATACGCCGGCCTCCAGCAGGATCACGGCATCGTCGGGGCCCAGCCGATCACGACACCGCCCCAGTCCTTCAGTGGAATTCACCAGATGCAGAACGCCCATCAGTCCCCCAGGATTACATCGTGACGGGCGAGCAACCCGGCCACATCCTCGCGCAGCATGGTCCGCACGGACAAGCGGGCATCGTCCAGATTCATGTCACGCTGCACCAGAGATTCCTCCTCGACCCAAACGGACTCAATGTCATAAAACGCCAGCAACTCCAGCAGTCCCGCAGTTTCCATCGTCGAGACGGGTTCACCCGTCTCGCGGTTCAAACGATACACACCGTCATCAACAAACAGCACGGTGATCGCCTGATCGAATGCAGCCAGCGTCAGCATCTGGTCAAACAGCTCGCTGTCGATCACGCCGCCCTGCGGGGGACGCCGAAGAAGAAAAAGGAAGCGCCGTTGATTCACTCAGCCACCAAATACGATGACGCGTTCGGCCCGCAGACAGGCATCCACCCACAATCCGAGTCCGCCTGCCACGAAACCGGGGCAAGAGTTCGCCTGCCCCCGACGCTCAGCCGCCGATAGGCAATAAACCAGCTCGATGCCTTCATCCCTGTGTAAGGCGTTCCAGTCAGGAATAGCGGCCTCCGCCGAATCACCGGGAATGAAGGCGTTGTAAATACCTTCCTGATAGAAAAACACCCGAACCACTTCATGTCCCGACGCCAGGGCGGCTTTGATAAACTGGAACCCGGTCCGGGCCGACTCCGACCGTGTCGGGCTGTCGTTGATCTGGATGGCAAATTTCATCAGCCTGATTGAAACCTCTGGGCGTTCGCCCAACATCGAATGTAGAAATATATCGACTTGGTGGAATTACCCGATTGATCCTCAAACCCAATACGCTGCTTGCAGTCTGGCTGATATCCACCCTCGCCGGGCTGGATGCCACGCCCGTTCGTGCTGCCATGCCGGATATCGAGCTACCGGATATCGGTGATCCCACCGGCACGCTGATGACTCCGCAGCAGGAGCTGGAGCTCGGGGCCGCGTTTTATCGCAATCTCCACTCGCAGATGGAGATCAACAGCGACCCGGAGGTTTCGGACTACATCCAGTCGCTGGGCTCAAAGCTGACGACCAACAGCGATACGCCCTCTCAACCCTTTACCTTTTTTGTCGTCAACCAGCCGGTCATCAATGCGTTTGCTGGCCCGGGTGGATATATCGGCGTCAACTCCGGCCTCATTCTGCTTTCGGAAGAAGAAAGCGAACTGGCATCCGTCCTGGCGCACGAAATTTCACATGTCACACAGCGCCACCTGTTTCAGACTTTTCAGGCCGCCAGCCGTATGGCCATTCCCTCAGCCCTTGCCATGCTCGGCGCTGCATTGATTGGCGCGGCAGGCGGGGGCGGCAATGCCGCCATGGCCGCCATGATGGCGGCAAGGGGTATGAGCCAGCAGTACCAGATCAACTTTACCCGCGACAACGAAGTGGAGGCCGATCGGGTCGGCATGCAAATCATGTCCAAATCCGAATTCAACCCACGCTCCATGCCGGCCTTTTTTGAACGTATGCAGCAATCCACCCGGTTTGCCGGCAATCGCATTCCTGAATTCCTGCTGACTCACCCGGTAACGGTCGCGCGTATTTCGGACACCCGGGACCGCTCCGAACATTTTGCCTACAAGCAATATCCCGATTCAATGGCCTATCAGATCATTCGGGCCAAATTGCGGGTCACCACCGCACCCAGTCCTCGCAATGCCCTCGATTATTTCAACAACATGCACAACCGGGGGACCGGTCAGCAGCAGGACGTCATGGCCTACGGCATAGCCCTGGCGCAATCGAAGCTGGGACAAACCGAAAAGGCCAAGGCAACGTTTCAGCGGCTGGTACAGACCTACCCGCACCAATCACAATTCATGAATGGCCTGGCCGGCACCGAGATGGATGCCAAGAATTTCAGCAAGGCGGCCGAACTGTATGAGCTGGCATTGCATCGCTTCCCGGACAATCAGGCGATGACGCTCAATTACGTGCGCGCCTCGCTGAATACCGGGCAAGCAGCGAAAGCCCGCCAGTTGCTCCACAGCTTTCTCAAGCATCACCCCGCTACGCCCGACGTCTATGAACTGATGGCGGAAACTTACAGCAAGCTGGGCATGGAAGGCGAATCTCACCGCTACTATGCCGAAGGCTATTACCTGCTCGGCCAGACCAAATCGGCATTGCTGCAACTGCAGCTCGCCAAGCGCACCGCCAGCAATAACTTCTACCTCAATGCAGTACTGGATGAGCGCATGGAGCGCTGGCAGGACGAGGAACGGTCCCGCAAGGAGTAGCGCAAACACCAGCCAGGCAAACCCCCAGCCTTGAAGCAGAAATGACGGCTATGGCATCATTTCCATTCATTTTTCGGCCGATTCGAGAAATCAAAACCCGAATCGGCCGCCTCATTTTTATCTCACCCCACCATTCAGGAACACCCAATGCCCGGTCGCAATCACCTTTATATCCCCGGCCCCACCAATATCCCCGATTCCGTGCTCAGCGCGATGCACGTCCCCTCAGAGGATCACCGTTCGCCCAATTTTCCCAAGTTGGTTACGCCGCTACTGGAAAACCTGAAGAAAGTCTTCCGCACCGAAAAGGGCCAGTGCTTCATCTTCCCCGCCACCGGCACCGCCGGCTGGGAAATCGCCATCACCAACACCCTGTCACCGGGCGACAAGGTGCTGGCCTACCGCTTCGGCCAGTTCACCCACCTCTGGATAGACCTCGCCAAGCGCTTGCAAATGGACGTGGAATTCCATGAGGTCCCCTGGGGTGAAGGCGTGCCGCTGGACCATCTGGAATCTCGCCTGAAGGAAGACAAGAACCACGACATCAAGGCCGTCCTCATCTGCCACAACGAGACCGCCACAGGCGTCACCAGCGACCTGCCCGGCGTGCGCAAGGCGCTGGACAGCGCCAACCACCCGGCGCTGTTCTTCGTTGACGGCGTCAGCGCCATCGGCTCGCTGGAATATCGTCACGATGACTGGGGCGTTGACGTCGGTCTGGCCGGCACCCAGAAAGGCTTCATGCTGCCCGCCGGCCTCGCCCTGCTGGCCTTCAGCCAGAAGGCCCTGGCTACCCGTGAACACGCCAAATGCCCGCGCGCCTTCCTCGACATTCACGACCACATGGTTCACAACCCGGGGGGTTACTTCCCCTACACCCCGGCCGTACCCATGCTCTACGGCCTGAAGAAAGCGATTGAACTGCTGCTGGAAGAAGGCATGGACAATGTCTACGCTCGCCATGCCCGCCTCGCTGAAGGGGTGCGCCGTGCCGTCGGCGGCTGGGGCCTGCAGATGTGCGCCAAGGACCCCAAGTTTTACTCCAACAGCGTCACCGCCATCGTCGTTCCGGAAGGCTTCGACGCCCGCGACGTCATGCACTACGCCTACCACCGCTATAACCTCTCACTGGGCGCCGGCCTCTCGGAAGTTCTCGGCAAGGTGTTCCGCATCGGCCACCTCGGCGATCTCAACGAACTGATGCTGACCAGTGCCATCGTCGGCTCGGAAATGGCCATGCTCGACGCCGGTATCCAGGTCACCCCCGGCAGCGGCATTGCCGCCGCGTCCGAGTATTGGCGCCAGACGGCCGCGCCGTTGGCGGCGAGGGCCTGATCGGATAATTGGAAATGAACGGAAACCCGGTGATGCGCTGGGTTTCCGCTTCGCTGCAACCCAGCCTACGGGCTACTCCCATTCAATCAGTGAGGTCCATGCATGCGTTTATCAAAACTAACAATTGCCCCAGCCTTGATGGCTCTCGGGGCCTGCGCAGCGGATATACCCTATACAAAGCTCGGTGATAGCTGGGCTTCCTCTGTTGGGTACAGTGATTTTGAGATTGGAAATAATAAATACAAGGTAATGTACACGGGAGGCGTATATAACTCTCCTAGCAAGGTAACTCAGTACGCATATCAACGGGCGAAAGAATTGTGCAAAGAAAAAGGATTTAATGATTTTACTGCCTCAAACACTGATGCAATAAACCAACAATCCCACATAGGCGTAGATTCTTCTATGAAAAGTCAAGTCACATACAGCCTTGAAGTAGAGTGCAAAAACAAATAGCACGGTAGGCTGGGTTGAAGCATCGCGGAAACCCAGCTTTTCCAAGCACTCGCTGGGTTTCGTTCCTCAACGCATCCTAGAGCTTGACGGAAAGACAACATCAGGCTGGTAACCAGGTGTCAAAGAGGCAACACGTTAAAAATGCGAACCTATCAGCGTTTACGGATTGACGGGGCCTGTTACTTCTTCACCGTTAACCTTGCGGAACGCGAGGGCAATCATCTGTTGATCCAGCATATCGAGCATCTTCGCGAAGCCTTCCGACAAATCCGCCAGGATCATCCTTTCGAGATCGATGCCATCGTAATCCTGCCGGAACACCTGCACTACATCTGGCAGTTGCCGCCAGACGATAGCGATTATTCAACCCGATGGCGGTTGATCAAGACGCGCTTTTCCATAGCTATACCAAAAACCGAGCGCATCTCCAAAAGCCGAATCCGTAAATCCGAACGTGGCATCTGGCAACGACGTTACTGGGAGCATGCCATTCGCGATCAGCGGGATTATCAAAATCATGTGGATTATATCCATTACAATCCCGTAAAGCATGGTCATGCGAAAGCCGCCAGGGATTGGCCCTATTCATCATTTCACCTCTGGCTAAAACGGGGTTATTACCATGCTGACTGGTGTGCTCCGCTGAATATTGCGGGATCATCATGGGAATAAGCATTCTTCTCACATGTGGAATAGCTGGGTTTCCGCTTTGCTTCAACCCAGCCTACCGGTATGGCTTACAAGTTGTTACCGGACTGTTGGATGGCGCTGCGCGAGTCGAACAGACTCATCCTCATCGAGGCACGCGACTTGGCGCGTCTACCAGGCCATCCTGTTCGAAGCGGTAAAACCCCAAGACTTCTGAAGTCAATCAATCTCGCGGGACAATTATCCCAATGACCAGACAATACCCGGCACACCCATAACTCTTCCGCCCCATGATTAAACCCAAAATACTTGTTACCCGTCGCTGGCCGGAGCCCTGCGAGGCTCGGCTGCAGACATTGTTTGATGTCAGCTTGAATATCGATAACCACCCGCTGACGCTGGCGGAACTGCGAGATGCCCTGCACGATTTCGACGCGGTGTTGCCGACGGTGTCCGACAAGCTGCCCGCTGAAGTTTTCCAAGATGGCACGCTACGCTGCCGGATTCTTGGCAATTTTGGTGTCGGCTTCAATCACATTGACATTGAAGCTGCTCGGCAACGTGGCATTGTCATTACCAATACGCCGGATGTGCTCACTGAAAGCACGGCGGACATCGCCATGATGCTGATGCTGATGGCGGCGCGCCGGGCCAGCGAGGGCGAGCGTCTGCTGCGCGCCGGGCAATGGACCGGGTGGCATCCGACGCAGTTGCTCGGCACGCAGGTGACTGGCAAGACGTTGGGGTTGATTGGCTTTGGCCGTATCGCCCAGGCCATGGCGACCAAGGCCCATTTCGGTTTCGGAATGCCGATCGTGTTTTACACACCCCGGCCGGCGGGGCCGGAGTTGCTGGAGCGCTTCCAGGCGCGGCAACTGGATACGATCGAGGCGGTCATGCGCGAGGCCGATTTCGTCGCACTGCACTGCCCCGGCAGCGTGGCCAATTACCACCTGATCAAGGCCGAGCATCTGGCGCAGATGAAGCCGGGCGGCATCCTCATCAACACCGCACGAGGCGACGTGATCGACAACCAGGCCCTGATCGCCGCCTTGCGCGAGCGCCGGATTGCCGCCGCTGGGCTGGATGTCTACGAGGGCGAGCCGAAGCTCGATCCCGGCTTCCTTGATCTCGACAGCGCCGTGCTGCTGCCGCACCTCGGCAGCGCCACCACGGAAACCCGCGTCGCCATGGGCATGAAGGTGATCGATAACGTCGAGACTTTCTTCAAGGGTCTCCCTCCACCCAATCGAGTGGTCTGAGCCCGAATGAATCCCGACACATCGAGGCTGGACTGGCCCGACGGTCTGCTCTCAGCGAAAGAGCTGGAGCAGAAGTGGCGGCAACTCCGCCCGTCATTCGAGGCACTGATGCATTGTCATCATCTGCCCGAGTCGATGGCGACGACCTACGGCTCGGTAGTTCTTCACCTCGCGGCGTGGGTCATGCAGGAAAAAGCCGAAATCAAGACCTATGTTCTCGGTATCAACGGAGCGCAGGGTTCCGGCAAGTCCACGCTGGCCGCATTTCTGGCCTTGGCCTTGCGAGAAATCCATCATCAGAGGGTCGCGGTCTTATCCATCGACGACCTTTACAAAACCCGCGCAGAGCGCCAGCAACTGGGACGCGACATTCATCCATTGCTGGTTACGCGGGGCGTTCCGGGCACCCACGATGTGTCGATGGGGCTCAATCTGATTCGATCACTCAAGGCGGCCGATGACAGCGCAACAACCCCGCTGCCCGCCTTCTCGAAAGCCATGGATGATCGGGTGGAGCCCTCCGCCTGGGCAAGCTTTCAGGGGCGTCCGGATGTCATTCTTTTCGAAGGATGGTGTGTCGGCAGTACACCCCAGACCGAGCAGGATCTGACCTCTCCCATCAACCCGCTCGAAAGGAATGAGGATCAGGATGGCCGTTGGCGTCATTATGTGAATGCGCAACTACGGGGCAGCTACAAGACCCTTTTCGCCGAACTGGATGGCTTGCTCATGCTCAAGGTCCCCGACATGGACCGCGTGATTGAATGGCGAACGCAGCAGGAAAGGCAACTCGCAGCCCAGTCGACCTCAACCGACCGCCGGTTGATGAACTCCGCCGCGATCGAGCAATTCATCATGCATTACGAGCGGCTGACCCGACATAACCTGAGGGAGTTGCCGGCATTAGCGGACGTGGTTCTAACCCTGAATGATGAGCATGAGTTTTCCTCTGTCGAGCTGAAGTCGCTCCGGCCAAAGCGGGGCTAGGCTTCGTTCGTTTACCTCTCTGTTTTTTCACGTGTTAGCATCTGCCAAGGTCAAAAAAGCCATTGCTTTCTGGCCTGCTGATAAAAACCAAAACATACAATTCAGAGGAGAAAGATCATGAGTTTCGACATCAAGCGCCTGTGCCATCGCCAGTTCAATGTGGGCACCAAAGACCAGCAAATCCGGCTCGGTGCCGGCGTAGCCATCATGATCCTCGCGTCCATTATGGAAAATGGGATTCTCATGTTGCTGGGCCTGCTGGTGGCCGTGCTGGCAGTTCTGAAATGGTGTCCCGCCTATTCTGCCCTGGGCAAGACCACGGTTGAACCCGGCGACAAGCCACCGGCGATCTGATCATTCAGTTTTTCTTGCTGGGGCGACACAACGATGGGTTGTCGCCCTTTCATATCCGGCTTCGCTCACTGACTCAACAGGGGAATCAACTTGTCCCTGACCTTTATGATGCGCGCCGATTGATCTGTATCGTCCAGGGCCGCGATGGCGTGCCAGTCGGCAAACAGTCCCAGGAGCACGGATGGCTGCTGCAGCGATTTGAAATCGGTCTGCAGCAATTCCAGTTGTCGAGAGCGACGGTCGTTCATGCACGCGGCTGGCGTGGGCAAGTCCAGCAGAATTTCGAGATCAATCAGCACGCGGTTCCGTCCCGATCCGCCGGCCTCAAGCGTGGCCGAGGTGATCTGGGGGGCGCGCTCAAACCGTTGACGCAGCTTCTGCTCCAGTTCGGGAGACAGCGAGGCAGCCTCTTGCCATAGCGATTGAATACGCTGGGCCGCGTCTCCATCGGCATCATCGCCCGCAAGTACGGCGGCTTCCCGATTCCGGGCCCAACCGGCTTTCTGCTCAATCTGGTCCAGAACTGCCCATTGTCTGGCTGCATGCAATTCCTTCAGCAAAGTCCGTGCGCGGCGCAACAGACCTTCAGCCTTTTGATCCAGATCATCGCGCCGAGGACGTCTTTCCTCCGTCGTCGGCTCTTCATTCCACTGTGCCTCGAATGCCGCGATCCCCGCCTCGAGCTGGGCCTGACCTGGGCGCGATTCCAGCAGGGTTTCAAGCGCCTTCAGGTGAGCCTGACGACCCGCATTTCTTTCCTGGCTTTGTGCATCGTGCTGCTTGCGCTCCGCGTCCCGCCGAGCAAACACCGCATCCACGGCTTCCCGGAAGGCTTGCCATAGTTTTTCATTCACCTGTCTGGGCAAGTGGGGCGCATTTTCCGGGCGCCACTGTTGCTGAAGATGACGGGCCTGTTCAATTGCGGTCCGGAGATCGGGCTCCTGTTGCAGCAGTCGCGCCGCATTCAGGAGACGCTGACGGCGATCAATTTCAGCCTGCACAAAAGGCTGAATTTTTTCATCCAGTTGCCGCATGAGGGCATGGAACCGATCCTGCAATCGACGCTCGTCTCGCGGTCCGGCCTGAAGCATGCCCTGCCAATGATTGCGCAAGGCTTGCCGCTGCTTCTGGAGCTCGCCGGGATTGATGGTCTCCGGCGACAGTCCTTGCAGCCACTGTTCGGCTTCATCGAGTAGCGCCGATTTGGCCTGACTGATCGCATCCTGCCGGGCATTGCGTTCTGCCCGCTCAGCAAGAATCGGTTCATATGCCTGATTCAGCGCCTGATCGAATTGCTGCCACTGGGTCTGAGTCCCTCGGCTCAGTCTGTCGAGGCGCTTCCACTCGGCCCGAAGTTTGGGAACGGCCTCGGTCACATGAACCCGGGTGACCCCTTCCGCCGACAGCGCCTCAGCCTCCTCGACCAATTTGTCCCGCGCCTGCTGCGTACTCCAGCGCAACAGGTCGCGCACCTGACCGACCCGTGCCTGAAGTGCATGGTATCGCCCGACCAATCCCTGCGGAGGCAAAGCATCTGCGGCCATTTCATCCAGGCTTCGTATCAGCGAGAGCGCCTCTTGCGACCTTCCCCCCTCCAAGGCCTGTTCCAGTGCCTCGAGCTGTTGACGAAAGCGGTCCGTTTCGAGAGCGGATTGCGGCGGTTTAACCACCTTTTTTGGCATGATCCTGGGCACCGGCTGGCCACCACGTTTGAGCCATTCCGTCTCAAGCGATTGACGGGCCTGAAGATCGTCGGGTTTGGGAAGCGAGTTCCAGTCATCCATCAACGACGGATCGAATTCCTGCCCGGTGGTCGACTCCAGGAATGACCGACATGCCGCCAATCGCCGTTCGTCTTCCTCGAATGCGGACAGTTTTTCAGCAATCTGTTGGAATTTATCGGTGACGGGCTTTCTCAGGCGGTGGCCTTCAGTCCAGTTCGGTAGCGCATAGCCTCTCTCCAGCAATCCAGACGCGCTATCCCTGAACTGACTCAGGTCCTTCAGCGCTCCCTCGCCAATGTCCCGCAGCAAGCCATTCGCTTCGCTGGCCAATTCTTCCAGGGCTCTCAGAGTGTTGGCTTCCTCCTGCACGGCCTCACCTGCCTGGCGAGAGAGGGCATGGCAAGCCTCGAGGTCTGGACCCTCCGGTAATGTGCCAAGTTGTTTGCGAAGTTCATACAGTGCCCCGGATGAAATGGGTCGGCTGGCGATGAGATCCGTGAACAGACGATGAAGGCCCGCGACTTGTTCGGTGCGGCGAACCTGATCCGTATGCTCTTTCAGTAACCCGTGACAATGACGATATACCCCGCGATCACGATCACGCATTTGCTGAGCCAGTCGAGCGAGCCGATCGAAGTCGGTGATTCGTTGTGTCGCCATAAGCCGAATGTCCGCCAATCGGGCGCGGGTGGCGATCCGTTCCAACACTGTTTCATCCTGGATCTTTTCAAGCCAGCCCGCTGCCTGAGTTTTCAGTGTGCTGGCACATACGGCAAATAGCCAGACATCGGCCTCATCCGAGGCGGCCGGCTCGATGCCATCCTGTCCCAGGCGTTGCCCCAGCCGCTCTGCCCAGGCGGCCTTGTCATCAGCGGTAGTGGCCGACTTCAGTTCTTGCCGGAGAGTCGCAATATCCGGCCCGGTTTTAACGGGTTTGGGGGCTGTGGCGGCGGCCGATTTTGAGCGATTACCAAACAGTCGGGCAAAAAAGTTATTCATGGCAGCCTCGGCAGGAATACATCAATACTGATTTTAGAAGTTGACCCGCAGATTCAATTCGCGAGGGTCACAGTTTTTTGAAGGCGCTTGTGGCGGCCTCGAGTGTTGCCTCGATCACGGCCTCATCATGGGCAGCGGAAACAAACCCCGCCTCGAAGGCCGACGGAGCGAAATACACGCCCTCGTCCAGCATCGCATGGAAGAATCGATTGAAACGCTCGGTATTGCAGACCATGACATCCGCAAAATTTTTCACCGGCCCATGGTCGGTAAAAAACACACCAAACATCCCGCCGACCGCATTCACCGTGAACGGGATGCCCGCTTGATCCGCGCCTTGCCTGAGTCGATCGACGAAGTGACGGGTCTTTTGAGTCAGGCCTTCGAAAAATCCATTCTCGGCAATGAGTTCCAGTGTCTTCAGCCCGGCCGCCATGGCCACCGGATTACCGGACAG
>DIVI01000049.1 GCA_002423305.1 Methylococcus sp. UBA6136 | reverse complement strand
TCGCTGACGGGCTGTCCGGCTTCCCTTTCCGCCAAGGGGAAGAAAAACGCCATCATTGCGGCCTCGGCAATCGCATCAAAGAAAGCCGCCTTGATGGCCCATGCGAATACACCGGCAAAAACCTGCGGCCAGAAACTGAAGTTGATCGGGATGTCCTCGATCAGTAGACGGATGCCCCCCAGCAGCAGCGGATAGGCCAGCGCGAATCCCAGCCAGGAAAAAATGGTAACGACCAGCCTGTTCTTGGTCATGCCGGCAAAGTGACGTTCGTGCACGGCCAGTCCGTCGGCGGCGGTGAGCCAGGGATTATCCGAGCCTTTGTAAAAATGCCAGGCCAGCAGGGTCTGGTGGTTCAGCCCGGACAGCCAGCGGACTGCCTGTATCGCCGCATTTTTTAGTGCCGGTTGATCGCTGGGCAGCTTCGGGCAAGGGTGCAGATCGGCCATGTCGCCCTGGGTCTTGCGGATGGCCTCATCCAGTTCGAACAATCGGGACGTGCTGGGAAAGCATTCGGCCTGTCGCCGCTTTGCGTAATCGATCAGCGCCTTGCCCGAGGGTAGTGGGACTTGCCTGCTCTGGTCAGCCAGTAACGCCAGCTGAGGCGCATTGACGGCGTTCAGCCAGGTCGGGCGAATCTTGAACATGAGATACGCGAACAGGCCGAAACCGACCAGCGCGCCTAATGGGCCCAGTGCCAGCGCGTTTTTGGCCAGCGATCCGAAACCTACCAGCGTTCCGGCGCCGGCCAGTGTGGCCAAAAGGTAACCGAGTGCCGCGCCGAAGCAGATCATCAGTCGGTAGATCACATAGGCCATGGATTTTTCGATGGCCCTGACGGCTGCCAGCAAATCAACTTCCCACATCGTCTTCTCCTCGGTTGGGTGTATGGCGCCGTAGCGACGGACCTTGAAAGTTCGCAAGCCTCAGGCGACGTTTTCTTCTTGAGCCTAATTTTACAAGAGCCGCCAGGTGGACGGCTCGATCCTGTTCAGGTTCGGTGCGGCTTTTTTCGTGCACTCGATCTTGCCCGGGGCGGAAGCCCGGTGTGCTGTGTGTGAAACGGCTTGGTCTTGCGCCCGGTTCGCTGACCCTCGGCCGCCAGGCCGGTGCCCGCGGGCTGCCAGCTGGGGACCAGATGGTGCTTGCCGTTGCCAATCAGGTCGGCGCGGCCCATCAGCTTCAGCGCCTCGCGCAGCATGGGCCAGTTCTCCGCATCGTGATAGCGCAGGAAAGCCTTGTGCAGCCGGCGCTGTTTCATCCGTTTGGGGATGAAGACTTCTTCGCTGTCGCGGCCGACTCGATGCAGGGGGTTCTTGCCGGTGTGGTACATGGTGGTCGCGTTCGCCATTGGCGAAGGCAGAAACGCCTGAACCTGATCGGCACGAAAACCGTTCCGTTTCAGCCATAGCGCCAGATTGAGCATGTCCTCGTCGGTCGTCCCCGGGTGCGCGGCGATGAAGTAGGGGATCAGATATTGCTCCTTGCCTGCCTGCTTCGAGTATTTGTCGAATAGGGTTTTGAACTGATCGTAGGTGCCGATGCCCGGCTTCATCATTTTCGACAGTGGACCGGCTTCGGTATGTTCCGGTGCGATCTTCAGGTAGCCGCCCACGTGATGGGTCACCAGTTCCTTCACGTATTCCGGCGACTTCACCGCGAGGTCGTAACGCAGTCCGGAGCCGATGGTGATCTTCTTGATGCCAGGCAGGGCGCGGGCACGGCGGTAGAGCTTGATCAGTGGGCTATGGTCCGTGTTCAGGTTCTTGCAGATGCCCGGAAACACGCAGGACAAACGCCGGCAGGACGCCTCGGTCTTCTCGTCCTTGCAGGCCAGTCGATACATGTTGGCGGTCGGGCCGCCGAGATCGGAAATGTGGCCGGTGAAACTGGGTGAGGTGTCGCGAATGGCCTCCAGTTCGCGGATGATCGAATCTTCCGAGCGGTTCTGGATGATGCGGCCTTCGTGCTCGGTGATGGAGCAAAAGCTGCAGCCACCAAAGCAGCCGCGCATGATCGTCACCGAATGCTGGATCATCTCGAAAGCGGGGATCTTGCGGTCACCATACTCGTGATGCGGCTGGCGGGAATACGGCAGATCGTAAACCGAGTCCATCTCCCTTGTCGTCAGAGGAATTGGCGGGGGATTGATCCACACTTCCCGCTCACCATGCCGCTGGATTAGGGCGCGGGCATTGCCGGGGTTGGTTTCCTGATGCAACACGCGCGAGGCATGGGCATACAGCACGGCATCGTCCAGGACCTGCTCATAGGCAGGCAGACGAATCACCGTGCGGGCGGGGTCGGTCCGGCGACGCTCAAACCGGACTACGTTCTTGTCGGCGACAGACGTGGCGCAATCCTTCGCATCAGGCTCCATCTGATAGGGGTCTACCGCCGGACCGATGGGGCCCGGGCGATCGATGTCGGTTGAATCGATCGGATGCCAATCATCCGGTGGACCTTTGCGCAGCAGTGCGGTGCCGCGAATATCGGTCAGCGCGCTGATCGGCTCACCCGCCGCCAGCCGATGGGCGATCTCCACGACTTGCCGCTCGCCATTGCCGTAGACCAGCAGATCGGCCTTCGCATCCATCAGGACGGAGCGGCGCACCTTGTCCGACCAGTAATCGTAATGCGCGATACGGCGCAGGCTGGCCTCGATACCGCCCAGCACGACGGGCACCTCCTTGTAGGCTTCCCGGCAGCGCTGGGCGTAGACGGTCACGCAACGGTCTGGCCGCTTATGTGGCTCGCCGCCCGGCGTGTAGGCATCGTTGGAGCGAATCTTCCGATCCGAGGTGTAGCGGTTGACCATGGAATCCATGTTGCCGCCCGTCACCCCGAAAAACAGGTTGGGTTTGCCCAGTCGCTTGAAGCCATCGGCAGACAGCCAGTCCGGTTGGGCCAGAATCCCGACCCGAAAACCCTGCGCCTCCAAAAGTCGCCCGATGATCGCCATGCCGAAACTCGGGTGATCCACATAAGCGTCACCGGTCACAATGACGATGTCGCAGGAATCCCAGCCCAGCGCCTCCATTTCCTCGCGATTCGTCGGCAATTGCGGCGCCGTGCCGAACCGCTTGGCCCAATAGGGGCGGTAGGAGAAAAGGTCAGGAGCCGGGATCATGAAGTGGTGTTATGAGATAGGAGGAAGTCAGCGGAGGGACGGTGGCTATTCTACCGTGAACGGGTGTGTACCCGGTGAGACCGGCCTGGCCCGTCACGCATTCAACGGTTTGATTTTGGCCGATATTGCCGTAACGGATTGAGCGGCCACGGTGCAAATAAACACAAACCCCCGCCAACTCTCATCGGCGGGGGTTTGTTTCAGGCCGGAATCCTCCGGCGCGGGCTTCGCGGATCAGGCGATATCGGGGCAAAGATCCTTGCCGATGATGTTTCCAAAGCTAGCGAACACCTGCAGGAGTACGCCGGCGATAGCCA
>DIVI01000013.1 GCA_002423305.1 Methylococcus sp. UBA6136 | reverse complement strand
GCGTCATCGGCAAAGTACATGGCCAGATGCGCGCCCCGCTCGATGCCCGCCGGGGAGTCGCAGACGATGTAGTCGTAGTTTTCGGACAATTCGTTAAGCACACGCTCAACGCCTTCCAGCGTCAGGGCATCCTTGTCGCGGGTCTGCGAGGCGGGAAGGATGAAGAGGTTTTCGCAGCGCTTGTCCTTGATCAGCGCCTGATTCAGGCTGGCTTCGTTGTTGATGACGTTGACGAAGTCATACACCACGCGACGCTCGCAGCCCATGATGAGGTCAAGGTTGCGCAGGCCGATGTCGAAGTCGATGACGACGGTGCGGTGGCCACGCAGGGCCAATCCCATGGAAATGGCGGCACTGGTCGTGGTTTTTCCGACCCCACCCTTGCCTGAAGTCACTACGATGATTCTTGCCACGAAAACTCTCCTGGTTCTTGAAACGTTACGATCAGAGCGACTCGACGACGAGGGCGTCATCTTGCAGATAGACCTGCACGAGCTTTCCCTTCAATGAGTCATCCTCGCCCTCGTTGGTCCGGTAATTCCCGCCAATGGCGATGAGTTGGGCCTGCAGGTCAGAGCAGTAGATCCGGGCTTCCAGATTACCCTGCACACCCGCAAGCGCGCGGCCCTTGAGTGGGCCATAAACATGAATATTGCCATCCGCCATGATTTCGGCACCCGGGCTGACTTGCGCCAGCACAATGAGGTCGCCGCCGCTGGCATAGATTCGTTGGCCGGAGCGAACCGGCTGATCGATGACCTTGGTGGTCGCCGTGATGGGTCGGGGCGGAGGAATCGCCCGCTTGGGAGCCGGTTTCTTGTCGGACGCTGCCTCGGGGGCGCTCTCTGTCCTGACATCGGCGAGTACCGCAATTTTCTCCGCCTGCGCGAGTTTTTGCTGCTCCGCGGTGCCGCCGCGCATGCCGACCGGGGCCAGTGCAAGGCCTTGAACGGTTTTTAGCAAGGCAGCGAAATCCAGGCTTTGTTTCTGCTCATCCGCCAACTCGCCCAGATCGATAATGATCGGCGCATTGCGGAAGAACTCCGGCGCCTTGCCCAGTTTTTGCTGCAACTGATGATCGATTTCTGCGATGTCCACCGTATGCACCTTGAGTATCGGCAGGGTAATTGAGCCGGACTTGAGCTCAACGGCGGCGGGATTGGGGTTCTGCGAGGGATTTGAGGGCATTCAGAAAGCGTGCCGAAGCGGCAAAGGGTAGATAAGTCTGGCGGCATTCTAACATCGGGCCAAAGCTTCTGAAAATGAAGCGCATTTTCAGAGTCTCCCGGAGAATCCGATGGGGTTCGAGAACAGAATGGCCCAAGCCCGCTTAAGTGGTTGTGGCCCGGGGGGGCATCCGGCTTCGCAGGGCGGCGAGCCGGATGCCTGGGAGTCGCCCCGCGGGGCGGGAGTTCTCTAGTGGCTGACCGTCTGCGCGGAGGGAGCCGCTGGTGTATTGACCGGTTCGGAATCGTTCCTGTTCAGCTCTTCTAGGTCCATGTCCATCTGTTTCTCCAGCTCCTCGTCCAAGGGAGGCGCACCGTCGTGGATGACGTAATTCCTTTGCTGGAAGTAGGCATTGCGAATGAATTCATAACGATCAACCGAGGCCTCGTCCATGATCTTAGAGGCGCTCAACAAATCTGCCCGTTGATCGGTTAGACGCAGGGCGCCGGAGCCAAGGACAATCCAGTCCGTGAAATGCCAGCCCGACATGCTGTATCCGGCCATCGGCGTGATCCAGTTGATCGGGTTAGATGCCGTGTCGCCCACCAGACCCGCCATGCCCCGTGGCGTACTCGGACCCAACATGGGCAGAACCACATAAGGACCGGACGGCACACCCCACTTGGCAAAGGTCTGGTCAAAGTCCTCGTTGTGCTTGGGCAAATTCATTTTGCTCGCGACGTCCACCAAGCCGGCCAGACCTACCGTTGAATTCACCAGCAATCGGCCGATGTCCTGCCCCGTCTGCTTCATCTTGAACTGAAGCAGATCGTTGCCGATGACCGTGACGTCTTCCACATTGTTGTAGAAATTGGTGATGCCCTTGTCGATCGGTGAAGGGGTCACCTTCTTGTAGCCGGTAGCAATCGGCTTCATCACATAATCGTCGAGCTTGTCATTGAAGCTCTGAACCCCACGGTTCCAGTTTTCCAGCGGATCCCGCTCGTCCTTGGTTTTGGTCGGGGTTGAGGTGCATCCGTCAATAAACAGAACGGCAAGCAGGAGGCCGAAAAAACGCCACGATAATTTGGATGGGCTGGGACTAGTCATGGTTTTCAGGACCTGAATGCAGTTCTGCCGGCGACCTGGCACCGGCTTCATTAAAAAAACGAGTGTTCTCGACCTGCCTGAACGAGCAGATTCGGGCAATATAATAAGCTTAGCTTCCCCAGTCGAGTACAAATTACACGGATTCCATGCTCAATCACGAAAAACCCATCATGGCGCGACGTTTTCGCGGCTATTTGCCCGTAATCGTCGACATTGAAACTTCGGGGTTCAACCCGAAGCAAAACGCCGTGCTGGAGATTGCCGCGGTGATCACGCGCATGGACGAGGATGGCCGCATCGAGCCAGGTGAAACCATCGCCAGCCATGTCAATCCATTCCCGGGAGCCAAGCTCGAAGCCGCCGCGCTGAACTTCAACAAGATTGATCCTTTTCATCCTTTTCGCATGGCTCTGGACGAGAAGGAGGCACTGCAGAAAATCTTTCAGCCGATTCGCAATGCGGTGCGGGAAAGCGGTTGTACCCGCGCCATTCTGGTGGGCCACAACCCGGCCTTTGATATCAGCTTTCTCAATGCGGCGGTCGACCGGGCCGGTGTGAAAAAGAACCCGTTCCATCCGTTTAGTACCTTTGATACCGCCACTCTGGGCGGCCTGGCCTACGGTCAGACCGTACTCGCCAAGTCCGTGCAGGCCGCCGGAATGGATTGGGACAGCAATGAGGCACACTCGGCGATTTATGATGCCGAACAGACCGCCCGGCTGTTTTGCGGCATCGTCAATCGCTGGCAGGAACTCCAGTCGCTCAGCCCAGACCCGGCTGCCGCGCGTTAGGTTGTTTCACGCTCTCAGGCGTTGCCGGCGTTGGCACTGTCCAGCATTTTCTGCAGTTCGCCGTTCTGGAACAGGTCCATCATGATGTCGCAGCCGCCGACCAGCTCACCCTTGATATAGAGCTGCGGGAAGGTCGGCCAGCTGGAATAGGTTTTCAGGCTTTCCCTCAGTTCCGGATCCTCGAAGATATTGACGTGGGCGAACGTCGTGCCGCAGTGCTGCAGAATTTGCACGGCACGGCCGGAAAATCCGCACTGCGGAAAGGCCGGTGTGCCCTTCATGTAAAGGATCACGGGGTTATCGTTCAGCTGGGATTCGATGCGATTGATGACGTCCATAGCGTGTCTCAGTTGGGAAGTTCTAATAAAAACCTAGTAAATCTATCAGACTTTATCGGGCCGGGAAATCCGCCACGGTCATCGGATCGGTTCGCCAGAGTACGGCATTCAGCAAACACTCCATCTTCACCGTAGCGCTTTAACTGCGCGGCCACGCTGATGGATAATCCCCAGCACCCTCTTATCCGAAGCAACCCAGGAGTTCTGCATGTATCGAATTACTCTCATCCCCGGCGACGGTATCGGACCCTCCATCGTTGACGCGGCCGTTCAGGTCATCGAGGCCACCGGCGTCAAGATCACCTGGGATCGGCAGCTGGCCGGCATGGCCGCCGTGGATCACAGCGGCAATCCGCTGCCCGACGAGACGCTGGATTCCATTCGCGCCAATCGCCTTTGCTTCAAGGGACCGCTGACCACGCCCGTAGGCGGGGGCTATCGCAGCGTCAACGTCACCCTGCGCCAAGCCTTCAATCTATACGCGAATGTCCGGCCCGCGGTTTCGTTTGAGGGTACCGATACCCTCTACAAGAACGTCAACCTGATGACGGTGCGAGAAAATACCGAGGGCCTCTATGCCGGCATCGAGCATTTCATCCAGGTCGATGGCGAAAAGATCGCCGCCGAGAGCATGGCCATTGTCACCCGCAAAGGCTCGGAACGGATCATTCGTTATGCCTTTGAATATGCCCGCAAGGCTCAGCGGAAGAAGGTCACCCTGGTTCACAAGGCCAACATCCTCAAATGCACCT
Source organism: Methylococcus sp. UBA6136 (assembly GCA_002423305.1). Classification (GTDB taxonomy): domain Bacteria; phylum Pseudomonadota; class Gammaproteobacteria; order Methylococcales; family Methylococcaceae; genus UBA6136. Next base: position 622 of record DIVI01000013.1, on the reverse strand, counting down.
CGGGTCTGTTCCTCGAAATAGGTCGCGAGATAGCCAAGGAATACCCGGACATCGAATTCGACGACCGCATTGTCGACGCCTGCTGCATGCAGCTGGTCATGAAGCCGGAGAGCTTCGACGTCATCGTCACCACCAACCTGTTTGGAGACATCCTCTCCGACCTTGCCGCCGGACTGATCGGTGGCCTGGGACTGACGGCGGGCGCCAATATCGGCACCGATGCCGCCATCTTCGAGGCCGTCCATGGCAGTGCCCCGGATATTGCCGACAAGGGCATTGCCAACCCCACCGCCATGATCCTGGCCGGCGCCATGATGCTCGAGCACCTGGGCGAAACCGCCGCCGCCAAAAAAATCGAGCAGGCCGTGCGTGAGGTCATCCGCGAAGGCAAGGTCGTCACCCCCGACCTCAAGAAAGACTCCCCTCATGGCACCCGCGACATCGCAGAAGCCATCATCGCCAAGGTCAAGGCATAACGACAAGGCCAAGCTTGATGCGGGTTGCCCCGGCGGGGCGGCCCGCGTTACACTTCGCCGCCTACCATCAGTCCCCATCGTCTAGCGGTCCAGGACTCCGCCCTCTCACGGCGGCAACAGGGGTTCGAACCCCCTTGGGGACGCCA
>DIVI01000208.1 GCA_002423305.1 Methylococcus sp. UBA6136 | reverse complement strand
TCCGTATGTGTTAACAGGCCCTAGCCAGACCGGGTTGTGGAGGGTCAGTCCGGCTCCTCTATTTCGCTTAGCTGCAGCCAGGCCAAGCGGTCGGCATGCCAAGGAGGCGATATTGCAGCTGGATTCAGCTTTGTTTTATGTTGAGTTCACGTTATTTTCATGTAGGCCATGTATACGGTAAGCCGTAGGCTTGAGAAGATGACCCACCGGTTGTCCCGACATCGCCGAAAGGCGTGGAGCCGGGGACTGTCGAACCCCAACGGGCTTGCGCATGACAAGCGAAGCAAATCCGGTTACATTTCACGCCACGCTTATCCAGGCGAGTCGGCCCTTGTGGCGGGAGTGGAGAAGGTGGCAACTCGTTCGAGTTGAAGGCCCTTGTCTACAATGATCAATGTCCATTTTTTATTCAAACAGCGAGGACGTTCATGAAGAACACCCAGTTTAGAAAGGTACAGCAAGGTTTCACTTTGATCGAGCTGATGATTGTCGTGGCGATCATCGGTATTTTGGCTGCGATTGCATTGCCGGCTTATCAGGACTACACGATCAGAACAAGAGTTAGTGAGGGACTTTCCTTGGCGGGTTCGTATAAAACGACGATCGGTGTTGACGCTACTTCAACTGCAGCGCTTGCGGCTGTTATTGCTGACTACACTGCCCAGAATGTTCAGAGTAAATATGTGGCATCAATGATCCCTAATGCAAACGGAGAATTGGTTATCACCTACAACCAAGCAACTGTAGGCGCTACCGGCACTTTGGTTTTAGCCCCCTATATGAATGTTGCAGGAACACCAACCGCGCTGGCTACAGCATTGGGCGCTGGGTCAACTGGGCCAATCGATTGGGGTTGTGCAAGTGCGACACAGGTGACAGCCAATGCCAATGGATTGACTGGCATTACTGCTGGTTCTCTGCTTGCCAAGTACGCACCAGGCGAATGTAAGTGATTCTTAACTTGATGGGTTGATGCAACGCCGAAATTTGACGTTGACAAGCCACAAGCCCTCGAAAGCCCCTCAGATGAGGGGCTTTTTGTTATTTGTGAATTTGTCGATTGGAGTCTCCTCTTTAGGGGGGAGTCGAACTGGCCCCGAGGGTTTTAAAGCCTGTCGGATCTTTGATGATGGCGGTGCGGCAAATCTTGCTTGCGTGCTGCACAGAGGAGTGCGGGGTTTCGAGCCCCATTTTTCTCGTTGCGCTTAGCAAAATCATTTCGGCGTTATATGATGGCGCCCCATCCGATTTTTCTGAATCTTCTGCATGACTGCCCGCACCGCCGAGATAGAGCGCAACACTTCCGAGACCCGCATCCGGGTCGGTATCAATCTGGATGGCACGGGCCTCACGACTTTCGAGACCGGCGTTCCGTTCCTGGATCACATGATGGATCAAATTGCCCGGCATGGGTTGATCGATCTAGACGTGCGCGCTGACGGCGATCTGCACATCGATGCTCACCACACGGTTGAAGACATCGGCATCACCCTGGGCATGGCGTTTGATCAGGCGGTGGGCGACAAGAAGGGCATCCGCCGTTATGGCCACAGCTATGTTCCGCTGGACGAGGCGTTGTCGCGGGTGGTGGTGGATTTCTCCGGTCGACCGGGTCTGAGCTATGAGGTTGATTATCCTCGCGGCCGAATTGGGGACTTTGATGTCGACCTGTTTGGCGAATTCTTCCGCGGCTTTGTGAATCACGCCAAGGTGACCCTGCATATTGATAACCTGAAGGGGCGGAACGCCCACCACGTGGCCGAGACCATTTTCAAGGCGTTTGGTCGGGCATTGCGGATGGCAGTCGAGCCGGACGCGCGCATGCAGGGTACGATTCCGTCGACCAAGGGTTCACTTTAAACGCGATCCATCACTCCGCGTCCTCGCTTATGTCTTCTGTTGCTATCATCGATTACGGCATGGGGAATCTTCACTCCATCGCCAAGGCCGTTCAGCATGCCGATTCCAGTGTCGCGGTGACCGTGACGGATGATCCGGCGACGATACTGGGCGCCGACCGGGTAGTCTTTCCCGGTGTGGGCGCGATGCGTGATTGCATGGCCGCCCTGAATGCCCGGCAGCTGGGCCCGGTGCTGCGGGAAGCCGCGGCGACCCGGCCGGTGCTCGGGATTTGCCTCGGGATGCAGGCCCTGCTGGACGAGAGCGAGGAAAGTCCCGGCACGCCGAGCCTGGGACTGATTCCCGGCCGTGTGCTGCGTTTCGCCGATGGGCTTGCCGACAGCCAGGGGCGAACCCTGAAAATTCCGCACATGGGCTGGAACCGCGTCCTGCCGGTCGTGGATCATCGCGTCTGGCACGGCATCGAGGCCGGGAGCTGGTTTTACTTCGTTCACAGTTATTACGCCAGCCCGGCGAACCCCGCTGACGTGGCGGCCACCACGGATTACCCGACCCCATTCGCTGCGGCGCTGGCTCACGGCAACCTCTTTGCCGTGCAATTCCATCCCGAGAAAAGCCAGGCGGTGGGATTGCGGCTGCTGGCCAATTTTCTGAGCTGGAATCCCGGTTCCTGAGCGTTCGTTTTCCCTTTGTTCACCCGATGATGAGGAGTTTCCCATGCTTTTGATACCTGCTATCGACCTGAAAGATGGCAAGTGTGTCCGTCTGCGGCAAGGCCGCATGGAAGACGATACGGTGTTTTCGGACGATCCCGTGGCTATGGCCGGCAAGTGGGTCGGTGATGGCGCGCAACGCCTGCATCTGGTAGATCTGGATGGCGCGTTCGCCGGCAAGCCGCGCAATGGTGACGTGATTCACGCCATTCGCAAGGCTTACCCTGACGTGCAGATTCAGGTCGGCGGCGGTATCCGCGATGAGGATACGATTCAGGGCTATCTGAATGCCGGGGTCGATTACGTCATCATCGGCACCAAGGCAGTCAGCGCGCCACATTTCGTGCGCGAAGTGGCGGCCGAATTCCCCAACCACATCATCGTCGGGCTGGATGCG
>DIVI01000042.1 GCA_002423305.1 Methylococcus sp. UBA6136 | reverse complement strand
CCAGCGTGATGACAGCCTCCTTCAGCTCGTACTGGGCACCGGAACCCTTGAAGTCGAAGCGGGTGGCCACCTCGCGGTTGGACTGATCGACCGCATTGCTGACTTCGTGCTGGTCGACTTCCGAGACAATATCGAATGACGGCATGGACTGTTTCCTCTCAAATTTGCCTGGCCTTGCAGATGGCGTCGTAGGCTTTCTGGATTTTCTGGGTTTGTTCGGTGGCCTTTTGCATCCGCTCCGGAGTCACTTTCTGGGCAGAGAGCTTGTCCGGATGATGTTGGCTGATCAGTTTTCGATAGGCCCGCTTGACTTCGCTATCGGTTGCGGAGGATGTAATACCCAGCGTGGCATAGGCTTCGTGGAGGGGTGTTTCGCGCGGCTTGGGCGGTTCATATCGACGCCACTGCTGATGCTGGGAATCGTGCTGCTGCCGTTGGTATTGATGCCGATGGGCGCCGGGTCCGAACCCCGAAAACCGTCTCTCCGCCTCCAGTCGCGTTCGGATGCCGAAGAACTCGTAACGCGAAAAGTGGAGGCGATCGCACAACCTGAGCAACAGAGCTTCCTCGGCCATCTGCAGGTGCCCTTCGGCCAGCGCGGCTTCTGTCTGCAAGGCAATAAACCGGCGGACGAGCTGGGGGCGCCCGCGAGACTCCGCCAGAAACTGGTCGACCACGTCATCAAAAGGAAAACCGGCGCGCTTGCCTTCGTTGAAGAGACGCATCGCGGATTTACGCAGGTGATCCGGCAACATCATCCGATCCATGATGGTGCTCGCCGCCTCGATTTCGGTTTCGGAAATGCGGCCATCCGCCTTGGCGATATGTCCCATAACCTGGAAAGTCGCCCCAAAAAAAGCCATCTGTACCTGCTGGGCTTCCTCGGGATCGAGCCCGGTACCGTCGAGCCTGAATGGATCGAGACGCCGCTCGTCGAACTGATGCCCCAGCGTAGCACCCAGCGCGGCGCCTATGGGGCCACCCATCACAAAACCAAAAGCACCGCCGACCACTTTGCCGAGCCAACTCATGACTGACCTCGTCGCGCGCGGGTAACCAAAAACCTGGCCGCCAAGGCCGGTGAGTCGATCGCACGCCGGGGCATTTCGGGGTGGGTAAGTTCTGTTAGAGTTGCCATGGCCGTTTGAAAATTACATGATTCCCCGTTTTTCATAAAGCCCACGCCATGAAAGCCCCGCAAATCCTGCACCAAAGCGACCTGCACTCCCTGCCCATTCGTGCTCGTGGCAAAGTACGTGACATTTATGACATCGATGCCGATCACATGCTGATCGTCACCACCGACCGAATCTCGGCCTTCGATTGCATTCTGCCCGACCCGATACCGGAAAAGGGGCGGGTACTCACTTCAGTCGCCAATTTCTGGTTCGACAAGCTGAAGCACATCATTCCCAACCAGCTGACAGGGCTGAGCTTGAGCGACTTCATCAAGGACCCGGCTGAATGTGAACTGCTGGAAGGACGCGCCATCGTGGTAAAAAAGCTGAGGGCGCTGCCGGTTGAGGCAGTTGTCCGTGGCTACCTTATTGGGTCTGGCTGGAAGGACTATCAGAAATCCGGCACGGTCTGCGGCATTGCGTTGCCTGCCGGGTTGCAACAGGCCGAAAAGTTGCCGAAAGCGATTTTCACGCCCTCCACCAAGGCCGAGTTGGGTGCGCATGACGAAAACATTTCATTCGAGCGCTGTACTGCACTGCTGGGGCAAGCCTTGGCGGAGCAGGTACGCACCGTCAGCCTGGCGCTTTACAACGAGGCGGCGACCTACGCGCTGGAACGCGGCATCATCATTGCCGACACCAAGTTCGAATTTGGCCTGGACTCTCAGGGCACCCTGCACCTCATCGATGAAGTACTGACACCCGACTCGTCGCGCTTCTGGCCGGTGGACGAATATCAGGTTGGCATTAGCCCACCCAGTTTCGACAAGCAGTTCGTGCGTGATTATCTCGAAAGCCTGACCTGGAACAAGCAACCCCCGGCGCCGCCCCTACCCGTCGAGGTGATTGCCAAAACCGCCGCGAAATATCGGGAAGCGGAACAACGGCTGACCGGGCACTGATCCTCCACCATTGAAGTTGAACCGGCCACTCAGGCGACGGTGAGCTCGGCCCTGGCCGATTTGACCCGTCGAATCCGTTCGCAGCGCAGCGCCCGCCCAAGGGCCTCGCCCTGATAGCCCTGCTCCAATAGTGGCTGGACAGAGACCGTGAGCGCTGCCTGATGGGCCGCCCTGATCAAGTCGGCCTGGGGATAGCTTCGATCCTCGAATCCGGTCCGACCCCGGGCATCCGCCTCGCACGCCAACAGGAACGGCTCCAGCGCATCTCTCTGCCGAAAAGCATCCAGTCGCTGCAACAGGTCGACCAGCGTTCCGGGGCGCAATTCGGCCGCTCGATGAGCATGACCGTGATAACGCATGACTTTTTCCGCCAGCTTGCGATGCGCATTGGGCACCTTGAGCCGATCACAGAGTCGCGCAAGTGCGGGGAGTCCAATTTTTTCGTGCCCGCGGTGACTCGGCCAGCGCGCTGGATCGGTCAGGGCCTTCCCCAAATCATGCGTCAAAGCCGCAAACCGTGTAACGGGTTCGGAAGAGAGTCGAGCCGACTGATCCAGCACCATCAGGCTATGCACGCCGGTATCGATTTCCGGGTGATAAAGCAGGGGTTGTGGCACTCCGAACAGGGCATCGATTTCCGGAAACAGCCGGGCCAGCGCACCGCAGTCCCGCAGCACCCCGAAAAAGACGCTGGGCGTTTCCTCATCCAGTGCCTTTGAGAGTTCGGCAAACACCCGCTCGGGCACCAGGGCATCAACTTCACCGGCCACGACCATGTCACGCATCAGCGTGAGTGTATCTGCCGCCACCGCAAAACTCAGCGGCGCAAAGCGGGCGGCAAAGCGGGCCAGACGCAATATGCGCACCGGGTCCTCAGTAAAGGCGGGTGACACATGCCGGAGTCGGCGGGCCTCGAGGTCTTTCAAGCCGCCATAGGGATCAATCAGCTCTCCCTGCCCATCCTGGGCCATGGCATTGATGGTGAGATCGCGACGCAGCAGATCCTGCTCCAAGGTCACGTCCGGCTGGGCGTGTACGCTAAAACCATGATAGCCCGGGGCCGTCTTGCGCTCCGTTCGGGCCAGGGCATATTCCTCGCGAGTTCT
>DIVI01000211.1:5135-17241 GCA_002423305.1 Methylococcus sp. UBA6136 | reverse complement strand
ACTCAAAGCAAATAGAAGGTGTCCGATTTGATTGGCTCTGGCACTTTGGTCTCACCCAGCAACTGACGTACATTGATTTCGATGGTCCGACTGATCGTCGTGACGGGAATATCGCTGGGCCGATTTCGGAAGGGGTCCTGCAGGACGTAGGCCGTTTTTTCCAACATGAAGAACACCAGGGCCATCAGAGTCAGCAAGGGGATTTCGAGCAAGGTACTGACTTCCTTCAAGGAAACGGACAGAAGAATTACAAACAGATAAATCGCGAAGTGCAGAAAAATCCGATAGGTAACGGGAAACACCGTAGAGTTGATACGTTCCGCCTTGCCCATCGAATCACAGAGGCGAACCAGTGTGCTATCCATCTGAACGTGGCTAAAGGTGTCGATCAATCCCTCCTCTCTAAGCCGCTTCAGTTCCTGAGCGTTCATCTGCAGCAGGGACAATGGCTTGTTTTGATGACGCTGGGCCTTTTGCCCATCTTCGCTGCCGCTGTAGCGGGTAATGCTGGCAATAGGATCCTGTCCTCGCAACGATTCACCGAGGGCGTAATTGAAAGCAATGATGCGATGAGACATACGAGTGATCAGGTCACGCTGTTCACCCGATACAAAACTCTGCAATTGAATCACCCAACTCCGTGAATCATTGACCAGCGCCCCCCACACTTTTCTGGCCTCCCACCAGCGGTCATAGGATTGACTCATTTTGAAGCCGAGAATGACCGACATGGCCGTCCCCAAAAAAGTGGGTATGGCCAACGGTAACTCGGGAAGTGAGTCAATGAAATGGAAAGTGGCGTAATGGAGCGCGGTACCGACCAGGGTGATGATCAGTACGTCTTTCCAGACCTTCTTCAGGAGGTAAGTCAGCGGGATTCGTTTATCGAGCAGCATGGAAAGTCTCTTGGGTGAATAATGAGTGTCTGCAGCTTTTCAGGAATGAAGCGATGAGGCTAGCACGAGCTGGATCGCGACAAGGGGGGTTAATGAATAGGGCAAGGTGTTCGCACCGTCTGGAGGATTATCTCCCAACCGCCTCTACCCCTCATTCGGCGACCACCATATAACCCCGAGTGGCCTTGGCATCCCGATCATAGGTCTGCATTGCCGCATACAATTCTTCCGAACGAACCCAGACCGGCGGATATTTGTAGCGCGCTACATCCAGTATCAAGAACCGATCACGCGCCTCGTCATAAGCCGCTACGGGTGAAAAATGCCCATAGGTCTGCTGACCCAGAGCACTGCGGAGATAGTTGACGACCAGATAACCATGACCGGCCAGTAACGCCCGCTTGGCCTCTTTGATGAAGGCATACAGTCCACCCGGGCGGGCATGAGTCACCCTGACATTGAGGGGGAAGCTGTTCAGTGCCGCCGCCAGTCCGTCCAGCGTGGCGCCCCGACGACTGACCTGCTCGGGCGAAAGCACCCGACCAACTCGCGGGGTGAAGAAGTTCTGCTGAGTAAAAATCGCCGGATGCTTCGGGTCAGCGGACGGCGGCGCAGGAATTCCGAGGGCATTCAGCACCATGACACTGGCCGCGATGCCACAGTAGGCCGGTGCTTCCTGCGAAAGGAACCAGCGATTCAGTGTCCAGAAGTCATCCTTATAGCTACTCCGCAGTAACATCGCCTGCCCCGCCGGGGCGTCGAAAGCGATCAGGTTCGTCGGGAGCGGCAGACCGCGATAACCTTCAGCCGATATCCAGGGTGACGTAAATCCCAGGCCAAGCAGCACGAGGACACGCATCATGACAGAACCCGGAGCCATGCACCCTGCCATGCTTTCGAACCACCTATGGCACAACCACTCATGCGAGCACCTTGATTCGTCGCAACTGCCATGGCAGGACAATCAGAATCGTCGCAACCAGGATGCACCATTTGAAAGCCGCCATAGGCACCGGATTAAGGTTCATTATGGCCAGTGACTGCAGCAAAACCACCAGCGAAACGGCCACCATCAGGCAGATCAGCAGATAATTCATCTGCGCTTTCTCGACCGCCTTGGCGACAGCCTCTTCCATCACCTGAACCCGCTCGCGATCGGTCTCCGCCTTCTTCAGCCGATAGGCATCCAGTTCATCCGCCTTGTAACCGTTCATCATGTCTCCATCAAACTTCCCAGGATGTGGCTATAGGAGTGGCAGAACATGAAATGATTCGTCGGCCTGATGAACGCCCACCGAACCGATGGTCTTCCGTCTTCATGATTTGCCCATGCCACACGGATAATCACCCTTCACCCGCAACAGGCTGACGCCACGGGAGAGGCGACGCTGAAAAACAAGGGTCCGTCACGTAGCGGCGAGACCGGAATGTTTTTCAGCAATGACTCGAACGCATTTTATCCGGCGGGGATTGTTTGATCTCTTCTGCGGCAGAAGTGAAGGCGGGGCGCGGCCAATTCCAGTAATCATGCTTCGCACCACTGGGGGCTGTGCGTCCTGACTCAATGGCCGGAGCACTGGAGATCTCTGAATCGCAGGGATTGACGAAAGTCGAGTGCATGTTCTGCTGGGTGTTGAATGGGCTCATGACGATTCTCCAAAAGGTTTACCAATGTCATGACTTCATGAGCAATGTGTGTGCCACCCGCTGAACACCATCAAACGGGTATCTCAGTACACGCAGAAGGGATTCCTGTGCCCTTTGGACCATATAAAACGGGGGAAATAAACAACTCCCGCCACCAGTCGCCACATCATGGCAAGGGCATCAGGGAAATGACCTTGCCATCCGAACCAAACCAAACGATACCGTTCGCCAGCATGACTCCCTCATCGCGAACGAACATATATCGGGGAACATCATTGAGTATCGCCTTGCGGGTCGCAGGCGTGATGACTGCGTCGTACTGTTTCACCAACTCAGCAGCTGAACGCAACGTGTTGGGCTTTTTGCCTAGGGTAACCTCGATCGGGTAGCGAATCTGCTGAGCGACCGCATTCTTATCTCCCCGTTGAACGCCTTCCCAGAAGGTCTGCGCATTCCGGTCAATCAGATCATCATGGGTGGCTCCGGTATTGCCATAGCGATGATTGAGACTCCCGGAGGTCGCACCCTCGGACCGAAGGTAAAACGGGCGCTTCTGCGCAAAACCAGACTTCTGCCAAGTGCCCACGATCACGTCGCACTCCAGCCTGGAATCACCGAAAATGCCCCGGGGATCCTTCTCTACAAACTGTCCAATGAATTGCCCGGTCACCCGCCCAGCCGCATCCAGCTCATCGAGCGTGACCTCCCTACCCTCCATGACGCGACCCTTCAGCTCGATGTCCTTTAGTTGCGAGGCATAGACATATCGGCCCTTGAGCTCGGAACCGCTGAAGACAAGCGTCATTTTGATACGCAGATCCTTCGACAGATCGCCCACATAGTTCCACAAATATCCCGGTTCATTCTTCGAGCAAACGGCACTGGTTGCATGGGGTAACAGCGTGGCAATCAGCGCAAACAAAAACACACTTGGGCGGCTCATGCGATAACTCCTTTAAAACACAGACGGATGTCATGCAATCCGCGGCATCAGGCACGGAACGGTTTGGTTCTCTGGAGAAAAATGTCGAGCATGTCCAGAATCACCGGATCGAGCCGGCGCCTGACCTCGACCTCGATCCCGATCGGCACTCCAAAGCTCGCCTCCGCAATCGCCCCCGCGATGGAGGCCATGGTGTCGGTATCGCCACCCAGCGAAACGGCATTGCGTACCGCCTCTTCGAAACTGTTGGCCTCCAGCGCGCAGATAATGGACTCGGGAACGGTGTTCTGGCTGGTTTCGTTACGGACATGAACTTCGCGGATGTCGTCTACCGATCGGTCCATATCGTAGCCATAAGACTCGGCAATGTTCCGTCGAAGCCATGTCGGCGAAACGCCCTTGCGGGAAAACCAGATGGCTTCTGCCGTGGCCAGTGCGCCCTTGATCCCCTCGGGATGATCATGAGTGACTTCGGTCACATTCACGGTATTGGAGCGCAGCGATTCCAAATCCGGCGACAGCCAAGCACAGGGCGAGACCCGCATGGCCCCGCCATTGCCATAGCTGCCGTAGGGCGGTTGTGGCGTCGGTGCGGCCATCCAGCGCATGAAGCGCTGACCGTACCCACTTACCCGGGTCGTGTCGATCGTCACCACCCGCACCCAGTCCCGCAGGCTCTCGACGATATCTATCCCATTGATGAGGTGATCGGCCACAGCACAGGTCAGCACCGTGTCATCCGTAAAACTGGCCCCGTCCGGAAAGAGCGGAAAATCCCGGGTTTTGATTCGGCTGAATTCCCAGAGCGAGCCGATGATGTCCCCAGCGATGGCGCCCAACATGAATTTTCGTGAGTACAGTCGGCTTGATGCGGACCGGCAGTTATTTCTGAGGGCTGCCGCCTTGAGGTAGGGATCGGGCCTTCTCCAGATGATGCACCGCATCGCCCGCTTCACTGCCGGCTGAGGGCGTATTGAAGTGTTTGGCATCTTCCACGGCCTGCTTGAGATCCTTCTCACCATGCATCAGGTGCTGGAGTTTCTCCTTGTCAGGTTCTCCGGCAGCCTTGGCGGCATCGATATGCTTCAACGCTTCAGCGGCATGTTCCTGGATGGCGGTGGCATCGCCGACCGAATGGGCCGCCTGCTCGGCGTGTTTCAAGGCTTCATCGGTGTGGCCGGCTCCGCACGTCAGCTGGGAAAACGATAGCAGCACAGCCAGCACCACCAGGCTTGGGCGTAACTTGAAGGGGTTCATGAGGCCTCCTGATGGTCAGTAAATGCAAACCCGATCAGCAACGTCCGCCGGACAAGCCGACGGCCCTGAGTGCATGATCATCCGGGGCAGGCAGGCCGTTCTTCTCCAGGGTCTGGCTGAACCACTCCAGGGTGTATAGCAGGGGACCCGATGCATACTCATACACGCGATGGGGATGCGAGAAAAACACGGCAGAAGCGGTCGTCCCGCTCTGACGGGTAATGCCCGCCATTGGGGCTCCCGGATTATCGATGAGCGCCCCGACGGCGGCGGGCAGTTCGTCGCAGAGCTGCTGGAAGACAGCTGTCTCGCCCTTGATGATTCGTATCGGACTGATTGATGCACTCACAGGTGTTTGGATATTGTTGGAGCTATGGGAAAGGACACACTAGAAAAGACAATGAGGGAACCGGCCCCGATTTTCAATCAGGAACCGCCATGGCATGTCATCTTACTTGAAGCATGAAGCGATTGAGTGGGCTGCCACGAGGTCATTCTGTCCGTAGCAAACTTCATCAATGACGCGGTTACCCGGCATCCTGTCTCAGCAAGGGACCAACCGCCAATCATTTTCATTGGCGGTATCATGCACCACCACTTTATTCAGGATTTCCCGTGAAACGCTCTCTTTATTTCCCTGGCCTGCTGATATTGACTCTTTCCGCTTGCAGCAAGCTGACATTGGACGACGATCCAATCCCCGCTTCCCTGGTCCGAATCGAGAATGGACCCGAAGCCGAAGTCCGCGCGGTGTGGGTGAATGTCGTCAGCGTCGCCAAGCGCAGGGATCTAGCCGCATTCAAGAAATTGATCCTGCCGGCCGATCTGCCGGATTTCGAAACCAGGGAAAAGGACCGCCCGGGGTCTTACGAATCTTTGATGGAAGCCATCTCCTCGGAAAATCCCAAAGACTACAGGATGGAACTCACAGGCTCGCTGGCGACCTTCACGGCAGACCCAACACCGAAGATGGGGGACTACAGAAAAAAACCGCCCATCAAGGTGATGCTGTTTCGTGACGGCGACCAGTGGAAACTGGGAAAGAGCTGATTACTCCGCGCCAAATGGGACTACAGCCCATCATCGGCCAGGACCCCAAGCTATCAGCCTACAGGGGGTTCAAGCGGCAAACGAGCCTCCATCCCGGCCGGGGCATCGGCTACCAATAGCCGCCCATGACGCCCATACCCCCCATGCCATACATGCCTCCCATGGGATACATACCCATACCGCCCATGCCGTACATTCCACCCATTCCGTACATGCCCCCCATGCCATACATGCTTTGGTTGTATTGAGCCTGATACATCCGCTCATCGGCATTGCGCTTTTGTGCAAGCAAGGTCTGGAATTTCTCAACCTCCGCCTGTCCGCCCACGTAAATACAATCGCACTCGTCATGATCGGCATAGATATAGGTGGGCTTGACCGCCTTATCCATGTAAACCACCTTCCGCTGAGGCATGGTCTTCAGGTTCGCCTCCTCCTCCGGGTTCTTCGGCATGTAGAGATGAAACCCCGCCGCAGCCAATAATTGCTCGTTGGACTCATTATCGGAGTTGCTGACTGAAGCGCAGCCCAGCAGAGGTAAGAGAACCATCATGGTCAGTAGTTTTTTCATCCGGTTTCATCCATTAAGCATTGAGATTTTAGGGAGGGTGCGATACCGCAGTCCATCGACTGATCCTAGGCAAGAAATCAAATCAGCGCTGATGCACAGCCGAAGTCTTTGGAACCAGCGGCAGTTTTGACTGCAGCTTGACGTCGAAGGCCCCATTCCAGGCGCTTTCCAACTGCACGAAGCGGGCGGCAATGTTTCTGGAGAGCGCCCTGGAAACCCGGGCATAGTATTTTTCCAACAATTCGATCTGGGCCTTCTTGGCCGACAAGGACTCGCGCACCAGGTGATCCGCCTGTTTCTCCGCCAGATCGGGGTATTCATCGGCATAGCGTTCGATCAGGGCAAATTTTCGGTCATAAATGGGGATCAGCTGCGCCTGGTATTCGTAGTAAAGCGGCCAGAACCGGTCACTTTGCTCTGGGGTCAGATCCAGCGCATTTTTCAGCATCTCGCGCTTGTCCATCCGCTGGCTGGCCATCAGGAGTTCCAGATTCCGGGCTTCCTCGGCAGAAACCAGGGAAGACTGATGTGGCGTCAATACCTGATCTCCGGACCCTCCCTCGGCGGGGAATACGGCAAGAAATAACGGTGCGCTGACAACGAGAATACGAACCCACATCGAAACCTCCCTTTTCATAAACATCGGGGCGATCAATCGCCACTTTTCTCGACCGGCCCGGGCGCGTAACCAGTGAGTTCGACATAGCCGCGCCCCTGAGGCTTGCCGGTAGCAGCATCAAGCACATCGACGGCGCCCTCCCAGTAGCGAGCGTCATGGCGAAATTCCTGATCGGCAAGCACCGGCTTCACGATCAGGGTTTGCCCAGTCGGCGCGATCGACAAGCGCCACTGCGAGGGGTAATCATAACCGGCGGGGCTGGCCCAGTGATTCTGCGTGGCCAGGGTTACCTCTTCCCTAAGAAGATGCCTTGACGATCCATCGGCAGCGATCAGCGCCCCCGAACTGAGGGGGTCATCTTCACCATTCTTGCGCCGCATGCGGAAATACATGAGGTCGGTCCCATCGTCCAGCTGCAGGGAAAACCAGTCCCATCCCGCCTGATCCGGAGCCAGCATGCTGGTGCTCCATTCGCGATCCAGCCAGGCCAGCCCTAAAACGGGAATGGACTCGCCCGCAAGGCTTACCTTGCCATGGGCGGCCATTCGCGTCATTGAGTAGTAGTAGGAAGCATTGCCCGGCTCCGCGCTTTTCTGACTGAGGCCGCGATCTCCCTGCAAAACGGGAGACTTGCCGGGATCCAGCTGCAGATCGAGTGCGACACCGTCCTGCTGAGCCCGAAAATGCCAGGGAAAACCCCCGTCCGCCGATCCTTCGATAGACCAGTCATCCAGCCAGACCTTGAAGGGCTCGGCGCGGGCTCCGGCCAGTCCCACGGCCTCGCGGGATATGCGCTGGAACGAGGCGTAGCGCTGACCCGCCACATCAGTGAGGGCAAAATGCGCCATCCAGGCATCCTGCCCGGACCAATGCGAAGCACCGGGACGCTTGCCCCGTTGCAATCCATGCCGAAAGAACGTGATCTGGAACCCGAAGCGCCTGGCTTCTGGACCCTCAAGATTACCGGTGACATACCACCATTCATCCCGAAAGTCCGGATGCGGCCCATGATCGGCGGGAAACTGGAATGGCCTGACGGCTCTGGCACGCTCAAAACCTGCCGTGTCCGCTTGATGCAGCGTCGCCGATACACCCTCGCCGGGAGGTGGGGACTGATCGCAGCCGGACAGTGTGCCCGCCAATAGAAGCAGAACCAGCGAAATTCGAAGCGAGATCATTTCACTCCTCTCGCAAGCCAGTCGCGGGGGGCGTTCGCATCGCCTGGCGGGCCGGATAGGCCCCGGCCAGCAAGGCCGCCAGAATCGAAACGACAACGGCCGCCAGCAATGGCGGCAGGGACACCGATAAATCCATGGTCCATCCGAACGAACGTAAATTGATCACATGCACCAAGGCCATGGCGACCGCCAGACCCAGCGGTATGGCCAACAGCCCGGCCATCAGCCCCATGAAACCCGTCTGCAATAAGACCAGCCCGCCGGTCTGCACCGGCGTCAGCCCGGTTGCCCGCAACACCGCCATCTCGCGGCGGCGTTCATATTGCAGGGCCATCAGGGCGCTGAAGATGCCGATGAAGGCCACGCCCACCGCGAGTAACCGTAATACCTGAGTAATGGCAAAGGTGCGTTCAAAGGTTTCCAGAGAAACGTCACGAATCTCCCGGTTCGAGCGGACAGACAAAGGCTGACGGCTATCGGTCAGACGGCGATCCAGTTCGGCCCGCACAGCGTTGATATCCGCCTCCGGTTTCAGATACATGCCCAGGGAAGTATGCGCCGCATCATGCCATAGCTCATCGTAAAGGCGCCGATGGATCACGATCAGTCCCTGATCGGATCGATAGTCGAAAAATATGCCCGCCACCGGCAAGCTAACGGGGCCGCTCCCGGTCTTGATCTCAACCTGATCACCCAGAGCCAATCGATGCCGCTGAGCATAGGGTTCCGAAATCAAAATCCCGCGTAGATCGGGAAAGCGGGCCCATAATTGTTTGCCATCGATGTCCTTGAAGCGGAAACCGGGCTGATCGAGATAAGGCGGGTCGAGCGCCAGCAGTTCGCTTTCTCCCTGAGAAGTCGAGACAAACACCCGCCGGCCGGTGCCAATGCGCTCGACGCCCGGAATGGTCGCGAGTCGTTCGGCCAGCCCCTCCGGCAGGGGTGGACTGGATCGGGGCGTTGAACCGGTCGTGGCAATATAGATATCGGCTTGAAGAATTTGGTCCAGCCACTCGGCGATGGACCCACGAAAGCTCTCAATCATGGTACCGACCCCGATACTGACGGCCACCGCAATGGTCAGTGCGGCAATCGCCAGCCCCGACCGACTGAGTGTGGCACCGATACCCCGCACCGCCAGCCGCAGCAGCCATCCCCCTGAAAGGGCCGACACACGGCCTGCCAGACTGATTCCGCCCAGCAGAAGCAGCGGACTCAACAGACCATAGCCCAGCAGCAACAGGAACACCCCGGCAATCGCCGGCACCAGGCCCGGCAGGTCGACCACCAGCAGCGTGACCGCAGCCAGCAGGGACAGCATCCCGGTACCTGCGAGCCAGGGGATCGCTGTTCTGGCGGCCCCCTCTACTCCCGAGCGGGCACGGGTCATGATAGGTGAAGTCAGCGAGGCTTCAATCGCCGGACCGAGCGCAGCGAGAACCGCCACGATCACACCCAACAGCGCCCCGCATACCAAAACCCACGGGTCAATCATGAATTCACTGACCGTCAGGACAAAGTAGATGTCATTGATGGTGCGGGTCACCATATGTAACAACGCACGGGCAGCGAGCACCCCAAACCCCAGACCCAGCAACCCGCCCAGAAATCCCAACAGGGCCGCCTCCATCAGAATCTCGCCAAGCAACTGACGACTGGTTGCGCCCAAGACTCGAAGCGAGGCCAGTAGCTCGCGACGCTGCAAGACGGAAAAAGCCATGGTGTTGTAAATAAGAAAGGAACCAACCAGCAAAGCGAGCAAACTCATGGCGCGCAGATTCAACTCGAACGCCGCCGTCATATTCTGCGTGGCGCTTTGCCGCCCTGCCGCTGAGCTGAGTTCGACACCTTCCGGCAGCAGCGCCCGGACCTTCGCTTCCATTTCCCGATCCGCAGCGAGCACCAGATCGATACGATCCAGCCAGCCAATGCGGCCCAGCAATTCCTGGGCGGTGGCAATGTCGCCCAGCATGACACCTTCAAGAGCAGGATCAGGCCGCGCGCTCCCCTCCGCATATCCCACCAGCTTGAGCCGGTGAGGTTGGCTGTCGATCACGACATTCAACTCATCACCCGGGCTTACCCCCAGCCGTCGGGCCGACACGGCTGATAAAAGGACCGTATTCGGCTCAGTCAGCAGCCGGAGTGCTTCGTCGCCCCGGGCGGCATTGACGAAACGGCTGCGAAGATTGCGCTCGGAAAAGACATCAAACCCGACCAGCCGAAGGGTCGAGTCATTCAGGCTGACATAGCCCTCAACCGCCGGGGCACTTTCTCGCAAGCCCGATTCCACCCGCAGCCGGGTAAACAGCGATTCCGGCAAACCCTCAGGGCCGCCAGTAAGATGATGGGTATAGCGACCGGTCAATGCCTCCATGGAAAGCGCGAAGGCCCGGTGAGTGCTTTTGGCGGCCAGATCAATCGACACCACCATGGCTACCCCGAGCGCGACACCCAGGACAGCCAGCAGCAATTGCAGCGGATGCCGAATGAAGTGACGGCGGTTGGCCCGACCCAGCAGACTCACGTCCGGGCTTCCGCGGCCAGTCGGCCATCTGCCAATCGGACGATGCGATCGGCCCGTCTTGCCACCTCGGCACTGTGCGTCACCAGAATGAGTGTATGGCCATTCGCCCGCACCAGGCGGTCCAGCAGATCCAGCACCTGCTCGCCTGTCCCGGCGTCAAGATTGCCAGTCGGCTCATCTGCTAGCACCAGGCACGGTTGATGGATCAGGGCGCGAATGATGGCGACCCGTTGCTGCTCTCCCCCGGAAAGCCGATCGGGGTAGCTATCAGCGCGGTCGACCAACCCGACCTCGTTCAGCAGGTCGAGCGCCGCTGGACGACCCACCGATTCGGGCGTGCCATTCAATTCCAGCGGCAGCAGAACATTCTCGATCACCGTCAATGTCGGGATCAGGTTAAAGAACTGGTATATGAAGCCGACGTGCTGACGCCGCCAGAGGGTCCGCTGCGGTTCGCCCATCACCGCCAGATCGGTTTCCTCAAAGAGAATTCGGCCCGACTTGGGCGTATCTAGGGCACCCATCAAATGCATCAGCGTGGATTTCCCGGAACCACTCTGCCCGACCAGAGCGAGCTGTTCGCCCGACTTGACTTCAAAGTCCACCCCACACAACACCTCACGCCACATACCGGCTTCGCGATATCCATGGGAGACATTCTGGAGTGACAGAATAGGAACAGGGGCGATTGTCATGGAGTCAATTCTGGTTGAGTGTGTCGGGTCATCTGCCGTCGGCGACCGATGGACAGGGCGAAATGTCGGATCTTCACTTCAGCATGACAACCCATCGCATGACCAAAGACCCGCCGCACTTCATTCATAATGCCGTTGATGAGCTTAACACTGGGCTAAAGGGTTAACGCTACGACTCGCATCATCCGCTTTTCCAACAATTGGCATGCACATTCTCGACAAGCCCATTTCCCAAGCCTGCGAACGCAATCGTGATCCCCTACTCGCCGTGCTCCGGGAATCTTTCCGGGATCGATCCGCCGTGTTGGAAATCGGTAGTGGCACCGGGCAACATGCGGTCCATTTTGCGGGTGCTCTCCCGTATTTGACCTGGCAGACATCCGACCGGGCCGAATATCTCCGGGGCATATCAATGTGGCTGGATGAAGCCGCTTTGAGCAACACACCGCCCCCACTGGTACTCGACGTCAACCTCAATTGGCCGACTCAACGTTTCGACGCCATTTTCAGCGCCAACACGCTGCATATCATGAGCTGGATTGAGGTGGAGCGATTGTTCGCCCGCCTGCCGGATGTCATGGCTCAGTCGGCGAAGTTGGTCATTTACGGACCCTTCAACTATGCAGGACAGTTCACCAGCGATAGCAATGCCCGGTTTGATGCAACGCTCAAGCAACAAGCCGCCCACCAGGGTCTGCGCGATCAAGAAGCCGTCATCGCGCT
>DIVI01000211.1:0-4997 GCA_002423305.1 Methylococcus sp. UBA6136 | reverse complement strand
TTTACGTTGCAGACGTCGCGGGGGTTCCCGCTCGCAGTGAGGGGACAATCAACCTGGCCATCGCGAAACGCAGTCATCGCCCGCCCCTCTATGGCCCCGACCCAATGGGAAAACCGTGCAAAACCAATTGGCGATTGCTGAATCCATGTGAAACATGGAGCCGGCTGGAGTTGAATCCTGAGACTGGTCGTTCCCATCAGCTCCGCGTTCATATGGCCGCATTAGGGCACCCGATTTTGGGTGATCCGCTTTATGGCAAGCCCGAAACCATGACGGCCAATCGGCTCCGGCTTCATGCCAGCCAGCTATCCTTTTTGCATCCATTCACGGGTCAACCGCTGAGCTTTGATTCAGCCTGCCCTTTTTGACCGGGCTGGCAGGTGTGATGGATATCGATCCATCACTCAGGCTATGAAGGAAGTCCGGGAATGCGGAGGATGCCCCAGAGGGGGGGGGAACAAATAGGGGATTTGGAGCGGGTGATGGGAATCGAACCCACGCTATCGGCTTGGGAAGCCGAAGTTCTACCATTGAACTACACCCGCAATAGTTAGCGATTTTACGCGTCAGAAATGCAACAAAGCAATCTATGTGAGAGGCCAGCCCGAATTCTGAAGTTGATTCTGTTCTTGATAATGAGCGCCGGATTCTTTATATTTTCGGGCCATTTGCATGAAGCTTTGCCAACTGAATCACTGCGTTTGGTCGATAGGATCTCACCCCCTGCGGCCGGGAAAACGTGAACCGATTTTGTGGCGTTCAGCACCGAACGCGCTATGGCCAGCTCCCAACTGCGTCTGTCCGATGGATTCCTGACTGAGGTCATCAATGAGTTTTAACGCGCTTCCCGACAAGCAGGGTCTTTATGACCCCACCAATGAACATGACGCTTGCGGCGTGGGCTTCATCGCTCACATCAAGGGAAATAAGAGCCATGACATTATCTGCAAGGGCTTGGAGATCCTCAGGAACATCACCCACCGCGGCGCGGTAGGGGCAGATCCTCTGGCAGGCGATGGCGCCGGCATTCTCATTCAGATTCCGGATAATTTTCTCCGGGCGGAGACTCAATCCTGCGGGATCGACCTGCCAAAGGAGGGTGATTACGGCGTTGGCATGATCTTCCTGCCGCGTAACCCGGAACATCGCGCGACCTGTGAAAAAATCATCGAAGATTACGTCCTGGCCGAGGGTCAGACACTTCTGGGCTGGCGCGATGTACCTGTGGCAAGCGAGGGACTGGGTGAATCCGTCAAGCCAATCGAGCCTTGCATCCGCCAGGTTTTCGTTGGCCGTGGAGGTCAATGTCTTGACCAGGACAGCTTCGAACGCACATTGTTCGTCATCCGCAAACAGGTCGACAACCGTATTAGGGATCTGAAACTCGATGAAGGCAAGATGTTCTACATCCCATCCTTCTCTTCGCGCACGTTGGTCTACAAGGGCATGTTGCTGGCCGACCAAGTAGGCGTGTATTACCAAGACCTGACCGATGAGAAGATGGTCTCGGCGCTTGCCTTGGTGCATCAGCGTTTCTCCACAAACACCTTCCCTACCTGGGATCTCGCCCACCCCTTCCGGATGATCGCCCATAACGGCGAAATCAACACCGTGCGCGGAAACATCAACTGGATGGCAGCCCGTCACCATTCGATGTCGTCCAAGATTCTGGGCGAAGACCTGGAAAAGATCTGGCCGTTGATCGGTGAAGGCAAATCGGACTCTGCCAGCTTCGACAATGCGTTGGAATTGCTGGTCATGGGCGGCTACTCGCTCGTCCACGCCATGATGTTGCTGATCCCCGAAGCTTGGGCCGGCAATCCGCTGATGGACGAGAAGCGCCGTGCCTTCTATGAATACCATTCTGCCCTGATGGAGCCTTGGGATGGTCCTGCTGCCGTGGCCTTTACCGATGGCAAGCAGATTGGTGCCACGCTTGACCGAAATGGCCTGCGTCCCGCACGTTACCTGATAACCGACGATGATTACGTCGTGATGGCCTCAGAAATGGGCGTACTGACCATACCGGAAAACAAAATCGTCAAGAAATGGCGCTTGCAACCCGGCAAGATGTTCCTGATCGACATGGAGCAGGGCCGCATCATTGACGATGCCGAGATCAAGACCCAACTTGCCGCCAAGGCGCCCTATCAGCAGTGGCTGAACGAGACCCAGATTCAGCTGGAAAACTTGCCACTGGAAATCGCGGCTATGCCGCCCGATGAACAGACACTGCTGGATCGGCAACAGGCTTTCGGCTATACGCAAGAAGACATCAAGTTCTTTCTGACCCCGATCGCCATGAGCGGACAGGAGCCGGTCGGTTCCATGGGAACCGATGCTGCGCTGGCTGTGTTGTCCAGCCGTCCGCGCATGCTCTACGACTACTTCAAGCAAGGATTTGCCCAGGTCACCAACCCACCGATTGATCCGATCCGCGAGGAATTGGTCATGTCGCTGGTTACCCATATCGGCCCACGTCCCAATCTCCTTAATCTTGAGAATGGCGGCACGCACAAGCGCCTTGAGGCTCATCAGCCAATCCTCAGTAACAAGGATCTGGAGAAGATCCGGCGCATCGAGGCGCGAACCCATGGCGCGTTCAAAACGACTACCCTGAGCTTCTGCTATCCAACCGATACCGGTGCCAGCGGAATGCAACATGCCATCGATCAGTTATGCATCCAGGCAGAAAAGGCCGTACGGGACGGCAATAACATCCTGGTCATCTCTGACCGGGACATGGATGCCGGTCACATTGCGATCCCCGCCCTTCTTGCGACCGCCTCCGTTCATTTCCACCTGATTCACGCGGGCCTGAGAACCGAAGTCGGCCTGGTCGCAGAAACGGGCGAGGCGCGTGAAGTCCATCATTTTGCGCTGCTGGCTGGCTATGGTGCCGAAGCCATCAATCCCTATCTGGCTTTCGATACACTGTCAGCGCTGAGCCCAACCCTGCCAGAACCGCTCAGTGAAGAAGAAGCCCATAAGCGCTATATCAAGGCGATCGGCAAGGCCTTGCTCAAGATCATGTCCAAGATGGGCATTTCGACCTACCAGTCCTATTGTGGCGCCCAGGTCTTCAATGCCATCGGACTGGGCGACGAATTCCTCGCCCGCTACTTCCCCGGCACCAGCGCCACCACCGGGGGGTCAGGTCTGATGGAAATCGCCGAAGAAAGCATCAAGCGACATCGACTCGCTTACAGCGATGCACCCATTTATCGTCACGCACTGGATGTCGGTGGCGAATACGCCTACCGGGTCCGTGGCGAGGATCACGTGTGGACGCCGGAAACCATTTCGAAGCTGCAGCACGCCACCCGCACCAACAACTGGGAGACTTATGTCGACTATACCCAGTCGATCAATCAGCAGAACGAACGACTGCTGACCTTGCGCGGGTTGCTGGATTTCAACTACGACCATGCTCCGGTCCCGCTGGATGAGGTCGAATCCGCCAAGGACATCGTCAAGCGTTTTGCGACAGGCGCCATGTCCTTCGGCTCCATCTCTTACGAAGCACACACCACGCTGGCCATCGCCATGAACCGCATTGGCGGAAAATCCAATACCGGTGAGGGCGGAGAACTCCCCGAACGCTTCAAGCCCTTGGAAAATGGCGATTCCATGCGCTCAGCCATCAAGCAGGTTGCTTCCGGACGTTTTGGCGTGACTGCCGAATATTTGGTCAATGCCGATGACATCCAGATCAAGATCAGTCAGGGTGCCAAGCCAGGTGAAGGCGGTCAGCTACCGGGCCATAAGGTCGATGCGACCATCGCCAAGGTCCGTCACTCGACCCCGGGCGTGGGTCTGATTTCGCCACCACCGCACCACGATATCTACTCGATCGAAGACTTGGGTCAGCTGATTCATGACCTGAAGAACGTCAATCCCGAGGCCCGCATCAGTGTCAAGCTGGTGTCTGAAGTCGGCGTCGGTACGGTGGCGGCTGGTGTTGCCAAGGCGCACGCCGATCACGTGACGATTGCCGGCTATGACGGCGGTACCGGTGCCAGCCCCATCACGTCCATCAAGCATGCCGGACTACCCTGGGAAATCGGTTTGGCCGAGACGCACCAGACGCTGGTACTCAACAAGTTGCGCGGACGTATCTGTGTCCAGGCCGATGGCGGCATGCGCACCGGGCGCGATGTGGTCATCGGCGCCCTGCTTGGTGCCGATGAATTCGGTTTTGCCACGGCGCCGCTGATCGTCGAGGGCTGCATCATGATGCGCAAATGCCATCTGAACACCTGCCCCGTCGGCGTCGCCACCCAGGATCCTGAACTGCGCAAACGGTTTACCGGTCAACCCGAACATGTCGTCAATTTCTTCTTCTTCATCGCCGAGGAAGTACGGCAACTGATGGCGAAGCTGGGTTACCGCAAGTTCGACGAAATGATCGGGCAAACCGATCGGCTCGACATGCGCAAGGCCGTTGCGCATTGGAAAGCATCAAAAATCGACCTTGGCCGCCTACTCTACAAGCCAACCCCAGGTCCAGGTGTTTCGATCTACAACACTGAAACTCAGGATCACGGCTTGGACAAGGCATTGGATCGACAATTGATTGCCCAGGCCAAACCGGCGCTGGAAAATCGCACCCCAGTGCAGATCGAGGCGGGTATCCGCAACTTCAACCGCACGGCAGGCGCCATGCTTTCGGGCGAAGTGGCCAAACGCTATGGTCATGTGGGGCTTCCGGAAGACACCATTCACATCAAGCTCCATGGTACGGCCGGACAGAGTTTTGGTGCCTTCCTCGCGGCAGGAGTCACGATGGAACTCGCCGGCGAAGGTAATGATTACGTCGGCAAAGGTCTCTCCGGTGGTCGAATTGCAATCTACCCACCCCTCATCTCGCCCATCGTCGCAGAAGAAAACATCATCGTCGGCAATACCGTCCTGTATGGGGCGATTCAGGGTGAGTGTTATTTCCGCGGTGTGGCGGGCGAACGCTTCGCCGTGCGCAATTCAGGCGCCATCGCTGT
>DIVI01000003.1 GCA_002423305.1 Methylococcus sp. UBA6136 | reverse complement strand
AGAACTTCGGTCAGACGCTCCTGTTTTTCCTCGAAGTCAAAGATACCCCCTAAGGGACTCTGCACGGCCCTTGAGATCTTTGATCTGGTTATTAAGCGGGTTGATTTCGCGCATCGCTGATCCCGGTGAAAAAGCCGGGAATTATACAGACATGGGGCTGCAGCGATGGGCGCGGAGGGCAAGTTTCTGTTGCGCCGCCCTCATGCCGACGGGCCAGGCGAGCGCTGAACGAGAGATTCGATGTGATCCATCAGCTGGGCGCTGATATTGAGCCCAAACTGTCGATCCAACTCCTGGACGCAGGTCGGACTGGTGACATTGATTTCGGTCAGGTAGTCGCCGATGACATCCAGCCCGACGAAACTGAGACCGCGTCGGCGCAGTTCGGGGCCCACTTGTGCTGCAATCCATCGGTCCCGCACGGTCAACGGACGACCCTCGGCCCGGCCACCTGCGGCAAGGTTGCCGCGACTTTCGCCCTGGGCGGGAATGCGGGCGAGTGCGTAGGGCACCACCTCGCCGTTCACCATCAGTATCCGCTTGTCACCGTCCACGATCTCCGGCAGATACCGCTGAGCCATGACGAAGCGGCGGTTGTGTTGGGTCATGGTCTCGAGGATGACGCTCAGGTTCGGATCGCGCTCCGCTACGCGGAAGATGGAGGCACCGCCCATGCCATCGAGCGGCTTGAGTACCATCTCGCCCTGTTCATGCAGAAACTCGCGCAACAGGCTGGCCTCACGGGCCACCAGTGTGGGCGCGCAGCATTCCGGGAACCAGGCAGTAAAGAGCTTTTCGTTGGCATCCCGCAGCGAACGGGGCTTGTTGATCACCTGCACGCCGCGGTTCTCGGCACATTCGAGCAGATAGGTCGCGTAGATGTATTCCTGATCGAACGGCGGATCCTTGCGCATGAGGACCACATCGAGCTCATCCAGCGGTGCATCCATCTCCCCGTCGAAGCGGAACCAGGCTATTTCATCGCGTTGGACACTCAACCGACGCATCCGGGCATGGGTGCGCCCATCACGGAGATAGAGATCGTTCAGCGTCATGTAATACAGCGCATAACCCCTGGCGCTGGCTTCGAGCAGCATGGCAAAGCTGGTGTCCTTGTGGATTTTGATCTTGTCGATGGGATCCATGACGATCCCGAGCTTGAGTGTCATGCGTGTGGTCAGACGGAATTGAAAAAAGGGGGCGTCGCTTGACTTGGACCTGAGGAATGACATATAAAGTGCGGCTTTTCCGTACCCAGCCAGGCGAACCGAGGTTCATCATGTCCAGAATATGCCAAGTGACGGGCAAGGGCCGTATTGTAGGCCATAACGTCTCTCACGCTAACAACAAGACCAAGCGAATCTTCAACCCGAATCTGCATGAGCATCGGTTCTGGGTAGAAAGCGAAAACCGTTGGGTGCGCCTGCGCGTATCCAGCCATGGACTTCGCACCATCGACAAGAAGGGCATCGACGCCGTTCTCGCGGATATCCGCAAGCGCGGCGATAAAGTCTGATTTAAGGAGTAGATCATGCGCGACAAGATCAAATTGGTATCCAGTGCCGGCACTGGTCATTTCTACACCACGACCAAGAACAAGAAGAACATGCCGGAAAAGATGGAGATCAAGAAGTTTGATCCCGTCGTTCGCCAGCATGTCACCTACAAGGAAGGCAAGATCAAGTAAGACGAGCAACCGCTGCCGTCTGGCCCAACCGGGAACCCTCGTGAAAGCCGCAGCCAATGCGGTCAGGTTCTCGATTTATGATCCGCTTATCGCGATGATCAGGAAATGTTGGCGCTTGATCCGGGTTATCTCGGGCGACGACGCCTATGAGCGCTACCTGGCGCACTGGCAGAGGCATCATCAGGGCGACACGGAAGACGCCACCCCGCTCCTTGACCGCAAATCGTTCCACGCCGCCGAAATCCAGCGGCGCTGGAGTGGTATCAAACGTTGCTGTTAACCGGCCTTGACCCTAGGCCGCTGCTACCATGGCCCATTCGGGCAACGCCCGTCGCTTCCCAGCCATCCCCCCGGCCGTCAAGGCTGATAGCCTTGCTTCATCAGGCGGCCTGCGGATCATGGCTGATCCCATCCCAACCCCATAACAAGACAGGGATTCCATGAGTCCGGCTAAGCCCAACGCCCCCGACAGCATGACCACTTATCGACGGTTGCTGCGGTATGCCTCACCCTATTGGCGACGGTTTTTGCTGGCCGTCATGGCGATGATCGTCTATGCGGCACTGGGGCCAGCCTTTGCCAAGCTCATCCAGCCATTGATTGACGGCAGTTTCGTCAACAATGATCCATCGGTGCTTCGCATGGCGCCTTGGGTGCTGATCGGCCTGTCCATCGTCCGGGGTATCGCGGGCTTCTGTGGGGATTATTATTCGGGCTGGGTCAGTCGACGGGTCATTACCGATCTCCGCGAGGATATGTTCGACCAGTTTCTCAACCTGCCCTGCGCCGCCTATGACCAGTCCTCGTCGGGACAGCTCATGTCCCAGCTGCTGTTCAATACCGAGCAGGTCGCCGAATCCCTGACCAACGGCATCATGGGAATTTTCCGGGACGGGCTGACCATCATCGGGCTGATAGCCCTGATGGTGTACGAGAATGTTCAGCTGTCCATGGTATTGCTCATCGTCGGCCCCTTGCTGGGGATCAGCATCAGTCGCGTCAGCAGACGCTTTCGCAGCATCAGCCGTCGCATTCAGGAGTCGATGGGCAATGTGGGGCATGTCGCTCAGGAGGCGATTGACGCCCAACGTATCGTCAAGGTCTTCAACGGCAAGACCTACGAGGCGAACAAGTTCGATCAGGAAAACGAACTTAACTTTCAGCGCTACATGAAACGCATCGCTACCGAGGCTTTCGCCGGATCGGCCATTCAGCTGATCTACGTGAGCGGTTTCGCTGCCGTGCTCTACGTTGTATCCCTGGATGCCGTGCGCAGCAGCATCACCCCCGGCAGCCTGATTTCCTTCATCGCCGCCATGTCCATGATGCTGAGCCCAATCAAGCGGGTCGCCAATCTGGCCAACGTCGTGCAGCGCGGCATTGCCGCGGGGGGCAGCATCTTCGATCTGCTCGACAGCGAGCGTGAGCGCGATACGGGAACGATCGAACTGCCGCAGGTGACCGGGCGCGTGGAATACCGGCGCATCAGCC
The DNA here is from genome assembly GCA_002423305.1 of Methylococcus sp. UBA6136. Classification (GTDB taxonomy): domain Bacteria; phylum Pseudomonadota; class Gammaproteobacteria; order Methylococcales; family Methylococcaceae; genus UBA6136. The sequence continues at coordinate 1,894 of DIVI01000003.1, read as the reverse complement.
TCGCGTATCAGGATGACGGCGACACGATCCTGAAAGACATCGACCTGAGTATTCCGCCCGGAAAAACCATCGCCCTGGTGGGACATTCGGGCAGCGGCAAGACCTCATTGATCCGGCTGTTACCGCGGCTTTATGAACCGACCGCCGGGGAGATTCTGGTCGATGGCGTCAATATCAGGGACCTGTCGCTGTCCAGCCTGCGGCATCACATTGCCTATGTCGGCCAGGAAGTGACGCTGTTCAACGATACGATCGCTAACAACATTGCCTATGGAGGCCGTGGATCCACCACTCGAGAGCAGATCCGGGAGGCGGCGGTGGCCGCGCATGCGCTCTCTTTCATAGAAAACCTGCCCGATGGCTTTGACACCCGAGTGGGCGAACAAGGCATCCTGCTGTCCGGCGGCCAACGCCAACGCATAGCGATTGCCCGCGCCCTGCTGAAAAATGCGCCCATCCTGATTCTTGATGAGGCCACCTCGGCACTGGATGCCGAGTCCGAACGGCATGTGCAGGAGGCACTGGAAACACTGATGCAGAACCGCACCACGCTGGTGATCGCACATCGTCTGTCGACCATCCAAAAGGCGGATCAGATTTACGTCATGCGGGATGGCCGCATCATTGAAGCGGGTAACCATGACGAACTGCTGCAAAGACAAAGCCATTACGGCGAGCTCTATCGCTTGCAGTTTGGTCAGGACTCGGCGATCGGACATCAGCCGTCAGATCAAGGGGCGATGACCAACCCCACACGCTGACAACCTGGCGGCGATTCACCCGCATGGTTCCTGCGCGCCTCTCCCGATGAGGCAGGGACCAGCCATCAATTCAGCGAGTCGATCTCCTTTCGCACAGCCGAGATCAACCGACGAGAACCGCTGGACGTGAGATGCCCCTGATCAAACGCCACGATGGCATCCCGATCCAATGCCAGGCACCCCTCGGCATTGCATAGCCCCCGCCATGCGGAGACATAATCAATCCCTTTACTCCGGGCCAGTGTCTCCAGTTCGGCATCCAGGATCGTAGTCCTTTCGGAGAAGCTCTGGGCCAGTCGGTCGGGAAGCGGCTGGGCGGGATCCCTGAGATAGACTTCAAACAGCGCTCGAGGCAGCCCCTTGGTCCATCGGGGAGGCGGGCCCACCAGAATTATTCGAGCCCGGGCCAGCCGCTTCAACTCGTCCAGGGTAGCCGCGAGGCCCTCAATACCGACTCCCTGCCAATTTGCGGCCATCATCACGGTATCGTAACCGTGATTCTGGAGATGGGACAGGATGGACTGATTGATATGCGCGCAGTGGGATCGTTGCTTATGCACGAAACCCAGGATGGGGGGGCAAGCGTAGGTCGTCAGCTGAGCGATTTCGTACTGATTCGAAAGCACGTGCTGCAAACCCGGATACAAGTGGGTTGCGTAGGAGTCCCCCCACAGCAGCAGGGACCTTTTATGGGTTGCCGTCGCGGTGTTCGCCGGATCAGCGCCAAAACATTCCTTACCAAAGGCATCGAAATCCTGCGCCCGATCCAGACCGCAGGTCCCCCCCCGCCATTCGACAGGAAATTTCAACTGACCGGCTTGAAGGTCAGGTATCAGGCCAGGATAGCGAAACCCAAGTCCCTGATAGCCGGTAATCAACAAACCCGGCAACAGAACCGCAAACGCAGTGGTCAGCAACAAGGAAGTGACCACCCTACCCTTACGCCCAGATCGTATTGGCGATTCGACGAACTGGTAGGTTAGCCATGCCAGCAAGAAACCAGCCAAAACCACCCCCCACCTGACCTCAGGGGGCAAGCTTTCACCCCACTCAATTTTGGCGAAGGCAATGAGTGGCCAATGCCAAAGATACAGGGGATAGCTGATAAGCCCCACCCAAACCATCGGCGGGGC
>DIVI01000105.1 GCA_002423305.1 Methylococcus sp. UBA6136 | reverse complement strand
GGGCGATCGGGTAAAAATCAGCCTGCCCGTAAATTCCTGCCCTACAACATGTATTGACTATTTGTCACCAGGGTGGGTTTCTGAACTACGAACGGGGTGCTTTCCGGTGTGAAGCCGAATGTGCGGGCTTGAGTCGGCGAGATGCGCGGATGGGTATTTCATCGTAGGTTGCATCGATCATGATTTCCCGCCAACGGCCCAATTCGAGTGAGTCCAGCGTCCAGGGCCCAATCGCTGCACGAATCAGCCGGAGGGTGGGATGACCCACGGCGGCGGTCATGCGCCGTACTTGTCGGTTTCGCCCTTCTTTCAGGGTCAGCTCGATCCAGGTGGTTGGGATGGCGGCCCGGTATCGAATGGGCGGGTCGCGTGACCATAATCCGACGGGTTCCCCTATGATCTGGGCCTCTGCGGGTCGGGTGGGGCCATCATTGAGCAACAGTCCGTGCCTGAGTTTTTCCAGCGCCGATGCGGCGGGGATTCCTTCGACCTGCGCCCAGTAAACCTTGGCCATTTTGTGCCGCGGATCGGCGATCTGGGCTTGGAGTGCCCCACTATCGGTCAGCAATAAAAGCCCCTCGCTGTCGTAATCGAGGCGCCCAGCGGGACGTGCTTTTGGGATGGAAAGGTAATCTGCAAGAGTTTTTCGACCGCTGTCACGGTCGGTGAACTGCGAGAGTACGCCGTAGGGTTTGTTGAACAGGATCAGGCGTGGCATACGGCGCGGGCTTTGGGATTAGCGAGGTCTGAGGAGTGCTGCGGGTAGAATAGCGTGTCTATTACCCAATCAGGAAGGAAGGCCCGTTTTGTCCCGTACACCCCCTGGCCATCGACGCTTCCCTAAAGAAAGTGAGCGGACGGATCGACCGGTTCGTCATCATCAGGAATCCAGCACAGGCAGGAGTTCTTCTCTTTTAAAAGTGGCGGGGCTCTCGGCGGTCAGGTCGCTGTTCCAGCATGCTCCTGACAGGGTGGTCAGGCTGTTTTATGAGGACCGGCAGACTCGGCAAGTGGGTGACTTTTGTGCCCGGATGGCCCAATTCCGCCGACCTTACCGCAGGGTCGATGCGGATGAGTTGACGAAAATTGCCGGCACGGTCCTGCATGGGGGTGTGGTCGCCGTTGCCGAACCCCAGCCCGAGCATCGGTTGACAGCTCCCGAATGCAGGCGTCTGCTGGGTGCGGGCAGTTCCCTGTTTGTTCTGGATGGCATCGGCAATCCGCACAACGTGGGTGCCATCGCACGGAGTCTGGCCTTTTTTGGCTTCGGGCATCTGGTGCTGTCCGACCATCCGCAGCAGGCCGGCCTGTCGGATGCGGCCTATCGCATTGCCGAAGGCGGCCTGGATTGTATGAAGATCTATCGAGCCACGAATCTGCTGGCCTTGCTTCGGGAACTGAAGGGACACGGTCGTATCGTCGGTACTGCGTTGAGTCGCCAGGGTCAGACGCTGGAGGCGCTGCAATTGCATCGGGACCCGGGACTGATTCTGCTGGGTAATGAGGAGCAAGGTCTCGATCGCGCTACATTGAATCAATGTGATGAGTTCTTGACCTTGCCTGGATCAGGCGCGATCCAGTCACTGAATGTGGCAGCAACGGCGGCCATCATTGCCCATGCGCTGCGTTCGAGGTCAGCGTGAAACGGGTCAGGGTAGCTGCACGTCTCACCCTTATTGATTCGACAAAAAAAGACCCGTCTCGGAGGAGGCGGGCCTGAAGCATACTAACTAAGGAGGAGCAAGACTCTGAAGCCGGTCGGAGGGGAATGCCATACCGACGGTGAGCCAGAGTTTACGTCGGCCTTCATAATTTACAATCCCACTTGTTATGGCATAACTGTATCGTTATTGGAAACAATGACGAGCGGATCCCAGTCTCTCCCTAAAGGTCCATTCAAGATTTCGGCGCTGAGGGGCATAGCCATCAGTCAGAGTCTTCAGAAATGCGACCAGATCCTCCTCTTGCTGCGCAGTCAAGCCAAGATGACCCAGTTCATCGTGATTCACGTTTGTGGTGATTTCCGCCACTGGCCAGCATCCTTGTTGTAGGGCCTGCGTCTCGGTCAGCCAGTTGCTTGCACAGCGCGGCTTCTCATCCCGCGTGTTGTAGAAATTCACCACACCCCGCAAGGTCTTGAAATAGCCGTTGTGCATGTAAGGGGCTGTCCATTCAATGTTTCGGAGGGTCGGCACCTTGAATTTGCCGTCCTCATGGGGATCTTCCACATGATCGCCCAGTCCTCTGTCCACAAACTTGGAACCTAGCGGATTGAATTCGGCTGATTGTTTGTAGAAGAGATTGGTTGGGTTCCTGGGGACTCCCAGATTGTCATAACTGAAATCAGTGAATAGAGGCTTTTTCGCGCCGTTTTGCACGGGACGGGAAGGATGACACGCCGCGCAATTCCCTTTGTGTTCATCTTCGAAGATGGCGCGCCCTCGGCGCTCCTGGGCAGTAAAGGTCACCTTGCCCTGTAGGTAGTAATCGTATTTCGAAGTCATTGGGGAGAAATCCGGCAGACTTAAAAAAGCAGCAATTGCATGGGCAATATTCTGATAAGCCTGTTCTGGGTTGCTCAGAGAGTTGGGACCAAAAACACCCTTAAATAGCGTTGCGTATTTGGACAGGCGGACTTTCTCAACCACCTCCAGTGCATCTGCATTGTTCATCTCCAAGGGCTCTAGGAAAGGCTGCCTAGCCTGCTGAGCCACCGTAGCCGCCCTGCCATCCACGAATTGTCCACCGATGAATAGGCCTTCAGTCTTGTCGAAGTGAAAGGTAGGTGACGCGCTTGTGTAAAACAGGGTTGGGGCGTTGCGGCTGCCATAGCGCCCCTCTATCACGCCCTCTGAAGTTGGCTTGGATTGGTCAGGATCCGTAAAGAACCGCTTAGGATCGTGGCAAGAACCACAGGCTTGCCCTGGCGGGTTTGACAGGTTTTTGTCGAAGAAAATGAGTTGCCCAAGCGTGGCCTTGCGGCCAATAGCCGGCGCGGCACTTGATAGAGCACTGAAGGCCATCAGGGCCGAAAGGACAAGCGGGATGATGGGTTGAGACTTCATGGGTCAGGCCGTTAGAGCAAATAGATGGCTCAATTATGCCAGCATGTGAACCATGAAGCCAATAAGAACGATTTGCATCTAATATCAAGAAACATCTATACTGCTGGCCCCGTCTTAATCAACGAAGCAAGGTCGGTCATGTCCTTAACAAAACAACCAATCATTCTCTCGGTCGCTGTCGCGCTGGCGCTCGGTGCGACGGCTGTCGAAGCCAAGAAAGCCAAGCCCGCCTCCCTCGATGACATGTGGCGGATCATCGAGCAACAACAAAAGCAGATCGAAGAGTTGAAGTTGCGCATCACCCAGAATGAGTCTGCGGGAGGGAAAACGGATGCCAGTCAGTCGGCCTATTCCGCTTCGGGTGACAAGGTGGTTTCGACTTCGGCCAAGGCCGATACTTCCACAGCTCAACCCTCTTCCAGCGCCAAGAAATCCACAAAAACCGAAAGTGAGAGGAAGACCGATATCCTGGCTTCTGAGGTCGAGAAGCTTAAGACGCAGCTTTACATCCCCGACAAGCGGGAATACAAGGTCCAGTATGGTTATGGTCCGGCGGCCTCGGAGGTCTACCGTGTCAATCAGGGTCTCTCCATCGGTGGTTATGGCGAGTGGGTTTTCTCGGATTACAGTGAGGACAAAAAATCGACCATTGATAACCTTAGGGCTGTCATTTATGCCGGTTACAAATTCAATGACTGGATCATTCTCAACAACGAATTCGAGTTTGAGCATGGCACCACCGGCGAAGGATCTGAGGAGAAGGGTGAGGTGTCGGTAGAATTCTCGTATCTGGACTTTCTGCTTAAAGACTATGCCAATGTTCGTGCCGGCTTGACGCTCGTACCGATGGGCTTTATTAACGAAATTCACGAAGGACCGACCTATCACGGCAACTACCGTCCACAGGTGGAGCGCACAATTATTCCGACTACATGGCGTGAAATTGGGGCGGGGGTTTTTGGACAGATTGCACCCGGACTTCAATACCGTATGTATGGTATGAATGGCTTGAATGCGGAGGGCTTTACCAGCGCTGGCATTAGAGATGGACGACAATCAGGCAGTAAGGCCATTGCCGAAGACTTTGCATTTACCGGCCGGCTGGATTACGACATGCCTTTTGCTCCCGGGCTACTAGCTGGTGCTTCGGCTTGGGTTGGCAACTCTGGGCAGGGCTATGAATACAGCAGCCAGGCGTATGGCCGTCAGGAGGTGAATGCCTTTACTCAGCTGTATGAAGGTCATCTACAGTGGCACTGGCAGGGCATAGAAATGCGGGCCCTTGGAGCGTTTGGCAGTATTGGCAATGCCGCTCAATTGAGTGCGGCCAAGGGTGAAACCATTGGTAGTCAGAACTACGGTTGGTATACGGAAGCGGCCTACAATGTGATGCCTTGGCTATGGAAAGATACGGTGCAGTACATTGCCCCATTTTTCCGTTACGAATCCTACAATACGCTTGCCAGCGTACCCGATGGCTTTGATGACTATGATGGTCTCTATAACCGATGGATCTATCAGGCCGGCCTAACGTATAAGCCGATTGAGAATGTAGCGGTAAAGTTCGATTATCAGAACTTTAATTCGGCTGCAGGAAAACTCCCGGATCAGTACAATCTCGGTATCGCCTTCATGTATTAACTCGCTTCTTAGCCAGTATGGAAATTCTGGTTAAACCCGGTTATTTGCAAGAGAATCACAATTACCTATGAAGAAACTATTCGTTTTAGCCGTATCGGCTTCATTAATGGCCTGTGTCAGCCCCGGTTCGCCCCCTGCCGTCAATACGATTTCAGCGGACACTTATGAGATCACTCGTGTGGGTGGCTGGGGCTATGACTTGAATGATTTGAAGTTGGAAGTCAAGAACAGTGCGGAAACTTTTGCAAGAGCGGCAGGAAAGCAGATGATTGTCATTTCTGAGGAGGTTAAACCCGATGAAACTGTTGGGACATACCCTGCTTATGATGATACCTACACACTGAGATTTCGATTGACGGACAAAAACTGATGGCGGATTCAAATCTGAAGTGC